>JBLHML010000008.1:0-100202 GCA_047622005.1 Dokdonia sp. | reverse complement strand
CAACATCGTTTAACACTGGGACCTGTTTATGGGAAGTGTCAGGAACACAACCAGTAGAGCCAACAGGATTAGAATGTTGGGAGACAACATCGTTTAACAATGGGACCTGTTTATGGGAAGTGTCAGGAACACAACCATTAGAGCCAACAGGATTAGAATGTTGGGAGACAACATCGTTTAACAATGGAACCTGTTTATGGGAAGTGTCAGGCACACAACCAGTAGAGCCAACAGGATTAGAATGTTGGGAGACAACATCGTTTAACAATGGAACCTGTTTATGGGAAGTGTCAGGCACACAACCAGTAGAGCCAACAGCAGTAGACTGTTGGGATAACTATCAGTTTAATAATACAAACTGTACCTGGGAAAACCAAGGCACACAACCGTTAGAGCCAACAGGAATAGAATGCTGGGAAACAACAACATTCAATGTTGGGACCTGTTTATGGGAAGTGTCAGGAACACAACCAGCAGAGCCAACAGGATTAGAATGCTGGGAAACAACATCGTTTAACAATGGAACCTGTTTATGGGAAGTATCAGGCACACAACCAGTAGAACCAGCAGCAGTAGATTGTTGGGATAACTACCAGTTTAATAATACAAACTGTACCTGGGAAAACCAAGGCACACAACCGTTAGAGCCAACAGGATTAGAATGTTGGGAAACAACATCGTTTAACACTGGGACCTGTTTATGGGAAGTGTCAGGCACACAACCAGTAGAGCCAACAGCAGTAGACTGTTGGGATAACTATCAGTTTAATAATACAAACTGTACCTGGGAAAACCAAGGCACACAGCCAGCAGAGCCAACAGGAATAGAATGCTGGGAAACAACATCATTTAATGTTGGGACCTGTTTATGGGAAGTGTCAGGTACACAACCAGTAGAGCCAACAGGAATAGAATGTTGGGAGACAACATCGTTTAACAATGGGACCTGTTTATGGGAAGTATCAGGAACACAACCAGTAGAACCAACAGCAGTAAACTGTTGGGATAACTACCAGTTTAATAATACAAACTGTACCTGGGAAAACCAAGGCACACAACCATTAGAGCCAACAGGAATAGAATGTTGGGAGATAACATCGTTTAACACTGAAACCTGTTTATGGGAAGTATCAGGAACACAACCAGTAGAACCAACAGCAGTAAACTGTTGGGATAACTATCAGTTTAATAATACAAACTGTACCTGGGAAAACCAAGGCATAGCTCCAATAGTACCAACGGGTTTAAATGCGGGTTCTATTACAGATACATCTGCAATTATTAGTTGGAATGCCATGGCATCTTTTGATTTTGATTTAAGATATCGTGAAGTAGGAGCTGTCACTTGGATTGATATTTTAGATGTAATGACGAATACTCAAGCATTAACATTGCTAACACCGTTTACACAGTATGAGGTTGAGGTTAGAAGCAAGTGTTCAGTTACTGAAACTTCAGGATATTCAACAACATTAACTTTTGTGACTTTAGAATCTGAGCCTAGTGATTATTGTGATTCCGAAAGTAATGGTGCCTCCGGAGAATATATTAGTCGTGTACAATTAGGTGATATAGATAATGTATCTGGTTCACAAAATTATTCAGATTTTACAGCGATTTCAACGGTATTGAGAAAAGGAACACAACACACAATTACAATCACACCTACATGGTCAGGAACTGTGAACAATGAAGCCTATTCTGTATGGATAGATTATAATAAAGATGGAGATTTTGATGATGTAGGAGAAGAAGTAGTGTCAATAGCTCCAACTCTAGACACAAGTATAACTGGTGATTTTACTATACCATCAAGTGCCTTAGATACCAAAACAAGAATGCGTGTAACAATGAAATATAATGTAGCACCAACACCATGTGAAATATTTGACTTTGGAGAAGTGGAGGACTATACGCTTATCATAGTAGGATCAAATGATTTAATATATACTAGTAGTACTTGGACGCCTAATGCACCTTCACTTACAACAATTACAGATAATGTTTTTGTTTTAGATGGAACATATACCGTTGCAAGTGATATACAAGTTAATAATATGAGTGTTTGCGCAGGCGCTGGAATCGTAGTTGAGAAAGCAATAGCAATGACGGTTAATGGTATTTTGAAAACAGCAGATAACGTTGTATTAGAATCAGATTCTAATGAGTATTCAAGTTTGTTTGTTGAGAATTTTGTAGTCGGTACAGCACAATATAAGCGACATGTCAATGCTGTAGCGAGTGTTGGTGGTAGTGATTTAATTGCTGCACCATTTTATGGTGAGTCATTTATTGATTTTAGAGCAGATAACCCAAATATTTTAAGTAATGGTCCAAATACATTATTCCTATTTGGACCATTCGATAAAATCTTAGACATCTATTTGTTGTATACTAATACCGAAACTGCACCACTGCTGCCAGGTATAGGTTATAGAGCAGGATCAACAGATGCAGGTACGTTTACCTTTACGGGTGATGTTAAAATAGGAGATTTAAGTGTGCCAGTTGTTAATGACGGACCATTAAATCCGGAATGGAACTTGGTTGGTAACCCTTATCCAGCATATCTTAGTTTATCAGATTTCTTAGCAGCTAATAGTCTACAATTTGAGACTGAATCTTCTGGAGTCTATGGTTATGATGGCTTTGCTTCAGATGGTTGGACTATTTGGAATCAAGGATATTCAGATGCAAACCCTAACGCATTGATTACACCAGGACAAGGTTTCTTAATAGCATCAGCTACTAATAATGGTCAAATTGAGTTTACTGCGTCAATGAGACGTACAGGTAATGCTGATGATTTTATTCTCGGAAGACAAGGGAATATTGCCCCAATCTCGCATTTAAAACTAAAGCTAGATAATACGTCAAATGCATATCATACGGATTTCTATTTCACGGAAAATGCGTCTTTAGGACAAGATCCTAATTACGATTCTGGATTGTTTGGTACTGCTCCAGCATTGGCTATATACTCTCGTTTAGTAGAAGATAATGTAGGACGAAACTATGGTGTCCAATCTATAGGTTCGACCAATTTGTCTGATGTTACCATACCTTTGGGTATTAACGTTTCCGCAGGACAACAAGCTACAATAAGTATTACTGAAAGATCACTTCCTGAAAATGTTGAAGTCTATTTAGAGGATAACTTGACAAATACATTTACGTTATTAAATACAACAGATTATATCTTTACAGCGAATACTAATATTACTGGAACAGGACGCTTCTTTATAAGTTTTGCTGAAAGCACTTTAGGAACAGAAAGCCCTGAGGCTAATGGAATTAATATTTTCACTACCACACAACCTAAAGCACTTTATGTTAAAGGACAGTTATTAGAGGATAGTGAATTGACACTTTTTGATTTGCAAGGTAGATTGATTAGATCTTGGACATTAGGAAGCGACAAGATTAGTCATCGTATTGATGCATCATCTTTAAGTGCTGGTGTTTATTTCGTGACTCTGAAGAATGATTTCCAAAGGATCACTGAGAAGATCGTTATTAAGTAGTGGGAACACTATTTAATATCTATTGAAAGAAAATAATAGATAAATTCATATAAAAAAATGATTCCTGAGCTATTGACTCAGGAATCATTTTAATTTGAAATAGGTTTTTGATTAAATATGTATAATCTCATTATCATGCAACAACACATCACCACGTAATCTCAAGAAAATTTGAGCCACAGCAATCGTATCTTTTTCACAATATACTATTATGCGGTTTAGTTCTTTTTCTTTGTAATACACACGATAAACTTCGCTACCGTCGATATCATCTTTTGGAGATGGGATGCCTAAAACATTAGTCAATAACTTTAAAGACGTATAGGTTTTGTAGTCTCCAAATTTCCAGAGTTCTAAGGTATCTAGGTGTGGGACTTCCCAAGGCTTTTTTCCGAAGAGATTTAATTTATAAGGCAACTCAATATTGTGAATGATCATGCGACGAGCAATATATGGGAAATCAAATTCTTTTCCGTTGTGAGCACAAAGTAAATGTTTATTGGAACTAAAATGTGTGATGAGCATGTTTTTGAAATCTTTCAAGATCTTTATTTCATCGCCATGAAAAGAAGTTACTCTAAAGGCTCTGACCTCATCTTCTATTTTAAAATACCCAACCGAAATGCAGACAATCTTACCAAACTCTGCCCAAATACCTGCGCGATCATAAAATTCTTCTGCAGTGAACTCATCACGTCTTTGATATTTAGATTTATGATCCCAAAGTTCTTGCTTGACATCATCTAATTCAGAAAAATGCTCAGTCTCAGGAACCGTTTCTATGTCTAAGAATAAGATATGCTCTAAATTAAGTTTATTGATCATTAGTCTTTTATAGTTTCTGGTTTAGTTATGTTTTGATTGATGAGTTCTAAGGCTTTTGCTAAAGGTTCGTCGAGACCTGCTGAAATTCCTTTTATAGTTGGTTTTACTTCTACGTCTGGAACGATCCCTATACGTTGTGTTTCTCTACCATCTGGATATTGTATTTCAATTCCAGAAATCATAGTCCTTAAACCTCCTGGAAGATAAATCGCTGAGACGTTTCTATCTGCTCCATCTCTAGTGCTTCCAACAACTGTTGTTTTATCGCCAGCTCTATATGCAATAATTGTATGTACTGTTTAACTTTGAGCAGAATAATAGCTTTTTGACCTTTGTACGATCATCCTTTATTAACATCTCTGTATACAAACTCACTAGTCTGATTAACAATATCTTGTGTAAATTTAATAAAATCTGAACGATTACTGTTCAAATAGTTACCAAGTTTGAATGGGACAAAAGTTGAAGGATAATTTCTAATATCTATAATGATGCCTTTTGTATCTTTAAATTCTTTGATATCTTGATCATTAAAGTTTTGTAAGGTGACATATCCAATAGCATTACTTATCTTTTGAAAATGCGCTCATTACGTTCAGGATACCATCTGCAATAACCATTTAGGTCGCTTTTATTGAATAAACTTATTAAAAACACTCATCGTATTCTCTTGGCTTTTATGGTTAGCGCCAACGCATTTTTTATAGAGGGCAATAGATCAAAACTAATATCTCGTAATCGTGTTGGTTGATTAGAAGCAGGATAAAAAGGATTCATCTCGTTAACAAGCGCATCAACCGATTTTCCATCAATAGGTGTTATCACATCACCAATTACTGTACATTTATCTTCATCAAAAAAGTCAACAACTACCAATTGATTTTCTATGAAACGTACATGAACTGCTACAAAATAATCACCTCGTTGTCCTTAAATTTTATTGTTTCCTCTCCAAAGGTTAGCATGTGGATCTTTGATATCTGCTATCATTTGAACTGGGTTGTGCCGGTTTTGTGCAAACAAAACTGCGAATAAAAAACGTGTGATTGTAGTGACTACTGTCGTTTTTATGATGGATTGATTTTTATCAAAAGAAGATATAAATCAAGAAAACAAACACTCACTGTTAAATATCAAAACATTAAGATTTGCTATTCAGCATTTTATAGCCTTCATCAATGTATGTTGAAATATCATCTGTAAACGTTTTCAATGGGTCACCAGGACCTTTTGAGTGTCCTAATCTAACAATAATGACATTGTCTTCTGGTTGTACAATAACGTACTGCCCTAGATGACCACGCATCATAAAAAAGTCTTTTCCATTTTGCTGCTTCAACCACCAACCGTAACCATATTCTGGACTTTCAGGGAAACGAGGTTTGATAGACTTAGCTACAAATGAAGAATCGAGAACTTGCTGCCCATTCCATTTTCCGAGGTCTTTATACAATTTTCCAAAGCGCGCAAAGTCCTTAGCGTTACTCGCAATACAACAATAGGCTTTTACCAAATCATGGTCTTTACTGTCGACTTGCCATAATGTAGAATTCTCAGACCCTAAAGGTTTCCAAAAGCTATCTTCAAGATATTTATATAGTTTTTTACCTGTTGCTTTTTCAATGACCATTGCTAACATTTGTGTGTCACCACTGGCATATTTGTAAGTTTGCCCTGGCTCATCGACAACCTCTAAACCATTCATTACTTTTGCTAAATCATCATCAAAATAGGCACGTGTTGTAATAGATAAAGGTGAATAATAGGCTTCATCCCAATTGGTGCCAGAAGACATAGATGATAAATCTCCAACCGTCATTTTTGCAGCTTTCCCATCACAAAATGCAGGAAGAAAATCACATACAGGTTGATTTAAACTTTTAATGTGACCATCCATAATCGCTTTTCCTAATAGTCCAGACACATAACTTTTCGCCATAGAAAATGAATTAGATTTTGAATTTTCATCAAATCCATCATAATATTTTTCAAACCAAATACTGTCATTTTTTATAATCACGTAGGCGATTGTTCCCCAATCTTGATTTGCTTTTTCTAGCTCAGGTGAAATCGTCATTGTATTATAGTCAATGTGATTACTCCAAGGCTGAGGTGTCCCTGCCTCTATAACTTGGTTGTCAAACTTTTTATAATCTTCAAGATAAGCAGTGCTGTGACCTTTTAAGTAAATAGTCCTTACCGCTTTTATAAGATAATCTGTGTCTGTGATATAAAGCAGAGCAATAACTAGTGCAATACATACAAGTATAAATTTGAGGGATTTTTTAAGGAAGTTCATTTGTTATCTATTTGGAATTAGCGCGACGCTGTTTTAGTTTCACTTTATAAAATTGTTTGTCCGCGATATACAGTGTTTTGCTAAAAGTATAAATACTGTTTTGTTTTTCATCAACAAGAGACATTATTTTTTACTTGTGTAATTTATTCTTCGGAAAAGATAAACCAATACTTGTAAACCGCAGAAGGCTTAAAAAAGTGGGTTAGATCATCTATTGCGATTTTGTACATTAAAAAAGGGATTGCTGTTTGTATGGGCTTTCGTGTTCAATTAACCATTTCTTTCTATGCAGTCCACCAGCATAACCGGTTAGACTGCCATCACTGCCAATCACGCGATGACATGGCACGATAATCCATAGTGGATTTTTACCGTTTGCATTGGCGATAGCTCTTATGGCCTTGACATCACCTAAACGTTTTGATAATTGGAGGTAAGAAATTGTTTTTCCATAAGGGATTTCTTGAAGGAGTTTCCAAATTACATTTTGAAATTCGGTGCCTTGTGGATTCAGTTTTAAATCGAATTTAGTACGAGTCCCTTCAAAATATTCTCTGAGTTGAATCGTGCAATCTTCTAATTCTACCGGAATAATATCGGTTTCTTTTTCTTCAGAGTTTAAAATAGTAACCTGAGAAATACCATCTATATCACCAGTAATTTTGGTATAACCTAAAGGCGATTTGATGATACAGGTTTCCATGGATTATTCTTTTTCTTCGGAAGTGTTTTCGTCCAAAATCCCCAATTTTTTGGCTCTAGATTCCCAATTTTTTCTAGCCATAAGCTGCAGATCAGATACATTATCGCTTTCGTCCATAATCTCAAGACCTAATAACGTTTCAATGACATCTTCCATGGTTACTATCCCACTTACAGATCCGTATTCGTCAACAACTAAAGCCATATGATTTCTACTTTCTACAAGTTGTTCAAATAATTTTGGGATGGGTAAATTACGTTCTACAACAATGATATGTCTCTTAAGTTCAGATAGTTTTTTAGAACCGTTATCTAAAGCCATCTCTTTGAAAATTTCATCCTTTAAAACTAGTCCTTTAATATTATCAGGATCATCAACATAAATAGGAATTCTTGAAAATCTAAGATTCATGTTTTTATTAAAGAAATCTTCTACTGTCGTATTTTCGTCTTCAGATTTCATAACGGTTCTTGGTGTCATGATGTCTTTAGCAAAGATGTCTTTAAAATTTAATAAGTTTTTGATAATTTTACTTTCATTCTCTTGAAACACACCTTCTTCTTGAGCCATATCTGCCATAACTAAAAAGCCTTCGCGACTTAAAACGCTGCCATGACCTTTACCACCAATTAGCTTTGTAGTGAGTTGAAGTAACCAAAGAATTCCTGTCCATTTCAAAGGAAATATTAAAACGTGAAGCGCTTTAGTCGTGAAATTGGCCAGTTGTTTCCAATAAGTTGCACCAATCGTTTTCGGGATGATTTCCGAAGCGACTAAAATTAGAATCGTCATCAGGGTTGATACGACACCTACCATAAGATCTTCTGTGAATTTTATTCCAAATAGACTTCTTGATGTAGTGCCATAAAGTTCAGCATAAGCCACTTTAGCTTGCACACCAACCAAAATTGCGCCAACAGTATGTGCGATAGTATTAAGCGTTAGAATTGCAATTAATGGGCGATCGACATCTTTTTTAAGAATTTCTAAATCTGCTGCATAGGTCTTTCCTTCCTTCTTTTTTAAATTCAGAAATGTGGGTGTTACACTTAAAAGAACAGCTTCAAGGATAGAACATATAAAGGAAAAGAAAATGGAAATAACAGCGTAAAAGATCAGTAATCCCATGGATTGATTTTAGTTTAGATTTCGAATTTACGATAATAATTTTACAACATCCTTAGCAAAATAGGAAGCTATAACATCTGCGCCAGCACGTTTAATAGCTGTGATTTGTTCTAGCATAACTGCGTCATGATTTAGCCAGCCTTTTTCGGCAGCAGCTTTAAGCATTGAATATTCTCCAGAAACTTGATATACAGCCACAGGCACATCGACTTCATTTTTAATCTCACGAACAATATCTAAATAACATAATCCTGGTTTTACCATTACGATATCTGCACCTTCATCAATATCCATTTCGGTTTCTCTAAGGGCCTCAAAACGATTCGCATAATCCATTTGGTATGTTTTTTTATCCTTTGGAACATCTTTGATATCTGCAGGAGCAGAGTCTAAAGCATCACGAAAAGGCCCATAAAACGCGGATGCATATTTTGCTGAGTAACTCATGATACCCGTATCTGTAAACCCATCATCTTCCAGAGCTTCACGAATTGCCAAAATACGACCGTCCATCATGTCGCTAGGCGCAACAAAATCTGCTCCAGCCTGAGCGTGAGAGAGGCTCATTTCAGCTAAAACATCAACTGTGTCATCGTTGATGATTTTTCCGTTTTGAATGATACCGTCGTGACCAAAAGAGGAGTAAGGATCTAGCGCCACATCTGTCATCACTAACATGCCAGGACACACATTTTTTACCGTTTTAATAGCGCGTTGCATGAGGCCGTTGGGATTGAGTGCTTCGGTCCCTTTATTATCTTTTAGATTATCTGGAACTTTTACGAATAGCAAAACCGATTTTAATCCCAATTTCCAGAGTTCTTTTACTTCGTGCTCTAATAAATCCAAACTAAAACGATAGTAATTTGGCATAGATGGGATTTCTTGTTTGATTCCTTTTCCTTCAACAATAAATAACGGCACCAAAAAATCATTAGGAGAAATAATGGTTTCACGAACTAAGCTTCTTATAGAGTCGTTGGTTCTTAATCTTCGGTTTCTTTTTAGTGGGTACATAGTTTTTTATTTACAGATTGTCAGTCCTAATGGGTATTGGTATTAAAACTTGACAGTTTTTACTAATTTTTGGCATAACCTAAGTAATACCATGTGTCGTTTTCTTTTAAAAAAGCAGATTTTTCGTGAATAAGCTCAATGCTTCCATTTTCATAAAAATAAGCATTAAATGTTACTGTTCCTTCTAGGTCATTTTCCAAACCTCTAGTTGTTTCTAGGATTTCTAATTTTATCCATTGTACAGATTTTGCCCATTTAACAATTTCTTTTTTTTCTGAAATTGGCCGCGTAGAACTATGATGCGTTTGCATTAAATAATCACCATTAGCTAAAACAAAAGCACTATATCGTGAGCGCATTAATTGTTCTGCTGTTTTTGTTTTTCCTTTATTTAAATGAAAAACTTCACAACATGTTGCATAGGTTTTTTTATTTCCGCAGTAGCATTTCATATTACACCCAATCTACTGGGTTTTGTAAAACTTCAACTAACTTCTCTTCCTCGCTGCCAGCTTCTGGATGATGATCATAAACCCATTGCACATGAGGAGGTAAACTCATTAAAATACTTTCAATGCGTCCATTTGTTTTTAACCCGAATAATGTTCCTTTATCATGAACCAAGTTAAACTCGACATAGCGACCACGTCTAATTTCCTGCCAGTTACGTTGGGTTTTGCTATATTCTAATTGTTTTCTTTGTTCTACAATTGGAACGTATGCGTCTAGAAAACTATCACCAACTTCAGTCACGAAATCATACCAGTTTTGCATACTCATATCTTCGGAAGCCTTACAATAATCAAAGAACAAGCCACCAATACCACGACCTTCGTTTCTATGTGCATTATGAAAGTAGTCATCACAACGTGCTTTATACTTGGGATAAAACTCAGGATTATGCTTGTCACAAGCTGTTTTACAGGTTTGATGAAAGTGTTTCGCATCATCTTCAAATAAGTAGTAAGGCGTTAGATCTTGTCCGCCTCCAAACCATTGATCAACTATGTTTCCTTCTTTATCATACATTTCAAAATAACGCCAATTAGCATGAACGGTCGGCACCATTGGGTTTGTTGGATGGAGTACTAAGCTCAGACCGCAGGCAAAAAAATTGGCATCTTCAACTCCAAAGTATTTTTGCATGGAATCTGGTAATTTACCATGAACCCCAGAAATATTGACACCACCTTTTTCAAAAATGTTACCATTTTCAATAACGCGTGTTCGTCCGCCTCCACCTTCAGGACGTTCCCAAACATCTTCTTGAAACTTTGCTTTGCCATCAATAGCTTCTAATTTGGAAGAGATGGTGTCTTGTAATTCGTGTATGTATTTAAAGAATTTCTCTTTCATTTTATACCATTGTTTTATTACAATATGTCGCTTTTTCAAAATCACTTATATTGATAGCAATAAAATTTATTGTAGGAAAAATTTGTTTAAGTTGAATTACGATTTGTTGTGAAAGTTTAGATTTTTGTTCAGTAGTTCGTCCTTCCATAATGTTTGCAAAGACGTGAATAAAATCGTCTTTTTTTCCTCCAACCATATAGTTTTTTTCAAAAGGATTCAATCGTACTTTAATATCACCTTTATCAAATAAACCAGATTTTTCTGCGGTTTCATGTACTGCTAAAAGTGTGTTTTCTGGAGCATTTAATTTTAAAATATTTACTGAACAGTCTATTACAAAATGAGGCATAATAATTTATTTATATAATTCGTATAACTCCATGTTTAAAGGAGCCTCACCAGAAGGTGTGAATTCGTTTTCTAGCGTTTTTTGCCATTTAAAATTAGTATTCAAAGCCACTTTTACACTTGGGAGATTATCTTTATGCGCAATGATTTGTAACGTTTCAAGGTTTAGAGTTTCAAAGGCATGAATAGCCAGCTTTTTAACCGCTTTTGATGTCAACCCTCGGCCTTCAAATGTATAGCCAATGCCATAAGCAAATTCTCCTTGTTTTTTGTCTAAATCCACTTCTTTGATATAGACGAGGCCTGCGATTTCCCGTGTTTCAGAATGCTTTAATGTGAATAAAAACTCTTCTTTTTCATGAAACTGTTTTATCTTTTTATCTACAAAAATTTGCGATAATGTCGGATTTAAATTCTGAGCTAAAGTCCCAGGGAAATAGCGTTTAAAACGGTCTGCATTGGCAACCATTAAATCACAGATTTTCCATGCATCACCTTGGTGAATTACGTTGATTTCAAAACCATCAAATTGAGCAATCATTAGACTAGGGGTTTAGTAGCATTTAAAAGGGTGTCCTTTTTTAATAATTCTACCGTTTTAATGGATGCAGCTGTAACGCTCATTGGTAAAACTAAAATGACACCTACAATAGGAATAATAAGAAAAAGAATAAAAACAAGACCGTTACCAATGGCAATTCCGCGGTGTCGCCTAATAAACTTAACGCTTTCTCGATACTTAAAATGACGTTCTAAAGTATAATCCATATTACCAAAACCTGCGTAGTAGGCTTGAACCATAACTAGTAGAATTATTGAAAATATATTAACAACAGGTATAAATTTCAAGAGTAAAAGAGGCACTGTTATTAATAACTCCTTACCTAAGTTTCTAAAGTTTATTCTAATCCCTCTCCATAACTGTTCTTTGAATGACGTTTTTCTGTGATCATGTCTTTTAATACCAGTGAGGTGTGCTTCAATTTTTTCTGAAACTGGGCTCATAAATGGCGCAGATAATGCCATTATAATATGTTTGTAAAGGATTAAGCCAATGGCTAAAACGACGATTACGCCAATAAAAGTCGAGATCCAAGTAAAGGTGTCTTTACCAAAATCCCATGGCCATATTCTAGCTATGAAATTTCCGATATTATCTGATAATCCGTATGCTGAAAGGGCAATTAATGAGGCCGTAACGATACTAATGATTATTGGTATAAAAAAGTACTTCCAAAGTTTTAACTTTGATATTAAATCTAAAGCTCCTGTATAGGCTTGAATTCCTTTTAAAATATTATTAATCATGTTTGCTTCCCACGAAAGTGGGAACCTTAATCTCATTTAGATTCCACTTTCAATTTTTTACTAAATTATCGATTTTATTTTAAATCTCAATCTGCGTTAGCGATGAAGCACTTGTTGAAGCTCATCTTTGATAGCGACTAGCGCGAGCGCGACCACTTGTGGTAACGCCCAGAAATTAATTAGGACTCTTATAGTCCTTCACAGCATCAATAAATGCTTTCGCATTCTCTAAAGGAATATTTGGTAAAATTCCGTGGCCTAAGTTTACAATATACTTATCTTTTCCGAAGTCATTAATCATTTGCGTCACCATTTTCTTGATCTCACTAGGAGGAGAAAATAATCGTGTAGGATCAAAATTACCTTGTAAAGTTATGTTTCCACCTGTTAAATAACGTGCATTTCTTGCAGAACATGTCCAGTCAATACCAAGTGCAGAAGCACCAGATTTTGCCATTTCGTCTAATGCGAACCAACAGCCTTTTCCAAAAGCAATTACTGGAGCTTCATCTTTTAAAGCATCAATAATTTGCTGAATGTATTGCCAAGAAAACTCTTGATAATCAACAGGGGATAACATGCCTCCCCAAGAATCAAAAACTTGAACTGCGTTAACACCTGCTTTTACTTTTTCTTTTAAATATGCAATCGTTGTATCTGTGATTTTTTGCAATAATTGATGGGCAGCCATAGGGTTTGTAAAACAAAATTCTTTTGCTTTATCAAAGTTTTTAGAACCTTGACCCTGCACACAATAACATAAAATGGTCCATGGAGAACCAGCAAAACCAATTAACGGAATGTCATCATTTAGTTTTTCTTTAGTCATCTTTATGGCGTCATAAACATAACTTAGAGCTTCTTTAACGTCAGGAACAATAACATTGTCCACATCTTTTTGAGAGCGAATAGGATTTGGTAAATACGGACCAAAATTAGGCTTCATCTGTACCTCAATATTCATTGCTTGGGGAATAACCAAAATATCGCAAAACAAAATCGCAGCATCCATTCCATAACGACGAATGGGTTGTATTGTGATTTCACTAGCTAATTCTGGTGTTTGACAACGTGTGAAGAAATCGTACTTAGCTTTGATTTCCATAAATTCTGGAAGATAACGACCTGCTTGACGCATCATCCAAACTGGCGGACGATCAACCGTTTCTCCTTTTAATGCTCTTAAAAATAAATCGTTTTTTATCATATCTAGCAATTAGCTTTTGGTTATTAGCCTTTAGCTCATTTTAATTTTACTTATTAAACTATTTATCATTTTTGCTTCGGTGTTAAGAAGCTCAAAAATAGTCGTTAACTCATTTTTTGGAATAAACTCTAACTCTTGAGCTATTATCAATTGTGTTTCAACTTCAAAAAGAGAACCCATTGCAATGTCAAGAAAACGTTTAAAATTCTATCTCACTGTTTCTACTGCAACCTTCAGCAATATTTGACGGAATAGAAACAGATGCTCTAGTTACTTGACTTCTAAATCCAAACTTTTCTTCGGAAGGTAATAAAGCAGATAATGGATAAATTTGTTTGACGATTTCAATTCCGTTCTTCCAAATTTCAAGATTCCTAAAATTTCTCATCTCACTATATATTGGTTCCTTAATTTAATTTTTCGCCAATAATATCTTGTTAGACGGTTTCAGCTAAAGGCCAAAGGCAAACAGCTAAAGGCTATTAAAATGTTCATTCACCAATCTCACAACACTCTCAACGGTAGGCATCTTAGCAACTCTTACATCTTTAAAATGCTTTTTAGCTTCTGTTGCTGTGGTGTCTCCAATGCAAAACGCAATAATGTCATTGTCATTTTCTTGCTTATAACTTTGTACAGTTGACGGACTATAAAACATAACACCTTCTACAGAACCGTCTATTTGGTGTGAATCATATTTTGTTTCGTAAGCAGTCACTTCATTGACTTCAATTTGATTATCGGCTAGAATTGTTGGTAAATCGTCTAATCTTAAATTACTACAAAAGTAGGTGACATCAGTGCCGTCAATATAATCGACTAGATACTCTGCTAAAGCTTTTGCGCTGTTCTCGGTGTGTTTGACTTTACCAATTTTACGTTCTACAAATCGTTTTGTTTTTCTGCCAACGCAATAGATGTTATCGAATTTCAATTCTTCCGAAGAAAAATTTGTTATCAACGCTTCAACTGCATTTTTACTTGTGATAATAATATTTTTTGGTATTGGTCGTAAAACGGTTTGCGTCATACGATTCAAATTTATTTTTATAAAATCTGAGTGATCACTCGTTACATCATCGCAAAACAGATGTTTTTGATCATCTGTTAAGGTTTTGGTTGAAAAGATATTAGCTTTTTTAATGGATTTTTTAAGAGTATCCATAAGGCGGTTTCCACCACGCTCAATGATATAATCGGCACAAAACTGAGCTAAATCATGGTGGGCTCCAAGAGCCACTGTGCGTTGGACTTCTATTTTCTTGGTTCCGTCGAGACTTAATAATACACCTTGAAAGTGAACTTCTTCTTCTTTTATAAATGCTAAAGCACCAATGGGAGCTGAGCATCCACCTTCTAAAATGTTTAAGAATTTACGTTCGATTGATGTAGAGATTTCTGTCTCTTCGTGATTTATTTCTGCGCAAATAGCACGGATTTCTTCGTCATCTTCTGACGCAGTAATCATGATAGCGCCTTGAGCAGGTGCAGGAATCATCCATTCTAGATTGAAACTTTCTTCAGGTTTAATATCTAGACGGCCTAAACCAGCTGCTGCGAAAATGGCACCATTCCAATCACTATTTTCTAATTTTTCTAATCGAGAGTTTACATTACCTCGTAAACCAACCATTGTATGTGTTGGGTATCGATTTAACCATTGTGCTTTACGACGTAAACTACCGGTTGCAATTATAGCTTCCCGTTGTGAGAGAAATTCTTCATTGTCATTGAAGACCAAACAGTCTCTTACATTGCCACGTTTAATAACTGCAGCTTGAACGATACCTTTTGGTAATATCGTTGGTACATCTTTGAACGAATGGACTGCAATATCAATGTGCCCATTGAGCATGGCTATATCTAATGTTTTTGTAAAAACACCTGTAATTCCCAATTCGTAGATAGGCTTATCCAAAACAATATCTCCTGTAGATTTTACAGGTACTAAGACTGTTTTGTGTCCTAAATGTTCGAGTTGACTTTTTATAATTGTGGCTTGCCATAGCGCTAATTTGCTATCACGAGTTCCTATTCTTATGAGTTTAGACATTGTCTGTTGTAGCTTCTAATTGAAACACTTTTTTTATGAGTTCTAGGCTGTCGTCTGTAGAAACATCATCGCCTTTTAAATGATGTGCAAAATGATTTGTGATTTTTTGAATGATTTTACTGCTAATCAATTCGGCTTGCGCTTCATTGAAATCACTCATCTTTCTGCGTTGTGTATCTAATTCTGCAGTTGCAAAACCAGTTAATTTATGTTTTAAAGCCTTCATAGTTGGCGCAAACTTTCGTGTTGCGAGCCAAGCATTGAATTCGGTTTTGACCTCTTCAATAATCTCCTCTGCAACAGGAATGTGTTCTTTTCTCCGCTCTAAAGTATCATCAGTAATTTGTGCTAAATCATCGAGATGTACTAAAGTGACGTTGGGTAATTCTGAAACGTTCTCATTCACGTTCTTCGGAATGGAAAGATCTAAAATAAGTAACGGTTTAGTCGTTTGAATACAATGTTTGTCTACCGTTGGGTTTTGAGCTCCTGTGGCAACAACTAAGATATCTGAAATATTAATTTCTTCCTGAAGATTAGCGTAATCTTTCACTAGTAAATTAAATTTACCAGCAACAGCTTCTGCTTTGCCTTTTGTCCGGTTAATTAAGGTAATATGTGGATTCTTAGTGTGCTTCACTAAATTCTCACAGGTATTTCTTCCAATTTTCCCTGTTCCGAAGAGTAAAATATTTTTTTCTGAAACGTTTTCAATAGACTTCATGATATATTGAACAGATGCGAAAGACACAGAGGTTGCACCTGAAGAAATTTCGGTTTCTGTCTTAATACGCTTAGATGCTTGGATCACAGAATTAACTAGACGTTCTAAAAACGGATTGAATAATTGGTGCTTTCTAGATAATCGAGCGCTGACTTTCAACTGACTAATGATCTCAAAATCTCCAAGGATTTGGCTGTCTAAACCTGAACCAACTCTAAAAATGTGGGAAATAGCCTCTTTGTTTTTATAAACGTAGGCTACTTTTTGAAATTCCTCAACCGTACCTTTTGTATTGTCACAAAGTAATTGAATGAGTTGAAAAGGATGTTCTGCAAAACCGTAAATTTCTGTTCTGTTACAAGTAGATGTCACTATTAAGCTTTCGATACCATTGTCTTTAGCCTGATCCAATACAGCGCGTTTAGCGTTGTCATCTAAACTAAAATGACCGCGAACTTTGGCATCAGCTTTTTTATAGCTGAGCCCAATGGCGTAAAATGTTGTGCCTCTCGACATATTGTAGTGCTCCATACTTGATTTGGAAAGTTATCTGGAAACTTCGAAAGCAAAAGTAAAAAGCTTAGTCGACAAAAAACAACGCTAGAAGAACTTTTAGTATCGTTTGTGGTTTTTTACGATTATATGTTCTTAAAACATGATAAATGTCATATTTTTACAGTCATATCAAGGTTTTAAATCGTTTTAGTTTAGAACGAATCTAAATAAGAATAAAAATATTATGGATTTTTCAGACTCAAAAAATATCGCTAGAGGTTCATTCAATGAGACAGCATTAGATGAAGGATTTTTCGTATTCACGTATCAAAATGAAGAGAGTATTACACAAACAGTTCAACGTGAGATTGATAGCAGTTTTATTCAGTTTCATTTTTGTATTAAAGGTTCTAGTGAGTTTATCTTTAATAATGGGAATTACAGACTAAAAATAGAAGCCGAGAATTCGCTACTCTTATACAATCCACAACGTGATTTACCAATATATCTAGAGGTGCATTCTAAATCATGGTTGGTCACAGTATTAGTGTCAATAAAGAAATTTCATGGTCTCTTTTCTCAAGAAGCAGATTATATCACGTTTTTAAGTGTCGATAATAAAGACAAGAAATATTATAAGGATGGTAAAATTTCGCCATCTATGGCCATTGCGCTTAATCAGATCATAAATTTTAATTTAAACTCCTCTATTAAAACGCTTTATTTTAAAGGTAAAGCCTTAGAACTATTGAGCTTGTATTTTAATAGAAGTGAAGATGCAGATATAGAACAGTGTCCTTTTTTAGTAGATGAAACCAACGTCATTAAAATTAGAAAAGCCAAAGATATTATGATTGCTCGCATGGCAGAACCACCAACATTGCAAGAATTGAGCGAAGAAATAGGCCTCAGTCTTAAAAAGCTAAAAGAAGGGTTTAAGCAAATTTATGGGGACTCAGTTTTCAGTTTCTTATTTGACTATAAAATGGAAGTCGCTCGTAAACTTCTTGAAGCTGGAGATCATAATGTCAACGAGGTTGGGCTTAAAGTGGGTTACAGTACATCGAGTCATTTTATTTCAGCTTTTAAAAAGAAATATGGAACGACGCCTAAAAAATACTTGATGGCTTTAGGTTAAAAGAAAAAGCTCCACTTTTTTGAGTGGAGCTTTTAGAAATTTATTGTTTTATAAATGTATAATCTCCAAATGGAATTTTATTTACTAATGGTGAGTCCAAACTAGGTGCTATAAAAGTATTATAACCATAGAATACGACATTCATTTTTCAATACCATTTTCTACTTTATGTCTTAATACCATTGCTGAATGTATATATTCATAAAGTGGGTCTGTAAAATATACGAATACTTGTCTTTGATCAACAACGCAATCATCACATTTAGGATATTGACCTTTATGCAAAATTGTATTTCCTGCTATATAATGGTCAAGTATAAAAATTGAATTGTCATTCAATTGTGAGAGATTATCTTCAATGACAGTATCGTTTACTCTAAATTTATAAGCTCCAACTAGGTAGTCTTCATATTGGTTGTAATCACTGTCAAAAACGTCTTTTTTTTTTGTAGTACTATGGTAATAATTGAATCGTTACTCTGCCATTTCCATGTCCCTTCAAAATTGTCAAGATTACCATCTAAATCCTTAAAGTGTGTGCCTTCTGGCAGATCTGGATTTGGACGATATAATGGAGTGTTTTGCGCTTTGCATGAGCTGAATATTATCGTAAAAAGTAGTATTAGTATATATGTGTTTTTCATAATAAAAAATTTAATTTTCGTTACATGGTTTTTCTTTTAAATATCCAAAATTTGGACTCATTGGGTTTAAGTTATGAACCAACTCTGACCCTTTATTCAGGTCACCACTTGCTTCATATAGATCAGTTCCTATATCAAATTTTTTCTCAAGCGCAATTTTAAATCCATTGTTGCCAAGATAATGGTGGGTAAAGGCAGTATTGAATTTAAACCAATCTTTTATTTTTATAGCATAAGTTCCTTAAATCTATTTCAAAAATACTGCATACCTTCATTTTTTGAAATTAGAATTGCGTGAAAAGACTATTTTGTTAAGTGAAACCCATTTTTGACTTAGGGAATTTAATCTTTAACAAATACTGTCGTATTTTTGCAAAAACAAATTACACTATGAAAAACTTTACCACATTAATATTTGCTCTACTTTTTACTTCGGCAAGTTTTGCGCAATCTCATACAGCTGAGATTACTAAAAATGCTCAAATCTATTATGATTATATGACTGCTCAAAATTTTGATGGTGTCTTGGATTATATGTATCCCAAAGTTTTCGAAATGGCTCCAAGAGCACAAATGAAAGCAGGTATGGAGCAAATGTTTAGCTCTCCAGAAATGAAAATCGAGTTCATTTCTAATGATGTTACTAAAGTTTCCGAAGAAAAAGTTGTAGAAAAAATAACTTATGCAGCTGTTTTTTATAATAGTAAAATGAAAATGACATTTGTGTCTGAACAAGATAAACCAGAAGAAGATAGAAAAGGGTTTTTAGAGATGATGAAGTCCACAATGGATTCCCAATTTGGAGCAGCAAATGTCGCTTCAGACTTAAAAACGATGTCTTTAGTTATTAATATGGATGCGACGATGTTTGCTATTAAGGATCCAAAATATAATGGATGGAAATTTTTAGGAAATGACGATGCTATGAAAATGTTAGTCGATTCTATTATTCCAGAAAGCGTGAGAACTGAGTTAATAAAAGAATAACAGTACAAGTATTAGAGTGTTTAAATTGAAAATTGCTAAAAAGAAATAAATGAAGGGAGTTTTACTTGTCAATTTAGGGTCGCCAGATAGTCCAGAGCCTAAAGACGTTAAAAAATATTTAGGAGAATTTTTAATGGATGAGCGTGTGATTGATGTGCCTTTATGGGCAAGAACACTACTTGTAAAAGGTATTGTTTTAAACACACGTCCAAAACAATCGGCTAAAGCTTATAAAAAAATATGGTGGGATGAAGGGTCGCCTTTAATTGTCTTATCTGAACGCTTGCAAGATGGTATCCAAAAAGAATCTGAAGTTCCGGTTGCTTTAGGAATGCGTTATGGGAGTATGACCATGATGAAGGGATTTCAAGAATTAATAGATAAAGGTGTGGATGATATCCTTCTTATTCCGTTGTATCCGCAGTTTGCCATGGCAACGACTGAAACGATTGTGGTATTAGCTGAAGCCATTAGAAAGGAACATTTTCCGAAGGTGAAAATAACCGACTTGAAACCGTTCTATAACCACCCTAAGTATATCGAAGTGCTTTCAGATTCTATTGCTAAGCATTTAGAAGGCAATGATTATGAGCACTTATTATTCTCATATCATGGCGTTCCAGAACGTCATATCAGGAAAAGTGATATTACGAGTTCACATTGTAAACCAAATGATAGAATAGATTGTGTGTGTTGTAAAACACCATCACCAGCGCACGAATTTTGTTATAAACACCAATGTAAGGAAGTCACAAGACTCGTTGGTGAACACTTAAAAATGACTGAAGGCACATTCTCCACCTCCTTCCAATCGCGTTTAGGTTTTGACCCTTGGTTACAACCGTATACAGATCTCACCATAGAACGTATGGGGAAAGAAGGCACCAAGAAATTGGCGATTGTCACGCCTGCATTTGTAAGTGATTGTTTAGAAACTTTAGAAGAAATCGCTATGGAAGGTGAAGAAATTTTCCATGAAGTGGGAGGTAAGGACTTTACAACAATCCCATGTTTAAATGACGACTCTGCATTTGTAGAATTACTGTCGCAATGGATTAACGATTGGGCAACAGCTGAAACCGTTATCGCATAATGGCAAAAACCAGTTCTAAAGATCTAGGAACGCAACCCATTGGTAAGCTATTGATCAAGCAAGCTGTTCCTGCGTCTATTGGGATTTTGGTGATGTCACTCAACATTCTTGTCGATACTATTTTCGTTGGTAATTGGATTGGTTCAACCGCAATTGCAGCTATAAATGTGGTGCTTCCAGTATCTTTTTTTATTGCGGCATTAGGAATGGCTATCGGTATTGGAGGCTCATCTATAATTTCACGGGCGCTTGGTGCAGATAATATGCCAAAAGCTTTAAAAACTTTTGGAAACCAAATCACGTTAACGTTTTTGTTTACGGTTTCGTTTGCTATTTTCGGACTCTATTTTGTGGACACCCTAATTCCTGCATTTGGAGGTAAAGGGACTATTTTTGAGCCTGCAAAAACCTATTATGAAATTATCTTATATGGTGTTCCTGTTTTAGGATTCGTCATGATGGGAAACACCGTTATTAGAGCAGAAGGCAATCCTAAATTTGCCATGTATGCGATGTTAATTCCTTCCGTTGGTAATTTAGTATTGGATTATATTTTTATCAATATTATGGATTTTGGAATGGCAGGAGCAGCGTGGGCGTCTACAGGGTCTTATATTGTGTCGTTTCTATTTATTCTTTGGTATTTCCTATCTAAAAATTCGGAATTAAAAATCAATCTGTCCCATTTTAAGTTAGAGAAAACTATTATTGCCGAAATAGGATCTTTAGGTTTTGTGACCTTATCAAGACAAGCGGTTGTGAGTGTGACATTTCTATTAGTAAATAATGCGCTGTATAAGTTTGGAGGCGAAACCTCAGTCACAGCTTACGCCATTGTTGGTCGATTGAGCATGTTCGCCTTATTTCCTATTTACGGAATCACACAAGGGTTTATACCTATTGCAGGTTTTAATTTTGGATCAAATCAGCATGATCGTGTCAAAGAGGTTATTTTTATAGCCATAAAGTATGCGACTGTTTTAGCGGCAATTGTGTTTATTTTATTGATGGTGTTTCCAGAAGTCATTACTAAATGGTTTACTACAGATGTAGACGTTATAAAAGTAACACCAACCAATATGCGCTGGACCTTTGCAGCAGTACCAATTTTAGCAGTACAATTGATTGGAGCAGCTTATTTTCAAGCCGTTGGTAAAGCAATTCCAGCTTTGATTTTGACCTTGACAAGACAGGCTATTTTCTTTATTCCCTTGATGTATATTATGCCTCTTTATTTTGGGGAATTGGGTATTTGGATGTCATTTCCAATATCTGACGTGCTTTCAACCATCGTGACCTGGTTCTTTTTACGTCGCGAGATTCGGTTAAAATTGAATACAACCACTGCATAATATAATTTTGTCTTCGAAATGTTACAATTTCAGAACCCCAATCTTTTTAAGAATCGGTATATCTAACTTTAAATATATTACTAAAAATACTTTAGGATTTTTGCAATTCATTTAAATTAACAAACAAGGCTTATTCCTCTATTGAAAATAAAAATAGCAGTCAAAACATATATGTTAATAACTGCTATTTTATTACAAATTACTGTTTTGTAACTATAAAATTTGTAGGTAGTGAGAAATTAAAATTAGGTTCTGGCTGGTCAGCAAAATAACCGTAAGTTCCTTGTTCATTAGTTAAAGTTGTTTGCATTTGAGTCGTGCTTTCAGGTAAAAACTCAAACGTAATTAAACCAAAATCCTTATCTAATAATACATCATAAAAAGTCATATCAAATTTTTGGTCTGGATAAAGAACACATGAAGAATACATAGGATTACCCCCAGGAGTCTCATCTAAGAGTGCTGGTGAAATTGTGTTTATAACGTAAGTTGTACCTCCATTTTGGGAATAGCTGTAGTTACCAACTAAAAAATCTTCATACATTTGAGTTTCTGTATTGTAAAAATGGTTAACTTTTTCAATTTTAAAAGTAATTACTTCGTTGCCATTAGTATATTGCCAAGTTCCTAAAAAAGGTGTAAACGTATTGTTTATGTCCTTAAAGTAAGTGCCATTGGCAACATCCTCTTCAGTCACTCCATTACATAGCTCGATTACTTGGCTATTTGCGTTTATCGCAATTAAGGTTATAAAAATTATTAGTATTGATTTCATTTTGCTAAAAATGATCTGGGCTGTATTTTCAGTATTAAAATTAAAAATAACAGTTACAAACAACTATTTGTAACTGCTATTTCACCATAAATTACAATTTTGTAACTACAAAACTTGTAGGTATTGAGAAATTAAAATTAGGTTCTGGCTGGTCAGCAAAATATCCGTAAGCTCCTTGTTCGTTGGTTAAAGTTGCTTGCATTTGAGTTGTGCTGCCAGGTAAAAATTCAAATGTGATTAAACCAAAATCTTTTTCAAGTATAACATCATAAAATGTCATTGTAACCTTATTTGGAGAATCATTAGCACAAGGCGCATACATCACACTTGCATCTGGACTCTCATCCAATAAAGATGGCGAAATTTTATTAACGATATTAGTCAAACCACCATCTTGAGAATAGTTATAGTTACCTACTAGAAAATCCTCGTATGTTTTATTTTCAGTAACGTAATAATGTGTGATTTTCTCAATTTTAAATGTAATTACTTCGTTACCATTGGTATATTGCCAAGTGCCTAAAAAAGGTGTAAACGTATTGTTAACATCTTTAAAATAAGTACCACTTGGAGCTTCATCTGGATCGCTTTCGTAATTGCAAAGTTCAATAACTTGGCTATTTACGTTTATCGATATTAAAGCAATAATAATTATTAGTATTGATTTCATAGTTCAAAAAATTAAAATAGCAGTTACAAACAACTTAAATAATTGCAACTGCTATTTTATACTAAATTACAATTTTGTAACTATAAAATTTGTAGGTAGTGAGAAATTAAAGTTATGTGCAGGTTCTCCAACTAGATGACCGTAAGTTCCTTGTTCATTAGTTAAAGTTGTTTGCATTTGAGTCGTGCTTTCAGGTAAAAACTCAAAAGTAATTAAACCAAACCCTTTATCCAGTATAACATCATAAAATGTTAATGTAACTTTGTTGGGAGAATCTTTAGCACATGGTGAATACATAATACTGGCATCTGGACTCTCATCTAATAAAGATGGTGAGATTTTATTAACGATATTAGTCAAACCACCATCTTGAGAATAGTTATAGTTACCTACTAGAAAATCCTCGTATGTTTTATTTTCAGTAACGTAATAATGTGTGATTTTCTCAATTTTAAATGTAATTACTTCGTTACCATTGGTATATTGCCAAGTGCCTAAAAAAGGTGTAAACGTATTGTTAACATCTTTAAAATAAGTACCACTTGGAGCTTCATCTGGATCGCTTTCGTAATTGCAAAGTTCAATAACTTGGCTATTTACGTTTATCGATATTAAAGCAATAATAATTATTAGTATTGATTTCATAGTTCAAAAAATTAAAATAGCAGTTACAAACAACTTAAATAATTGCAACTGCTATTTTATACTAAATTACAATTTTGTAACTATAAAATTTGTAGGTAGTGAGAAATTAAAGTTATGTGCAGGTTCTCCAACTAGATGACCGTAAGTTCCTTGTTCATTAGTTAAAGTTGTTTGCATTTGAGTCGTGCTTTCAGGTAAAAACTCAAACGTAATTAAACCAAAATCCTTATCTAATAATACATCATAAAAAGTCATATCAAATTTTTGGTCTGGATAAAGAACACATGAAGAATACATAGGATTACCCTCAGGAGTCTCATCTAAGAGTGCTGGTGAAATTGTGTTTATAACGTAAGTTGTACCTCCATTTTGGGAATAGCTGTAGTTACCAACTAAAAAATCCTCATACATTTGAGTTTCTGTATTGTAAAAATGGTTAACTTTTTCAATTTTAAAAGTAATTACTTCGTTGCCATTAATATATTGCCAAGTTCCTAAAAAAGGGGTAAACGTATTGTTTATGTCCTTAAAATAAGTGCCATTTGCAACATCTTCTTCAGTCACTCCATTACATAGCTCGATTACTTGGCTATTTGCGTTTATCGCAATTAGGGTTATTATGATTATTAATATTGTTTTCATATTTTATTTATTTTAGTTTTCAATGCAGTTTGATTCAACGATATCTCCAGAAGAATATTCAAGTTTTACATAATCTGTAAAGGTATCATCTGTAGGTTTAAACATCTATAAGCCAACTCCTAACTTGTGTAGCATTTCTACGAAACCATCTTCGTTATCTTGAACGCTACCATTATCTGTGATATTATACTTTCGAATTAATTGATTACGTATAAATTTAAATCTTTTATCATCATTACTTAAATATTTATCTCCAAACGTTATAAATGTAGCTCTATCTTCTATTTGCAAAATGTATGCCGAACCTGCCTCAGTTATGACACCGTAGAAAAAATCATCTGTTACTGAAACATTTTTCATCGTGTTATACATATCAAATAAATCCTTTACAGAAAATATAGAAATTAAACCTTCATAATGTGTATGCACATATCCTTGCGTACTTGCATAGTAAGAATAATTTATTTCTGGATTATTTGGGGTACCAGACGATGGGCTATAAAGATACTTATTATTAATTGGAGCTACGCCAGTTTTATTGTATAGCGTTTGCCCTTTCTCAACATTCTCATCATCTGCAGCAGTTTTGAGTTCTACCATTTTAGCTCTAAATCCTGTATCTGCTTTTAGTTTATTCATTTTTTCGCAAGGGGTTTTCGGTTCATTAATTAAAACCACAGTTTCCAAAGGTTCATCGTCATCATTGTCGTCATTAGAACCACCACCACCACTTCCGCTTCCTGCTCCTGATCCACCACCACCAGTACAACTCCATTGAGCAACTGAAGTCCATTCACAACCCGTCCATGCAGGTGTGCATGCCACTGTTTTACCACATTCGCATGTGTCGTCTCCAGGCATATGATTTTGAGAACCACAAGCATTTGCTGTGCAGATGTATTCTTGATCAAAACCTATAAATTCTGGTGTACCATCAGCACAATTAGTTGGTCCTCTAGATAAGATAGAGTTACCATTTAAACTTACCATTGTTGCAGTGTAATAATCAATGATTAACTCTCCTTCAGTTTCAATTCTTGGGTAAGTTACCAGGTATTGGTCTTCATCACCATTATTATGGAGTAGTAGAATGTAGTTCAACACATCATTACTTTCGGTATCTCTTTCGACTACCACTGTATATTGGGTATATCCAGTTTTTTCTATAATCTGGATATCATCTAAATTGAAATAAAAATCGTGGTCATTAGAATATTCGGTTTCTCTAGACAAGACATTACTATGATTAGCTAGTTTTAATTTATTATAAATTTTTGGATTAGATTTCGCAAAATGTTCATTATTATGAACTACAGTAATATTTAAATCAGATTTTGGATCTGAATTTATAACTTGATTGTCATCTACTTTTTGACATTGATAAAGAAGTAATGATATCCCAACAAGTAGAATTCCAAATTTGAGATAATTTTTAATGTTTTGTTTCATAAATAATTTGGTTGGATTAATAATAAACTAAATAAAATCACCTAGATGTTCTAAAACTAGACTAAAAAAAAAACGGTTTGCACAAATATTTGGTATCTATTTTTGTTAACGAAATGTTAACTGCGGAAAAACCGTAATTGTTTTTAAGTATTTTCTTACAAACTGTTTCATTTGTGAAATTCAATTTAAAAGTGCCTAAGCCTAATCCTGCACTCGTTGGCACATATTAAAATTTTCTATCGTATTTTTACATATATAGTATTTAAACCACGACCATCATGAGACTACTCACAACCCTTTTCTGCCTTTTTCTCTTCGGAAATGTAACACATTTAGAAGCGCAATCTTTTAATGAAACCCAATATGATGCCCTAGAATATCGCCTTCTTGGTCCTTTTCGAGGCGGAAGAAGTGCTGCAGTTACAGGGGTTCCTAACAAGCCTAATCTATATTATTTTGGTGCAGCAGGAGGAGGGATATGGAAAACATTGGATGGTGGTCGAACTTGGAATAATATATCTGATGGCTTTTTTGGCGGAAGTATAGGCGCCATAACAGTATCTAAAAGTGATCCTAATGTATTATATGTAGGAGGAGGAGAAAAAACAGTTCGTGGAAATGTATCTTCGGGTTATGGGATTTGGAAGAGTGTCGATGCTGGAAAAACATGGACGTCTGCAGGACTAAAAAACTCACGTCATGTGCCGAGAATTGCTGTAGATCCTACAGATCATAATGTGGTGTATGCTGGTGTTCTTGGAAATATATATAAACCAACTCAAGAACGCGGTATATATAAAAGTACAGATGGTGGTAAAACTTGGAAAAAAACATTGTTTGCTAATGAAAATGCAGGTGTGGTAGATTTATTAATAGATCCTACAAACTCAAGAATTTTGTATGCATCAACATGGAGAATACAACGTACACCTTACAGTTTAAGTTCTGGAGGCGACGGTTCTGCATTATGGAAAAGTACAGATAAAGGGGAGACTTGGACGGAGATTTCAACTAATAAAGGATTTCCAGAAGGGACACTTGGGATTATGGGAGTTACCGTATCTCCAGTAAATAACCAACGTATTTGGGCTATTATAGAAAACAAAGACGATGGTGGATTATATCGCAGTGATGATGGTGGAGAGACTTGGAACCAAGTTAATAGCGAACGTAAATTAAGACAGCGTGCTTGGTATTATACACGTTTATATGCCGATACTAAAGATGCAGATGTGGTATATGTATTAAACGTGCGTTACCATAAAAGTACAGATGGCGGAAAATCCTTTAACACGTACAATGCACCTCATGGAGATCATCATGATTTATGGATTGCTCCAGAAGATCCAAACCGAATGATTATTGGAGATGATGGTGGCGCACAAGTGACGTATGATGGTGGCGAAACGTGGAGTACCTATTACAATCAGCCAACATCACAGTTTTATCGTGTGACTACTGATAATGCATTTCCTTATCGTATTTATGCGGCTCAGCAGGATAATTCAACCGTGAGAATTCCACATAGAACTGATGGACGTGCAATCACAGAAGACGATTGGGAATCTACAGCAGGAGGAGAATCTGCTCATATTGCTATAGATCCTGAGGATAACGATATTATTTATGGCGGAAGTTATGACGGTTTCTTAACTCGAAAAAATCATAGAACAGGAACGGTTAGAGCTATTAATGTTTGGCCAGATAACCCAATGGGTCATGGTGCAGAAGGCATGAAATATCGTTTTCAGTGGAATTTCCCAATACTATTTTCTAAGCATAATCCAGATCGATTATACACCTTTTCACAGCATGTTCACGTGACGGAGAATGAAGGACAATCTTGGAAAATTATTAGTCCGGATTTAACAAGAAATGATCCTGAGAAATTGAAATCTTCAGGAGGACCAATAACTCAAGATAATACCTCTGTAGAGTATTACTGTACGATTTTTGCAGCACAAGAATCTCCAATTACAGAAGGGTTACTGTGGGTTGGTAGTGATGATGGTTTAATTCATGTCACTAAAGATGGCGGTCAAAACTGGGAAAATGTGACACCTAAAGGCATGCCAGAATGGATGATGATTAATAGTGTTGAACCAAGTGCTTTTGATGCAGGAACGTGTTATGTCGCTGGAACAAAATATAAAACTGGTGATTTTGCTCCATACTTATACAAAACAACAGACTATGGGAAATCTTGGAATAAAATCACAAATGGGATTAACCCAGAACACTTTACAAGAGTATTACGAGAGGATCCAAAACAAAAAGGATTGTTGTATGCAGGAACCGAAACAGGAATGTATGTCTCTTTTGATGACGGTGAAAACTGGAAACCGTTTCAGTTAAATCTACCTATTGTTCCTATTACAGATTTAGCCATTAAAGACAATAATTTAATTGTGGCAACTCAAGGGCGTAGCCTTTGGATGATTGATGATTTAACAGTAATTCATCAGTTGTATGGCGAAGCTTCCGAAGAAAACAGAATCTTCAAACCAAAGGATACGTATAGAATGGACGGTGGTTATGGAAAAGGAAGTAAAACAGCAGGAACAAATCATCCTAATGGAGTCATGACTTATTTTAATCTGAAAAGTTATAACGATACAACCGATGAGGTATCCTTAACTTATTTTGATTCTAAAGGTGATACGATAAAAACGTTTTCTACTAAAAACGAAAAGAAAGATAAGCTTGAGGTTAAAAAAGGAATGAACCAATTTATTTGGGATATGACGTATGATGGTGCTGAAAAATTAGAGGGTATGATTTTATGGTGGGCAAGTTTAGATGGTCCACAAGCCATTCCTGGAACTTATAAAGTACATCTTAATGTCAAAAATGGCGTCACATCGAGCGCAGTCGAGATGCCAGAAACATTTAATGTTGTTGCAGATCCAAGAGCTGAAAGTACACAGGAAGATATGCAAAAGCAATTTGATTTTATAACTGATGTCAATAAAACAATGGATGACGCACATCAGTCTATTAAGAAAATCAGAAAGATTAAAAAACAATTGACTGCTTTTGAAACGCAATACAAGGATAATGAATCGGTAAAAGCCCTTTTAGAAAAGTCAAAAGTACTAAAAGAACAGTTTACTAAAATTGAGGAAGCGTTATACCAAACTCAAAATAGAAGTGGTCAAGATCCTTTGAATTTTCCAATACGTTTGACTAATAAATTAGGACATTTAAATTCATTAGTTGGTATGGGTGATTTTGCACCAACCGATCAGGATATTGCAGTTAAAAATGAGCTTAGCGCTCAAATAAAAACGCAATTAGATGCTTTTAATCAATTAGTCAACGATGAGATAAGCGCCTTTAATACTGCGTTTAATGCGAAACAGTTGAATTACTTATTTGTTCAAGATTAACGCTGTCACTTCGAGCATTGATGAAGTGAAAACATGTTTTTATTGAAAGCACATAGCGAAGTGTATCGAGAAGCAGTAAAAAGACAATCATGAAATTCTATTACGTTTATCTGATAAAATGTTCTGATGATTAAATCTATACAGGAATGACAAATAGTATCGATCGACGTTTGGAAGAACACAGATTAGGATTAAATATTGATTGTTATACTTATAAAAAAAGACCATTAACCTTAATCTATGACCAAGAGTTCATCCAGTTTAATCAAGCTGAATATTACGAGAAGAAAATAAAAAAATGGAGTCGAAGTAAAAAGTTAGCTTTGGCAAATGAAGATTTTGAGTTATTGAAGTATTTATCAATTTGTAAGAACGACACGAATTATAAAAACTTTGAAAAATGAACATCTCGACTACGCTCGATGTGACTGTAACTTTTAAAATTATAATAGATCTGTCATGTCGAGCGGAGTCGAGACAAATCAAATAGACATAAAATACTGTCAAATTTAATGGAATACTATAACTACATAAAAGCCTTACACCTCATTTTTATAGTGACCTGGTTTGCCGGTTTATTTTACATCCCGAGATTATTTGTGTATCAAATTGAAGCCTTTGATAAACCGTCTCCAGAAAAGGAAATTTTAGGCAAGCAATTAAGACTTATGACAAAGCGCTTATGGAATATAATTACTTGGCCATCAGCAATTTTAGCAACCTCCTTTGCAATTTGGTTACTTATTTTACATCCGTTTTTATTGGAGTTACCTTGGATGCAAGTGAAGCTAGGCTTTGTTGTCTTATTGATTTTATATCATTTAAAAACACATCAATATTATAAACAGTTGCAAAACGACGACGTTAGAAAAACATCTAACTTCATGCGTCTTTGGAATGAAGGGGCTACGTTTATATTATTCGCAGTGGTGTTTTTAGTTATTCTGAAAAGTGCTATTAATTGGATCTTTGGCGTTGCAGGGATATTTATTTTAGGGGTTTTATTGATGCTTGGATTTAAAATCTATAAAAATGTTCGACGCAAAAATCCAGATGCTTAAAAGTTTTGAATTCCAAATAAAATGAAAAATCCAAAACCCCAAGACTGATTTTTAGTTTTTAGAATTTGATTTTTTTTTAAATTGGATATTAGGCAAAGTGCTTTTGGTTTAATTATTGCTACATTTATTGAACTACAAAAATTGACATGAAGTTAAACAAACTGTCTTTACGAGTCCGTATATTTTTTGCCATGATATTATTGGTGATTATTGCATCAGTTTTGATTGCAGGTGTAACTATTTACCAATATAATGAAGAAGCTAGAGATTATCACAAACAACGATTAGAGCGCAAGGAAAGAGCTATAATTAGTGATATAAATTATGTCATTAGAGGAACCACTTATCCTGTACAAACAGATAAAGTGGCTCTTATTTTCAAGGATGAAATTTATCGTATTGATGCTATTCATGGTTTACGAGTCCTTTTATATGATTTAGACGGTACGCTGTTAAAATCTTCTAAGGCTAATATTACGAAAGATACTATTGTGAGTTGTATTGATGTCGATATTTTAAATGAAATCTCAAATGGTACAACCCATAGATATGTTGTCAAGAATAAGAAGAATGGTGAAACGTTTCAATCGTCATATACCTACATTTACGATATAAGATCTAAACCTCTAGCCATATTAAACCTGCCTTATTTAGAGAATGATGATTTCCTCAATAAAGAGCTTAAAGAGTTTTTAGAACGCTTGGCATATGCCTATGTTTTCATGCTTCTAATTGCTATTTTATTAGCGTTATTACTATCAAAGTATATTACTAGAACGCTTAAGACAATTTCAGATAAAATCAACGAAACACGTTTAGAAAAACGAAACAAGAGAATTGAAATTTCATCTTCTAGTGAAGAAATCTCAACTTTGATTAACTCGTATAATAGTATGATTGATGAACTCGAGGAAAGTGCGGTGATATTAGCTACTAATGAACGAGAGCAAGCATGGAGAGAGATGGCGAAGCAAGTGGCTCATGAGATTAAAAATCCATTAACACCAATGCGATTGAGTGTTCAAAGTTTTCAAAGAAAGTTTGACCCTCAGGATGAAAATATTCACCAAAAAGTAGATGAGTATAGTCAGACATTGATTCAGCAGATTGATACGATGAGTTCAATAGCGGGTGCATTTTCGAATTTTGCAAAAATGCCAGCACAGCAAAATGAAACACTAAATGTGGTTAACATTGTTAAGTTAGGCTTAGATATTTTTAGTGAAGATTATATTTTGTTTTCTTCGGAAGAAGATGAGATTATGGTTAATTTTGACCGTACACAGCTTATTAGGGTCGTTACTAACTTAGTTAAAAACGGAATTCAGGCCATTCCAGAGGGTCAAGAAAATCCAAGAATTGAGGTTAAGGTCATTTCCGAAGATCAAATTGTTATGGTTACGGTTGAAGATAATGGATTGGGAATTTCCGAAGATAATGAAATCAAGATTTTTGAACCTAAATTCACAACCAAATCGAGCGGAATGGGATTAGGTCTTGCCATGGTAAAAAATATCGTTGAAACTTACAAAGGAAATATTACCTTTACATCTCAACTCGGTAAAGGAACTACTTTTACGGTTACATTTCCTAGGAAATAACCTTAATTCCTGTGAAGGCTGGAATCTCCTAGTAAATATAAGAGTGCTATAAATTGAGCACTACAATTTACAAATGTGCCTGTAAATAACATATTAATAAGATTCCTGATTTCACAGGAAAGAAAACAAATCAACAATGAACTACAACACTATTTTAAGTACGACTAATAATGGGATTACTACAATTACAGTTAATAGACCAAACAAGCTGAATGCCCTTAATAAAACAACTATTGGAGAGCTTTATAATGCTTTTAAAGTGGCTGGTAAGGATAAAGACACCAAAGTAATTATTATTACAGGAAGCGGTGAAAAGGCGTTTGTGGCTGGTGCCGATATTAGTGAATTTGCAGACTTCAATATTAAAAACGCAGAAAAATTAGCAGCCGAAGGTCAAAAAATACTTTTTGATTATATAGAAAATTTATCAACTCCAGTTATTGCTGCAGTAAACGGTTTTGCATTAGGAGGTGGTTTAGAATTAGCAATGGCTTGTCATTTTAGAGTGGCAAGTGACAATGCGAAAATGGGACTTCCTGAGGTGTCTTTAGGTGTGATTCCTGGTTATGGTGGTACGCAACGTTTACCGCAACTAGTTGGTAAGGGTAGAGCCATGGAACTAGTGATGACTGCAGGAATGATTGATGCGAATAAAGCTTTAGAGTATGGACTAGTTAATCATGTAACTTCTCAAGAAGAATTAATCGCTTTAGCTGAAAAAATTGCTAGTAAAATAATGAGAAACTCTTCTGTTGCCATTAAAGGCGCGATCAAAGCTATTAATGCTAATTATAAAGATGGTGTTGATGGTTATAAAACCGAAATCAAGCAATTTGGTAAATGTTTTGGTACCGAAGATTTTAAAGAGGGAACTACTGCATTTTTGGAGAAGCGTAAAGCTGAGTTTCCAGGGGCTTAATTTACTGTATTTCTTTAATAACTAGTAATAAAACACAAAAAAGCCACTATTTTCATAGTGGCTTTGTATGCTCCTCTTCTAAGACTCGAACTTAGGACCCTCTGATTAACAGTCAGATGCTCTAACCAACTGAGCTAAAGAGGAAGGTTAGATATCGCGTTAGCGAGCGCAAATATATAGTATTTTTTAAGTTTGTCAAAACCTTTTTTTAAAAAAAATTTGATTTTTTTATCTAAAGCCAATCATTGAGATTGGCAGACAGTACCATAGCTATTAATAGAATAAACCCAACAAGTTGAGCGCGCTCTAAAAATTTCTCGTTTGGTGCTCTCCCAGAGATCATTTCATACAGTAAAAACATAACATGACCGCCATCTAAAACAGGTATTGGTAATAAGTTAAGTACACCTAACATAATAGATAGAAAAGCAGTAAGTGCCCAAAACGCCTGCCAGCTCCATTCCGCTGGGAAAATACTATAGATCGCTTTGAAACCTCCAACACCTTTATAAGCGCCAGTACTCGGTGTGAATATTTTTTTAAGTTGTACTCCGTAAGAAGACACTTGACCTGTAAATTTATCAAAGCCTACTACAATGCTTTCTCCAAAGCCATATTCTTTTCTTACGATATCATAATAGCCCACTTTTTCAAGATCAGTTAACGTACCACCAGAGACAATACCTAGTTTTCCATTAGTATCAACATTAAGTTGCATTGTGATGGTTTGTCCGTCTCTTAAAACAGCGACAGAAACGTTTGTACCAGAAAATGGTTTTACTCTATCTGCTAATTGATCAAAATATTTTAAAGGCTCATTATTAATCGAGACTATAATATCTCCAGTTTTAAGGTCTTTACCTTTGTTCGCTAAAGTATCAATGACAGATTCTACAACAAACGGATAACGCAAACCAAAAAAGCTTCTGCTATCTCCAGTACTTAATTGTCCTAAAAAATCTTCAGGAAGTATGATTTCTTTAGTTTCGTTGTTACTTATAACCGTTAATTTTTCAGCTTCGATTAGTTTCTTTCTAATTTCAGAAACCATCATTACCTCTTCACCATTAATAGAGACTAATTTATCTCCAGTTTTTAATCCTAAATCTGTTAAAATAGGGTTAGTGACCGTAAAACCATCTTTTACACTATTAGCAGTTATATCAGTATCTCCATAACCAAAAGCTAAGAATACATATATAACATAGGCCAAAATAAAATTAACCGTAACACCACCTAACATTATTATTAGACGCTGCCAAGCTGGCTTTGATCGAAATTCCCAAGGTTTTGGTGGTTGAGCCATTTGCTCTTTATCCATACTCTCGTCCATCATTCCTGCTATTTTTACATAACCACCTAATGGTAACCAGCCAATTCCATATTCAGTACCACCAATTTTCTTTTTAAATAAAGAAAACTTGACATCAAAAAATAGATAAAACTTTTCTACTCTTGCTCCAAATAATTTTGCTGGTATAAAATGTCCTAATTCGTGTAATACGATTAGTAGTGAAAGACTCAATAAAAACTGAGATATTCTAATTACAAACTCCATGTATCTTAAATCATAAAAATTCTAAGCGACAAAAGTAGTGTTTTAGCCTGATTTATAATTACTTTTTTAATACCGTTTTGGTAATGACGCCATCTTTGGTTTGAAATTGAATAAAGAATAATCCTGAAGTCCAAACAGAGGTGTCTAGAGTAGAGCTATATGGCAACTGATTAACAAGTTGACCTAACGGATTAAAGATTTTTATTTCTGAAATATCTAAACTTGAAGGTTTGTCTATATATAAGGCTCCAGAAGTGGGATTAGGATACATCACCAAAGCGTCAGCTATCTCCAAATCCTCAACGCCTAAAAGTACACTGTTATCTCGTGAAATCAAATCGAATTCTGGATCAAATATCACATCCTGAATTTCAAAACTAACACTTTCTAAAAAGTTTTGCCCATCAGAACTATTGTCTAAAATAAGGTCCAATGTTTCTCCAAGCGTTCCAATCAAACGTACAGGAACTGGAGCTTCAAAAAAGGAAACCGAAGGATGACTCTGAGTCTGCGCAATAGTTATGGATACCTGATCAGTTGCAGGTTGATTCCAATTTATAGTGTAGCTAGGGTAGCCTTGATTGTATAACCAATCTTCAAAAAACTCAGTTAAATCTTCCGAAGAAGCCATTTCTACTATACTGATAAAATCTTCCGTTTTAGCATAATCATAAGCATGCTCTGAGCTCGCTAAATAGGTTTGTAATGCCAGAAAAAATTGAGTATCTCCAAGTTTTTTCCGAAGCATATGTAAAACCATAGCACCTTTGTTGTAAGATAATCGTCCACTAAAAATTCTGCTAACACTTGTTGTGTCTGCATCAGTAAGATAAACAGATCCATCGGTTTGGGAGGTAATAGAATTGTTTCGTTGCTGTTTCCATGTTGTAAAAGCATCGTTACCATCTAAATTTTCTATGGTAATACCAGAGAGGTAGGTGGCAAAACCTTCATTAAGCCAGATGTCTTTCCAACTGCCACATGTGATTTTATTTCCAAACCATTGATGTGCTAATTCATGTGCAACAAGATTACGTCCAAAGCTTCCCATAAATGAGACGGTTGTATGTTCCATACCACCTCCCCAACCAAATTGGGCATGGCCATATTTCTCGTCTGCATAAGGATATTCTTCAAAGAGATTGGTGAAAATATTCATGATATCTACAGTAATAGGTGTGTTGGCTTGAGCGTTTGCCAAGCTTTCCGGATAGACATAGTTGACAATGTCAAATGGATTGCCATTATTTGGTACGGTATGAGAATAAACGTCATAATTAGTAGCAGCAATCGCAATGAGATAAGCTGGTATTGGATGACGGTGTTTAAAATGGGTGGTTTTATTTGTTCCTGTTACAATTTGACTTTGCTCAAGACCGTTAGATACCGAAATATATTCTTCGTTTGATGGGTTAAAATGAGGTGTGGTCATAAACACATCTATAGAATCTATTTTATCGATCAAATCTTGTTTACAGGGCCACCAAGCTTTTGCTCCATAAGGCTCAGAAAGTGTCCAAATCACCGGATCTCCATTATGATCAGTTTGCTCAAACGAACCAAAACCTGAACTTATTGGATTTCCAGAATAACTCACTGTTAGAGAATCTAAAACACCAGTGTTTTGAGTCACAGGCAGTGTAATTACTAATTCATCATCTGCATTTTGAGTAAATGCTAATGCGTCTCCTCTTTGCATAACTTGAGAAACAATCATATTGGAGGTCAAGTCAAACGTAATTGTTGTTAGCTCACTTTTTGCTTCAAAATAACTGGTGATATCTCCAGTGATAAATGCAACCGCTGGATCAATACTCAATTCTAATCTATGATATTTTAAATCATAATTACCAGTGTTAAGATTTGAGCGTTGCATCATATGATTTAATGCAGATTTGGCTTCAGATTCGCGAATAGCATCTAAAGTTTCATTGTAATCTTGTGAGAAAGATAGTGTTGAACAGAGACCTAATAAAAGGAGTAGTCTTAATTTCATAATGTTTTTCTTTTTATTCTAATAGCATGTTAAAAGTAGTCAATTTGTTGCTATTGTGTCGTATTTTTGGGTTCCAAACTTACAAATCACAATAGATAAAGACTTAATTATCAGTTTATGTTGAGATACCTAAAACAGTTAAAATTATTTTTTTTAGTCCTAGCAATAGCATCAATTGTTATTATTTATATTATTTATTCGGCTTTAAATGTAGAACAGCCATTACCAATTTACACACCTAACAGAGTAGACGTGTCATTAGTGGATAGCTCTATTCAACATAAAAAAAAGAATCATAAAATAGCGGATTTTGAATTGACAAACCAAAATGGTGAAGCGATTACTCAAGAGACGTATAAGGACAAAATCTATGTGGCAGATTTCTTTTTTACGACTTGTCAGACGATTTGTCCGATTATGACAGACCAAATGGCTCGTGTACAACAAGAAATTTTGAATGACGACGAGCTGATGTTGTTGTCGCACTCGGTAACTCCAGAAATAGATTCTGTAGCGCAATTAAAACGTTATGCTTTAGAAAAAGGTGTTAATGATCGTAAATGGAACCTTGTTACGGGAGATCGGAAACAAATCTATGATTTAGCAAGAAAATCATATTTAGTAGTTAAAGATGATAACTCAGAAGATTATGGAATGATCCACACCGAAAACTTCGCGCTTATCGATAAAAACAAGCAAATTAGAGGTTTATACAATGGAATAAGTCCAACATCTGTGGACTCTTTAATTCAAGATATTAAGCGACTTAAAAAGGAATATCAATAAAAACCGATTACAATTTTTTTACACTACAATTTTACTTTATTTTTGCTTACTTAAAATCAATCTAAATAATATTGAAGCTCACATTAGCAGATATAAAACGAGGTCAACAAGGTGTAATTACCGATGTTTCCTCTATTCATATACCACTAAAACTTTTAGAAATGGGGTGTCTACCGGGTAACTCTGTTGAGCTTGTGCAAGTGGCACCGTTTGCAGATCCAATGTATCTCAATATCAATGGGACACATTTAGCTATTCGAAAAGAAACCGCAATTCACATTTTAATCGAGATTTCTAATGCCTAAACAAATTAATGTTGCGCTTATTGGAAATCCAAACACAGGAAAAACGTCCGTTTTTAATGCGTTGACAGGCTTAAATCAAAAAGTGGGTAATTATCCTGGGATTACGGTAGAGAAAAAAGAAGGGATATGTAAACTGCCAAGAGGAGTTAAAGCACATATTATTGATTTACCAGGAACTTATAGTTTGAATGCCTCTTCCCTGGATGAAAATGTGGTGATTGAGTTGCTTCTTAATAAGAATGATAAGGACTTTCCTGATGTTGCAGTCGTTGTTAGTGATGTTGAGAATTTAAAACGAAACTTACTTCTATATACTCAGATTAAAGATTTAGAGATTCCTACAATTTTGGTTATCAACATGTCAGATAGGATGACTTATAAAGGTATTCAGCTAGATATTCCTTATTTAGAACAAGAATTGAAAACCAAAATTGCACTTGTAAGTACGAGAAAAAATAAAGGGATAGATCAACTTAAAGAGCTTATTACTAATTTTAAAGAGCTGTCGATTACACCTTGTTTAAGTGCTTCAGAAATTGATACAGAGTATTTCAGTAAACTGCGACAAGCCTTCCCAAAACAGTTGTTATATAAATTGTGGTTGGTCATTACTCAGGATGTTAACTTCGGAAATGTTAATAGAAACGAAATTGATGCTATCAATAGTTTTAAAACGAAAGGGAAAGCAGATCTTAAGCGTTTACAGCAAAAGGAGACCATAAAACGCTATCAATTTATTAATAATACGCTTAAAAAGGGTCAGACGATTGATCTTAAAACTGCGAAAGATCTTAGAATTAAACTGGATAGGGTTCTTACGCATAAAGTATGGGGATATCTCATCTTTTTTGTCATTCTATTGACGATTTTTCAAGCCATATATGAGTGGGCTCAAGTGCCTATGGAACTTATCGATGGTGCATTCGCTTCTTTAAGTGAGTGGACTAAAAACATTATGCCAGAAGGCGTATTTACAAACTTAGTTACCGAAGGCATCATTCCTGGACTAGGTGGAATAGTGATATTTATTCCGCAGATAGCATTTCTATTTTTGTTCATCGCCATCCTCGAAGAGAGTGGTTATATGAGTCGGGTTGTCTTTTTGATGGATCGTATTATGAGGCGTTTTGGTTTGAGCGGGAAAAGTGTCGTTCCATTAATATCAGGAACAGCATGTGCTATTCCTGCGATTATGGCAACGCGAAATATTGAAAGTTGGAAAGAACGGTTGATTACTATTCTAGTGACACCATTTACAACCTGTTCAGCACGTTTACCAGTCTATTTAATAATTATTGAACTTGTTATTCCTGAGGGTCGTTTTTTAGGCTTAGGGTACCAACCATTGACATTAATGTTACTCTATCTTATTGGTTTTGGTACAGCAATCGTTTCTGCTTGGATCTTAAATAAGATTCTTAAAATGAAGAGCAAGACCTTTTTTGTGGTAGAAATGCCAAATTATAAGTTGCCTTTATTTAAAAATGTAGCCTTAACGGTTTTAGAGAAGACAAAGTCATTCGTGTTTGGAGCAGGAAAAATCATTTTGGCAATATCAATCGTCCTTTGGTTTCTAGCATCTTATGGTCCTGGAGATAGTTTCAATAATGCGGAAGACATTGTAACTACTGAGTTTGCTTCGGAAAATTTATCTTCGGAAGAATTGCAACAAAAAATATCCTCTCATAAGCTCGAACATTCCTTTATTGGTATTGCAGGACAAGCTATTGAGCCTGCGATTAGACCATTAGGGTATGATTGGAAAATAGGAATTGCAATTGTAAGTTCATTCGCAGCGCGTGAAGTCTTTGTTGGAACATTAGCAACTATATATAGTGTGGAAAATGATGATGTAGACACCATTACGAATAGAATGGCTAAAGATACAAACAGAACAACAGGTGGTAAATTATTTACCCTTGCTTCAGGTATTTCTCTGCTACTATTCTATGCATTTGCCATGCAATGTATGAGTACATTAGCAATTGTAAAGCGAGAAACGAATACATGGAAGTGGCCAATGCTACAATTGGTTATTATGAGTGCATTTGCTTATGTTGTAGCCTTGATAGCTTATCAATTTTTAAAGTAAGCTTAACACTATTTAAACGACAAATAAATTATGAATACCATAGTTCAAGGCTTATTAGTTTTTCTAGCGCTCGCTTTAGCGGTATGGTTTTTATTGAATAAGTTTGGCGTACTTCCGAAGAAAAAAACAGCATCTTCTAAAGCTTGTGGTGAAGATGATTGTGGTTGTCATTGACGATAATTTCGCATCACGAAAAAATTAGCATTATAGGACTCTTCTTTAGTTTTCTCTTTAGCTTGTGGGTATGGATACAATTCTGTCGCGTATATTTCATAGTTTTTCATTTTATAAAACATATTTGTGTTTTTAAAAACATAACCTTCAGCATCAATAGTGACTTCTTTCTTTTTAAGAAAGACACCATCTTCAAATATTGATAATAAGATTTTAGCTTCACCTGCTCTTACGCAGTTGGCTTCTTTTGGACAACGGGAATCTATAAGCACTTCTTCAAAAGTAATGACCACATTTTTGAATGACACTGCATCATGAAGTTTAATGTTGGTATTAATAGATATAGAATCCTCAGTAAAGCCAAGTGGTTTTATTGTTTTTTGAGCAAAACAATATCCTAAAGTAAAATAAGAGATAATTAGAAATTTAAATTTCATACATCGGGTTTATTCATTATACTTCCTAAACCATGCCAAGGTATGTGCAACCTTACTAATTAAATTACTTGGTTTGCGGGCAATACCATGTGACGCATCAGGAATTTCTACCAAAACAGTTTCAATTTTACGCAGTTTTAAGGCATGATATAATTGTTTGGCTTCACTAGGAGGTGTTCGCAAATCGTTAAGACCAACCATAACCATTGTTGGCGTTTCAATATTGCCAACTAATGAAATAGGAGAGAACTTCCAGTAGGTTTCAAAATTCTCCCATGGCTGTCCTGGATACCGAGAATTTGCATAACCAAAGTAGTTATCGGCTACAAGAGTTTTACTAATCCAGTTCATGACTGGTTTTGCAACTACTGCAGCTTTAAAACGATTGTTTTTGCCAATAATCCAAGCGGTCATAATCCCTCCAGCACTTCCGCCAGTGACGAATAATTTATCGTTATCGACAATGCCTTTATTCACTAAATAATCAACACCATCCATCACATCATTATAATCTTGACCTGGGTAATTATTGTATAATAGGTTTCCAAATTCTTCACCATAACTTGTGCTGCCTCTTGGGTTTGGGTAAAATACCACATAACCATCTGCTGCATATAGTTGAATTTCTGCAGTAAAACGATCACCATAATTTAAAATAGGGCCACCATGATTTTCTACTAGTAACGGATAGGTTTTAGAAGGGTCGTAAAACGGTGGTTTAACAATCCAGCCTTGTATATCGCGTCCATCAAAAGATGATTTATACCATACTTCTTCGGTTTCACCTAATTCGCGATGATCTAACACATCTGAGTTTAAACGTGTAATAAGTTGAGCTGCTTTTTTATTTTGAATAACCGCTAAATCTGCAGGGTATTCTGGTCGTGTTTGGGTAAAAACAATCGTACCATTATTGGATACAGAATATGATCCAGAAGCATAAGGTCTCCCTAATGTTGTGCCTCCTAAATTATCGACAAGTTTTGTAATTTTTCCAGAGGTTGTGATATATGCGATCTTAGAATTCCCTTTGTCATCATAGGTAAAATATAAGCCTTTGCCTGAGCTGTCCCAAGATATATTAGAAACACTGCGATCTAAATTTGAAGATATGATTTTCCGATGACTACCATCAGCATTCATTAAATGTAACACTGTGTTTTGATAGGTTTGAACCTGATCTAAAAACCCTAAAAAGGCTATAGTTTTTCCATCTGGAGATACTTGAGCACCATAGTCTGGCCCATCTTGAGAGGTTAGGGTTGTGATCTTTTTAGTATCAATATTGACGTTGTAAATTTCACTATTTCTAAATCTATATTCCCAATCGTCAACTCTATTTGCTGAAAAATAAAGGTGTTTGCCATCAGGTGAAAACGATAAGCTACTGTTATGGTTAAAATCATCAGTCGTAATTTGACGTGCTGAACCACCTTCCGCAGGAATTGTGAAAACATGAGTGAATCCAGGTTCCATATAACCGCTTCCGTCTCTTTCATGTTTTAAACGATCTGTAATTCTTGCTGGTGTTGCCCAATCTGCGCCTTTTGGTTTTGCAGGCATTTTTGCAACTACAGGAGGTTTTTGTGAGATAAACATCGTGAAGGCCATATGCTTTCCATCAGGTGACCAAGTAAGATTTCCTGGTGATTTTGTAAGTTGAGATAGTTTAGCAATTTGACCTGTACTTGTCCAATACATATATAATTCGGAGCCTTCATCGGTTGCACTTGTAAAGGCTATTCGGTCTCCTGTTGGTGACCATTTAGCTTGTGATTCATTGACCTCTCTTGATGTTAACTTTCGGTGGGAAGAACCATCAATATTAATAATCCAAAGATTCCCTCTAGAGTTATCTTTCATAATATCGAAGCCATTTCTTCTATAAATTATTTGAGAACCATCTGGAGAAATTTGTGGATCTGCAGCCCATTCGAGTTCAAAAATATCTAAAGGTTGAAGTGCTGTTTTTTCAGATTGTGAAATACCGACTTGAGAACTAAATAGAACTAATAGAAAGAAAGAAAAGCGAAACATAGATTCAAGAATTTTAAAGATGCGTTAAGTTAGGAATTATAAGAAAGTTGTCCTAATGTTAAGTCTTAATGAGCCTTATAAAACTTTTAAGTACAAGTTTTTGGCCACATTTTGTGATACAACCATTTCCGTAGTATTTAGCTTTATTTTTACAGAGTTGTCAAATGGTTCTTTGTGTAACAACTCAATAGTGGTTCCTAAACCAATATTATTACTATCTAAATATTGAAGAAAATTAGTAGAAGAGTCTTGAACACCAATACATTTGTAGGTTGGACCAACTGAAGCTTGCGATAAAGCTATCTTTTCAATTTTATTAAATTTTCCGTTTTTATCAGGAATAGGATCACCATGAGGATCATGCGTAGGAAACTCCAATAGCGCATCTAGCTCATTAATGAGTTTTTCAGATTTGATGTGTTCTAAATGTTCTGCGACATCGTGGACTTCATCCCATGTAAAATTTAGTTTCTCAACTAAAAACACTTCCCAAAGTCTGTGTTTTCTTATGATATTAATGGCAACTTGATTTCCTTTTTCAGTTAAAATAACACCTTGGTACTTCTTGTAGTGAAGATATTCTTTATCTGCTAATTTTTTTACCATATCGGTCACAGAAGAGGCTTTAGTTTCTAAAGATTCTGCAATGGCATTTGTATTCACCATGTATTCACCATGTTTACCTAAATGATAAATGGCTTTAATATAGTTTTCTTCTGTTAATGTAATCATGGATTAAATATATCTGACAAATATACACATATTAAAATTTTAAATAAATTTTTAGTCTTGTCTAAAAATTTATTTATATTTGCAAAAAATATAGTTAGGATGAAACTAATTAGTACTTTAATATTTTGTTTTGGTTTGTTCGTTCAAGGACAAAATTCTTTTGAGGTTAAAGGACGTGTAACGTCAGAAAATGAAGGTCTACCCTACGTAAGTGTTTATGTAAAAGGGTCTAGTAATGGAACAGCCACAGATGATGATGGTTATTTTGTGTTACCGAATGTGGAAGGTGGTAGCCAAGTAATTATAGCATCGTTTGTTGGTTATAAGACGATTAAGCAATCAGTTGATATTTCCGAAGACATAAAAAACTTAACCTTTAATATGGATTATGATGAGTCGTTAGATGAAATAGTAGTCACCGGAACACTTAAACCAGTGAGTCGATTAGAAAGCGCTGTGCCGGTAGAAGTCTATTCGCCAGCATTTTTTAGGAAGAATCCAACAGCTAATATTTTTGAGGCACTTCAAAATGTAAACGGAGTGCGACCACAGCTAAATTGTAATGTGTGTAATACTGGAGATATTCATATTAATGGTTTAGAAGGTCCTTATACCTTAGTGCTTATTGATGGCATGCCAATTGTTAGTGGATTGTCAACGGTTTATGGCTTGTCTGGTATTCCAAACTCATTGATTGAACAAGTAGAAATCGTAAAAGGTCCAGCATCTTCTCTCTACGGAAGTGAAGCTGTTGGTGGGTTAATCAATATCATCACCAAATTACCAGAAAATGCACCTATTGTTTTTGCAGATAGTTTTGTAACTGGTTGGGGAGAAGTCAATGTGGATGCAGGTTTTAAAACTAAAGTAGGGGAGAAAGCAACTATGCTATTTGGTACTAATTACTTTACTTACAAGAACAAAATTGATAATAACAATGATAATTTTACCGATTTAACACTACAAGACCGCATCTCAGTTTTTAATAAATGGGATTTTAGAAGAGAAGATAATAAAGCATTTTCTCTTGCTGTACGGTATTTTTACGAGGACCGTTGGGGAGGAGAGATGCAGTGGAACAAAAGTTTTAGAGGAGGTGATGAGGTTTATGGAGAAAGTATATACACATCACGTTTTGAATTTTTAGGGAAATATGAACTTCCAATTGATGAAAAGGTAGATTTTCAGTTTTCATATTCTGATCATGATCAAAATTCGGTTTATGGTAATATTCCTTATTTGGCACAACAACGTATTGGTTTCGGGCAATTTGTCTGGGATAAACCCTTAGAAAACCATGATCTTTTATTTGGTGCTGCTGTGCGTTACAATTTTTATAATGATAATACAACCGCAACACTAAATCCAGATGAGGTAACCATCCCATCCTTATTTGTACAAGATGAAATTAAACTCACTGAAAAGCAGAATCTTTTATTAGGCTTGCGTTATGATTATGATGATCGACATGGCTCTATCGTAACGCCTCGTATTGCTTACAAATATAAACCAACAGCAAATGATATTATTAGAGTTAATGCTGGTACAGGGTTTAGAGTTGTCAATTTATTTACAGAGGAGCACGCAGCACTTACAGGCGCAAGAGATGTGATTATTGAAGAGGAATTAAACCCAGAAAAATCCTATAATATTAACGTCAATTACCTCAAAAAATGGTACACTAAAAAAGGAATGATTTTCACCTTTGACGCGTCTGCTTGGTACACTCATTTTACGAATGCCATTATTGCAGATTATGATACCAACCCTAATCAAATTATATATGATAATTTAGATGGATATTCTACATCAAAAGGCTTCAGTTTAAATCTTGATGCAGTATTAGGAAGCGGAATAAGAGGCAGTATTGGTACAACATTTCAAGATGTAGCCCAGACTGAAAACAGAGTGCGCACACGTCAAATTTTAACTGAACGTTTTACTGGGACTTGGTCGCTTTCCTATAAGCATTATCCAACAAACATTACAGTAGATTATACAGGTAATCTCTATGGCCCAATGCGACTACCAACTTTAGGTGATTTAGATCCTAGACGAGAGTTTTCTCCAACGTGGAGTATTCAAAACATCCAATTTACGTACGACGGATTTGATGATTTTGAAATTTATGGAGGTGTCAAAAACCTTTTAAACTGGACACCAAATAGAGGGAATCCTTTTATAATTGCTAGAGCAGATGATCCTTTTGATGAGAATGTTGATTTTGATTCCGACGGAAATGTGCTAGCTACAGCAAATAATCCATATGCATTAACCTTCGATCCATCATACGTTTATGGACCAAATCAAGGGGTTAGAGCCTTTTTTGGATTGCGCTATACCTTGAATTAACTTGCTAATTTTTAGTATCTTCGCAATTAAAATTTAGAGTAATGAAAAAACTAATAATTCTATTAGTAATCACTATATGTTTCAGTTGTAAAAACGAAACGAAATCCAACGGAAAATTAAATATCGTCACCACAACCTCTATGATTACTGATTTAGTAAAAAATATAGGTGGAGATTACGTGAATCTTCAGGGCTTAATGGGAAGTGGAGTAGATCCTCACCTATACAAAGCTAGCGAGGGAGATGTGACTAAATTAGTAGAAGCCAATGTGATTTTTTACAGCGGTTTGCATCTTGAAGGGAAATTGGTTGAGGTTTTTGAGAAAATGGGAAACGCTACTAAAACACCAATTGCTTTGGGTGAGGAACTGGATAAAAGCACGTTGATTGGCTCCGATTATTTTGCATCCAATTACGATCCGCATGTGTGGTTTGATATCAATTATTTTAAGCAATTTGCTTCGAAAGTTACTCAAGTACTTTCAGAAAAAGATCCAGAGAATGCCGAAAATTATAAATTAAATGCAGACGCTTATTTGAGTAAATTAGATGCGCTTCAATCTAAAATAAAGGCCACTATTGAGACACTTCCGAAGGGAAAAAGAATATTAGTGACAGCTCATGATGCTTTTAATTACTTCGGAAAAGCATACGACTTTGAAGTCGTTGGCTTGCAAGGGTTATCTACCGCTACAGAAGCTGGAGTTCAAGATGTTCAGAAACTTTCAGCATTTATTATAGAAAAAGATATCAAAGCTATTTTTGTAGAGAGTTCAGTTCCGAAGAGAACCATTGAAGCCTTACAAGCAGCAGTGAAATCTAAAGGACATGACGTTGAAATTGGAGGTACATTATATTCCGATGCTTTAGGAAATGCAGGAACAGTAGAAGGAACTTATATTGGCATGTTTGAATACAATGTAAATACAATTGTAAATGCTTTGAAATAATGAGTAAAAAAATAGCAGTACAAATAGATGATTTAACCGTAGCCTACAATTACAAACCGGTACTTTGGGATATTGATTTAGAAATTCCAGAAGGTGTACTGATGGCTATAGTTGGACCAAATGGTGCAGGAAAATCAACGCTCATTAAATCTATTTTGGGAATTCTAAAACCCATTGCTGGAAGCGTCTCTATTTATGGGAAGCCTTACGATAAGCAACGTTCTTTAGTTGCTTATGTACCGCAGAAAGGAAGCGTAGATTGGGATTTTCCAACAACCGCTCTTGATGTGGTTACGATGGGGACTTATGGAAGTTTGGGTTGGATTAAACGTCCGCGTCAAAAACAAAAGAAAGCTGCGTTAGAAGCGCTTGAGAAAGTTGGAATGCTCTCCTTTAAAAGCCGACAAATAAGCCAGCTATCTGGTGGTCAACAGCAACGTATATTTTTAGCACGCGCTCTGGTTCAAGATGCTTCTATTTATTTTATGGATGAACCTTTTCAAGGTGTTGATGCGACTACAGAAATTGCCATTATCAATATTTTAAAAGAATTGCGAAAAGAAGGTAAAACAGTGATCGTTGTGCATCATGATTTACAAACGGTTCCTGAATATTTTGATTGGGTCACTTTTTTGAATGTCAAAAAGATAGCTACAGGTCCAGTTAAGGATATCTTTAATGATGATAACTTAACGAAAACCTACGGAATTAACTTTAAAGTGAGCGTACAGGAGTAAAAAGGAGGCAGTAGGCAGTTTTCAGGACCTATGGTTATGAATAAAAAAATGACTGAATAAATTCCTTCTCTTTTTTCAAGGAAAGGTGAATTTAAACTCAGTAAAGCGTTTAAAGACGGAAGGGTTAAAAACGAATACAAGAAGTGACAAAAATTGATTCCGCAGCAAATGCGGAACGACAAATTAAAATAAACACAACATCGACTTAAAAGATTACATAGAATTAGTCTTCACAGACTACACCTTAAGAACCATCACATTGGGAACTGCAATTCTTGGTGCTGTAACTGGGATGTTAGGAAGTTTTGCAGTACTGAGAAAACAAAGTCTTTTAGGTGATGCTATTTCGCATGCAGCACTGCCAGGAATCGCTATTTCATTTTTAATTACAGGTTCAAAAGACAGCAACACATTATTATTAGGGGCTTTAGTGAGTGGTTTAATTGGTACATTTTGGATTCGAGGTATCATTACGAAAACACATCTTAAATCTGATACTGCTCTTGGGTTAATTCTATCCTTGTTTTTTGGCTTCGGAATGCTCTTACTCACATTTATACAAAAGCAACCTAATGCTAATCAAGCTGGATTGGATAAATATTTATTTGGTCAAGCAGCAACACTTGTAGAAAGAGATGTTTGGACCATGGCGATTGTTACAGCGATTTGCCTGCTTGTATTGTTATTATTTTGGAAAGAGTTTAAGATTTTACTCTTTGATAAAGAGTACGCGAAGACCTTGGGGTTTAATACTAAAGCTATAGATATTCTCATTACTAGTTTTATTGTTTTAGCTATTGTGTTAGGACTGCAAACCGTAGGTGTTGTCTTAATGAGTGCAATGCTTTTAGCGCCTGCAGCAGCAGCGCGACAATGGACAAATAGTCTCGCAACTATGGTGTTTTTAGCAGCGATTTTTGGAGCGTTTTCTGGTATTTTTGGAACTGCAATTAGTGCCAGTCAAAACAATTTATCTACAGGTCCAGTTATTGTATTGGTTGCAGCAGTTTTTGTGTTGATCTCCTTTATATTTTCTCCTAGTCGCGGATTATTATTTAAACAAATTCGATTTATAAAAAATAGAAGAGACTTAGAACTACATAAAACATTAGCCTTTATGTATGATATTGTCGAGTCTCATGCTAATATTTCTCATCCACATGAAATTAAAATTTTGAATAGTTTTCAAGGGTATACCAGAGGCACCCTTAAAAAATTAGTTGAGAAAAATTACGTGACTTTAAAAGGGTCTACCTGGAGTTTGACTGATGAAGGCTTTAAGTCGGCTTTGAATTTATATAACCAATTAACTAAAAACGATGAGTAACGCACAAATAGAAATACAACTTATTGCGAGTTTGGTGGCTATTGCTTGTGCTATTCCAGGAACGTTTTTAGTACTCCGGAAAATGGCCATGATAAGCGATGCTATCAGTCACTCCATACTTCCAGGAATTGTAATTGGATTTTTTATCACTCAAGATTTAAACTCACCACTATTAATTTTACTAGCAGCTTTTACAGGTGTTATCACGGTTGTTTTGGTCGAGTATATACAGAAAACAGGTTTAGTTAAAGAGGATACGGCAATTGGTCTCGTTTTTCCTGTATTGTTTAGTATTGGTGTCATTATGATTGCCAAAAATGCCAATGATGTCCATTTAGATGTAGATGCTGTTTTATTGGGAGAATTGGCTTTTGCGCCTTTTGATCGCCTGCTTATTTCTGGAGTTGACGTTGGCCCAAAATCGCTATGGGTTATTGGCGTTATATTATTGATTACGATTGGTTTATTGTTGGCGTTTTTCAAAGAATTGAAGCTAAGTACATTTGATAAAGGTTTAGCAGCTTCGCTAGGGTTTTCTCCAGTAATTTTGCATTATGGTTTAATGACTGTTTCCTCGATCACAACTGTAGGTTCTTTTGATGCTGTAGGTGCTATTTTGGTTGTGGCACTTATGATTGCACCTGCAGCAACTGCGTATTTATTAACCACAGATTTGAAGAAAATGTTAGTGCTTTCCATAATCTTTGGAGTATTTAGTGCTATTTCGGGCTATTGGTTTGCACATTGGTTGGATGCTTCAATTTCGGGATCAATTACCACAATGCTGGGACTCTTATTTTTGATCGTCTATTTATTCGCGCCAAGCAAAGGGGTTATAGCAGTATTGTATAGAGAAAAACAACAGCGTATAGAAGTCTCACTTTTAACATTTTTGCTCCATTTAAAAAATCATGATGAAGACAGTGAGCGTCATGTTAATCATTTAAATGAACATATCAATTGGCAGAAAGTACGGTCTAAAACAGTGTTGGATTTAGCACTTAAAAACAACATGATTATTATCGATAATAATATTGTGGATTTAACGTCTAAAGGTGATGAGTTTACATCTAAAGCTATTGATTATATCATCACTAATGAAGACGCTCAGATTGAAGACATGAAGGATGATTTCTTTTTGTTTAGAGGGTAGATTCTTCAGTCATGCTTCCTTCTGAATGACAGTAGTCGTTTGATTAAAGATTTAGCTTTGATGAGGAATCCAAATGTCATTCAGAGCGCAGCGAAGAATCTTTTATATATTCATCTTATGAAAACCATAGGCACTCATAATTATTATATCTACATTCTTACTAATAAAATTAAAACAGTATTGTATACTGGAGTTACTAATAATTTAAAGGGACGCTTATACTTTCATAAAAACCCACTTCCCTTTTCAAAAGCGTTTACAACGAGATATAAGTGTTATTATCTCGTATTATTATGAGCCTTTTTTCATTTCTTCGGAAATTATAAAACTCAAAGCTGCCATCAGTGTTAAGCGTTATCATGCGTAATAAACCGAAATCTTTAGAATCAGACTTTATTGATAAACTCCTGAAATGTCTTGAGCAGTTACAAGTAATGAACCCAAAACTAATAGTGTCGACAATAGATATTTCATTAATATTGCACAATAATAATACCAAATTAGAAGGGAAAGGTTTGTTTCTTATTGCGACTATAGTTTTTTAAATGAATAATATGGACATACTAAATTACATCACAGGACAAGGCGGACTAATGATTCTAGGCCTCATTGTCATTGTTGTATTTATCTATAGAAAATATAAAGAAAAACGCTATTTTAAAGCTGTTGAAAAACGAATAAATAAGAAGGATAGCAATCGTAAATGATTAAAATTTGCGTTCTTTTTGCAATTGCTCATAAGCACTTTGCACTTGTCTAAACTTGTCTTCAGCACCTTTTTGATGTTCTTCTCCTAAGTGAATCACTTTATCTGGATGGTATTTTTTTGCCATCTTTCGGTACGCTTTTTTGACTTCGCTATCCGTAGCTTCTTTAGTGATTTCTAAAATTTTATAAGCGTTATCAGTACTGTTGTAAAACATGGCTTTAATGCTTCCGTAGTCGCGAGAACTAATTCCTAAATAGCCAGAAATCATGTAAATTTGAGACACTTCGTCATCAGTCACCATACCATCTGCTTTTGCTATTCCAAAGAGAAAATGAAGCAACTGTAAGCGCGATGCATGGTCCATCATTTCACGAATTTGTAAACAGACTTTTCGTGTTGGGATATTTTGCTTACTTATATTTTTGAACAGCTTAAAGGCTTGATTAGCTCTCTCTTTTCCATACATGCTAACAAATTGGCTGCGCACAAAATCGAGCTCACTTTGTTCTTGTTTACCATCTGCTTTTATAATTACTGAAGCCAAAATTAATAGACTCAATTCAAAATCGCCAGAGTGTGTTTGAGGTCGTGTACGAGTTTGTGTTCTAGATTGAGAAGACGTTTGTCTTGTGCGTCTTCGTTGCGTGTTTCCGTCACCTAATAAAAAGCCTCCACCTTTAGCAGAACCATCAATTAAACTTCCAATAGCAAGACCAATAATAGCGCCTATTGGTCCACCAAAAGACCATCCTAAAGCGCCTCCAATCCATTTTGCAAAACTCATAAAATATTATTTTATTAAAATTCAAATATACTCTTTGTTAGTAAACTTTTTTTGATTTTGTTACTTAGATCCACAACCTTTCTGAGGTTTTGGTGTCTTTAATATCCAAAATGGATCTAAAGATGAAAAAGTGTATTTATGTACTCATATTCGCCATACTAACATTTTCATGCAATAGCGATGATGGAGTGACAAATAGTGAGGTTACATTATACACTTCTTGGTTCAGTGACCACCGTTACAGATGGTTTGGCAGGAGTAGATGATGATTTACTAATTGGAGTTTATGATTCTCAGGTTTTAATAAGGGCAGGAGAACATGCAATACTCGTGGTCTAATTTTATACTGGATGATCGCGCATTTGTAACTCGTGGGTTTCAGCTGACGTTTAATGGATGATTTTTCTTTTTACTTCGGAAGTATAACACCATTGAAAACATAAATAGTACCATTTAAACAGGTAACTATTGTTTGTCTAAATCCTTTGGTTTTTACGTATCTTTGTGGCTCAAATATTAATCTAAAAATTAAAATATATGTATCCAGCAGAATTAGTAAAACCAATGCGTGAGGATTTAACCAAAGTTGGTTTTGAAGAATTACATACAGCTGAGGCTGTAAATGCTGCTTTAGCAAAAGAAGGAACGACACTAGTGGTTGTGAATTCTGTTTGTGGTTGTGCAGCAGCCAATGCTCGTCCAGGAGCAAGAGAAAGTTTACAAAACGCAAAACGTCCAGATCATATTGTGACTGTGTTTGCAGGAGTTGATAAAGATGCTGTAAATGCAGCGAGAGGGCATATGGTACCTTTCCCTCCAAGCTCACCTTGCATGGCATTGTTTAAAGATGGTGAATTAGTGCACATGTTAGAGCGTCATCATATTGAAGGTCGTCCAGCAGAATTAATTTCTGAAAATCTTATGGATGCTTATAATGCACATTGCTAGTAAGACTTTAAAAGTATATCAAAGAGTTTCTAGTAAATAGGCGTTTTTTGTTTAATTATAGAACCACGATTTTTAATCGTGGTTTTTTTGTGTATTACTTTGATTCGGCTAATTTTACCACATGAGAAAACTACTAGCATATCCATTAACCATTTTATACTTAATGACCTTTGGGTTATGCTTGGTCTTTTTTCACCCCATCCAAGTGTTTTGTAAAAATGTATTTGGTTATCAAGTTCATAAAAAAGTCGTAGATATTTTGCAATTATGTTTAGTGCGTTGCTTACATATATTAGGAACTCGTGTTACATGGGATAATCCTCATAATATCCCCACAAATAGACCTCTACTCATTGTGTCTAATCATCAAAGTATGTATGATGTATCACCAATTATGTGGTATATGCGACAGCATCATGTCAAGTTCGTTTCAAAAAAAGAATTAGGTAAAGGTCTCCCAAGTGTATCCTATAATTTACGTCATGGAGGATCTATATTGATAGATCGTAAGAATCCAAGACAAGCGTTTCCTGCAATGATGAAATTTGGAGAGTATCTAGAAAAAACAAATTACGCTGGTGTCATTTTTCCAGAAGGAACTCGGAGTAAAGATGGTCATCCAAAACCTTTTAAAACGAAAGGCTTGGAGATTTTAATAAAGAAAACACCATCTGCGTTGATTGTGCCAGTGACGGTTAATAATTCATGGAAAATGTTGCGTTATGGTAAATTCCCGATGGGGATAGGAAATCATATAAAATTTACTATTCATAAGCCTATAGAAATGGCTATCTTTACAGATAAGCAAGCGTTATTAGCGACTGTTGAAAAAACAATTACTGACGCTATTCATATAAAATAACCATTAAACCGCATTAATATGTCGTTGAAAAATATACGATTGGAAGTCATGCAGCATCTTGAAAAAGATGTGGACCAACTTATTGAAAAATACCTTATACCTATAGATAAGATTTGGCAGCCAACAGATTTTTTACCTAATTCTCAAAGTGATTCATTTTTTGAAGAAGTTCGAGAAATACGTGAGCTTTCTAAAGAGTTACCTTATGATTTTTGGGTGGTTTTAGTTGGCGATATGATTACAGAAGAAGCTTTACCCTCTTACGAGTCTTGGTTAATGGATGTAGAAGGTGTAGATCAAGTAGGGCGAAATAGTTGGGGTAAATGGGTTAGACATTGGACAGGTGAGGAGAATCGCCATGGCGACGTACTTAGTAAATACCTCTACCTTTCTGGTCGTGTAAATATGAAAGAAATAGAAAAAACCACGCAATATCTTATTGCAGACGGTTTTGATATTGGTACAGATCGTGATCCTTATAAAAACTTTGTATATACTAGCTTTCAAGAGCTAGCGACTTATATTTCGCACAACCGTGTGGCAAAAATGGCAAAAGCTAAAGGGAATAAGCAATTAGCAAAAATGTGTAAAATTATCTCAGGTGACGAGATGAGGCATCATCATGCGTATTCAGAATTCGTGGAGCGTATTTTTGAGGTGGATCCAAGTCAAATGATGATGGCTTTTCACTATATGATGAAGCGTAAAATTGCAATGCCAGCACATTTTCTTAGAGAATCTGGTGATAAAATTGGTACTGCATTTGAAGAGTTTTCAAATACAGCGCAACGTATTGGTGTGTATACCTCTAAGGATTATATTGATATTTTACAAAAGTTAATTGATAGGTGGGATCTTGGAAATATCAAGGGGCTTAATGATGAAGCCGAAAAAGCTCGTGATTACTTAATGAAATTGCCACCAAGAATGTTACGATTGGCAGATCGCATTACGATACCTGAAAATTCCTATCAGTTTAAATGGGTGGAACCTGCACATTTAAAGTAATTCAAGATAAATTATAATTAATTCCTTTCAGTTTCTGAAGGGAATTTTTAATTTTAAGCTATGGATACTTACGAAGAAATAATAGAAAAAACAAAACTGTTTGTTCAACAACAACTTGAAAAAGCCGAAGGCGGTCACGATTGGTTTCACATTTTAAGAGTCTATAATAATGCGTTGCTCATCTCAAAAAATGAAGCTGTAGATGGTTTTGTTGTCGCACTTGGAGCTTTACTTCATGATATAGCAGATAGTAAATTTCATGATGGTGATGAAACGGTAGGTCCAAAGGTAGCTCGTAATTTCTTGTTTGAGAATAATGTGGATTCTAAGGTTATAGAGCATGTTGTTAATATTATTAAGCACATCTCTTTTAAAGGCGGAAATGAAGCGCAAATTTTTTCTTCTCGGGAGTTGGATGTGGTGCAAGATGCAGACCGATTAGATGCTATTGGAGCTATTGGGATTGCGAGGACATTTAATTATGGTGGGTTTAAAAACCGAAAAATATTTGATCCATTCATCAAGGTGAATTTAGAAATGACCAAGGAAGAGTACAAAGGGTCAACAGCACCTACAATTAATCATTTCTATGAAAAATTATTGCTTTTAAAAGATAGAATGAATACAAAGACAGGTAAGAAAATTGCACTAGAAAGACATCAGTTTATGGAGGAGTTTCTAGACCAGTTTTATTCAGAATGGGATGGCGAAAAGTAGAGTGAATACTATTAGTTTTCTTTAGCAATTTCTAAAGCAGTAATCTTATACGTAAGTATAGAGACCTCTTTACCATAGTGAATGATGTCCTCTGCAGTTAAGTTGTTTGTAGAATTAACAGCATTTAGAATTTGTTGCTCTTTTATTTTATAATATTCTAGAGTCTTATCTATTTTGTCTTCCATTTTATTTTAATTATTTAACCATTTGTTTAAGTTCACCTCTGTATTTTGAAGCACTCTTACCAGTAAATTCTTTAAACAACTTATTGAAGTGTGAGAAATTATTGAAACCGCATTCAAACGCCACATCGGCTATACTCATTTGACTTTCAGATAATAGTTTGGTGGCATGTACGATTCTATATTCATTAACTAGTTTAGTAAATGTTTTACCAGTAGATTTTTTAAAATATCTACAAAAAGCAGGAACAGTCATACTTACTTTATCTGCAATTTCGTCTAGTGAAATATGATTCTGGAAGTTATTGTTAATGTGTTTATAGATGATATCTATTTTGGCACTATCCTGTATTTCGGTTTCAAAGACAAAGCCGTCAGCATTTAAAATCTCATAATCTTTGACTTCAGATAGTTTATGAAGAATTTTTAAAAGCAGTATGACACGTTCAAAACCGCTGACATCATTTAGCTTTTGAATTTTTTTACCGACACGTCTTTTAGTTTCAGCTTTAAAAAGGATTCCATTTTTTGAACGTTCAAAAAGGGCGTTGATACTTATCATTTCTGGTGTATCAAAAAAGTAAGCACCTAGGAATTCTGGTTTGAATTGCACTAAAACTTCAGACCCATGTTGTGTAAGTCTATCAGTAAAACCGTAGTGTGGTAAATTGGATCCAATTAAAATGAGCTGACTATTATCAAAATAGGATAAATGATTACCAATGTGTCGTTTCCCTTTTCCCTTATCTACATACACAAGTTCTATCTCTGGATGAAAATGCCAGAAAGGAGAGGTGTTTGCACCAATATCTTGTGAAGTCCCTTTTTTTACGAAAATGGAGCTTCCAAATTTGGGACTAATTTTTTCTAAAGTTGGCTTTCTCTTGATCATATCAATCTGTTGTACCAAATTAATTTTAAAGTGAGCTATGAATAATTTGAATAATAGTGTATGAGTTATTTAAATGTTCATTTGGTATTAAATACAAATTTAAGGCATTTGATTTTTAATTTCTATTCAAAATTATCTAAAAAGTATCCTATATTAACATGTTATTGCTTAGGCGGATACGGTGAGGCTAATATAGTATATAAATATGCTAATTCTGATGTTTTCTATGCGTGCATAACGTTTTAAATTTGCAGTGTAAATCATTAAAACCTATAAAGTGATGAAAACAATGAAAACAATATTAACAGTAGTTATGATGTTAACGATAGTTACAGGCTACGCAAATGAAAATGTAATAGATGTTCCTTCAAAAGCAATTACACTATTTAAATTTTCTAATGTAAAAAAAGGACACCAATATACAATTCTTGATAATGAGGGAACTGTACTATACACTGAAATGATTAAACGAAATGGAACTTTCTTAAAGAAATTTGATTTTACAGCATTGAATAATGGTTCATATGTTATTGAATTGGAGAGAGACTTTGAAATTATTGTCACTCCATTTATTATTCAGTCTAATAGCGTTTTGTTTTTAGACAGTAAGGAAAAGACAATTTTTAAGCCGGTAGTGCGATTAGAAAATGACCGGTTATTAATTTCTCACATGTCTTTAGAGGAAGAGCCTTTAAATATTGAGTTGTTTTACGAAGGAGAACGTATTTTTAAAGACCAATTAGTAGGAAAGCAGATTCTAAATCAAGTTTATAAATTATCTGATCCAGAAAAAGGAAGCTATTATTTGCGCATGTCATCTGGAGACAGATCTTTTATTAAGAGCTTCGAGCTATAACAGAACTAAGTTTATTTTAATCAAAAAGCACTTTCTTAGGAAAGTGCTTTTTTTGTATGTGAACTCAATGTAAATATGTTTTACGTATGTTCAGACCGTTAATTTATGGTTATCGAATGGTCATCGAATCTTTATACTTATTACGTAACTGTGTAATCATTTCTTCAGTCATTTTTTCAAGACTGTAGTTATGAGACCAATTCCAGTCCGTTTGTGCAGATGAGTCATCAATAGACTTTGGCCAACTATTAGCGATGTCCTGTCTAGAATCTGGGTTGTAAGTGATTTTAAAATCAGGAATATGTTTTTTTATCGCTTCGGAAATATCCTTAGGCGTGAAACTTATAGCTGCCAAATTATAGGAAGACCTAATTTTCACAGTGTCAGGATCTGCTTGCATGAGTTTAACAGTGGCATCAATAGCATCATTCATAAACATCATTGGAAGTTTTGTGTTTTCAGATAAGAAACACTCATAACGCTTATTTAGTACAGCCTTATGGTATATTTCTACAGCATAATCTGTGGTGCCTCCTCCAGGCATTGTTTTCCAACTTATAATACCAGGATAACGCAGACTTCTCACATCAACACCATATTTACTATGGTAATATTCGCACCAACGCTCACCCACTTGTTTTGTGATGCCATACACTGTTGTAGGTTCTGCAACAGTGTGCTGAGGTGTATTTAAAGCCGGAGTTGTAGGGCCAAAAACAGCAATACTAGAAGGCCAGAATATTTGTTTTATAAACCCATCTTTTGCAAGGTTTAAAACATGAAAAAGAGATTTAATATTTAAATCCCATGCTTTCATTGGGAATTTTTCTCCGGTAGCACTTAACATAGCTGCCATAAGATAGACCGTATCAATTTGATGTTTATCGATACACGTTTTTACGGAGTCATAATCCTGAGCATCAACAATTTCAAAAATACCAGAGTTTACGATATACGTATTATGATATCCAATATCGCTTGCTATAACATTTTCTGGTCCGTAAAGTGCTCTTAAGGTATGTGTGAGCTCAGATCCTATTTGACCACCAGCACCGATAACTAAAATTCTAGGCATAATATAGTATTTAATCGTACAGTCAAAAATAAAAAGAATAAAAGCATAAATTCAGAAAACTCTAGACTCTTTATTTTTTTGTTAATTACAATTAACATGTATTCGCTTTTCTTATATTTACTTCAAATTGAATTTTATTAATCATGCGTACAGTATTACTAGCTTTATTAAGTGTTTGTTTTTTAATCACCAATTGTAAAGGTGATAAATTTTCCGAAGTTATTATAGAAACCCAAGAGCAAATAGATGCAAAAACAATCTCTCAAAAAGACATAGCTTCCATACGCTATGATGATTTTGGTTTAAGTACAGACTCACAAAAGGCAGTAAACGATTGGCAAAAATTTCAAGATTTAAAAATTCAAGTAGAATTATTAAAAAAAGGAGATTTAATTTATTTTTCTGGTGACCCCTTAATTGTTCAAACATTATTACAAGAATTAAGAACAGAAATGCCTGTAAAACTTCAAACCAATGAGATTTTTGCTAGAATTACTGCTTTGGACACAAAAACACAGAAGTTAAATAGTCTACTAAGAATTTCTAATATTGAAAAAGACGAAAAACTCGAAGCTATAAAGGAGTTTTTGATCACGACTTCAAACCTAAATCTACAAATAAATAAGAAGTTTGAATTTGAAAAGAACAATGTGCTAAAGCCACAATAGTTGTTTTTCGATTCACTAGAATCTTAATATTTTGTTAATATGTAACAAATCAGCTTTTGAGGTTTCTAATTAATAACTAATTTATACAAATTTAAATTTACAATCACATTATGAAAACCAATATCAAAAGTATTTTGGTAGTTTCTATATTGGGACTTTTCGCATTCTTAGGATGTAAGGAAGAGCCTAAAGAAACTGCGATGGTTGAGAAAATTCCTGGAATTGTTCTCGAAAACATGGACACTTCGGTGAATCTAAAAGATGATTTCTACAATTACGTTAATGGTAATTGGGTAAAGACAACAACAATCCCAGAAGACGAGACACGTTGGGGAGGATTTGGTGTTTTAAGAAAAACTACACGAAAAGATGTTTTAGATATTGTTAACACTTCAAAAGAGTTAGGTACTTATGCAGAAGGAACGGATCAAAAGAAAGCCTTATTAATTTTTGAGTCAGAGCTAGATACTTTAGCACGTAATGAAGCAGGCATTAAGCCTTTAAAGTCAATACTAGCAAAAATTGATGGAATAAGGAATTTGGAAGAGATGCAAACTATTGAGGCTACTACTTTGGGAGTTTCAAGTCCATTTGCAGGTCTTGGTGCTGGTCCAGATTTAAACAATAGTAGTATGAATACTGCTTGGGTAGGACCTGGAGGGACAGGATTACAACGTGATTATTATTTGGATCAAGACGATAAATCTAAGGAGATTAGAGAAAAATATAAAGCTCACGTTTCAAGAATGTTGCAGTTTATTGAATACAGCAAAGAAGATGCTGATGCTGCTGCTGTCAAAATTATTGAAATGGAAACACAGCTCGTAGAGTCAAGATTAGATAAGGTAGCTGCAAGAGATCCTCGTAACTACAATAATCCAAGATCTATTTCTCAATTACAAGAGATGTGTCCTGCTATAAATTGGAGTAAAATGATAGTAGACCTTGGGATTGAAAAGAAACTTGACACTGTTATGGTGGCACAGCCAAAATATATGGCTGCTTTGAGTGATTTCTTAAAAAACACGCCAATAGAAGATATTAAAACCTTAATAGATTGGACTACGATTGATAATGCTTCAGGATTCTTAACTACTGAAATTGAAAGAGCTAATTGGGAATTTTACTCACAGACATTAAGTGGAGCTAAAAAGCAACGTGATGCTCAAGAGCGTGCCCTTGGAACAGTAACCGGATCTGTAGGTGAAGCGATTGGTCAATTATATGTTGAGGCAAAATTTCCGCCAGAGGCAAAGGCGAAAGCCGAGAAAATGATTGCAAATGTCATTACTGCATTCCAAAATAGAATTCAGAAATTAGATTGGATGACAGCAGAGACAAAAGCGAAAGCTGTAGAAAAATTAGAGAAGATTACTGTGAAAATTGCATATCCAGATGAGTGGAAAGACTATTCAGATTTAATGGTAAAAGAAGGCAATACTTATGCTGAGAATATGATGGCAATTGGTCACTGGGCTTTAAATGATAATTTGTCTGATATAAATGAGCCAATTGATAAATCTGAATGGGGAATGCCACCTCAAATGGTAAATGCTTATTATAATCCAATAAACAACGAAATTGTATTCCCAGCAGCAATTTTACAACCACCTTTTTATAATTTTACAGCCGATGACGCTGTAAATTATGGTGGTATTGGAGCTGTGATTGGACATGAAATTTCTCACGCTTTTGATGATTCTGGATCTCGTTTTGATGGTGATGGAAATTTAAAAAACTGGTGGACAGATAAAGACCTTGAACAGTTTACAGAACGAGGTGATGCCTTAGCAGAACAGTACTCTGCAATAGAAGTTTTAGATAGTGTTCATGTCAATGGACCTTATACATTAGGCGAGAATATAGGTGATTTAGGAGGTGTTCTTGGAGCTTATGATGGCTTACAATTACTTTTTGAAGAGGAAGGAAGACCTGAAGATATTGATGGCTATACTGCAGAGCAACGTTTCTTTATGTCTTGGGCAACAGTTTGGAGAACATTAACAAGAGATGATGCTATGAGAAGACTTATAAAAACAGACACGCATTCTCCTGGTAAAGTTAGAGCAACACAGCCGCTTAAAAATATCGATGCATTCTATGACGCATTTGATATTAAAGAAGGTGATAAAATGTGGTTAGCTCCAGAAGCGCGTGTTAGAATTTGGTAATAGATTTCATTTAAGGATAAACATAAAAAAGCACCCAATTGGGTGCTTTTTTTATACTATTAAAAGATAGTTAATTGTCTTTTAGTTCTTTTTTTCAGGTGTAGTTGCTTCTTTTGCTTTTCTAGCCTCTAATGCATCCTTACTTATTTTTGCTAAATTAAAATTAGCATCCATAGTTAAAGCGTCACCTAATAAAGTGATGGCTTGATCTAAATTATCGGTTTGATTCATATTAAAAATAATCAATGCTTTCATATATGTCAATGCACTTTTAAGTGAGACTTCATAAGGCTGTTGTGACTCGTAAAACGCACGTTTCATATCTGGTTGTACGTTAGTTAAGCCATAATCAACTCTTGCCTTTGCACCAGCAAAATCTTGTAATTGTGTTTTTAAGTCAGCAATCTCATAAGCGATATAAGAATTTGCATTTCTTTTAAATAACTCTTCATAAAAAACGACTGCACGCTCAGGTTGGTTAAGTGCTTTTAAAGCGATGGCTTTAACCTCTGTATTAATATCTGAGTCTGTTGGATTTATATCAATACCAATCGTATTTAAAGCTTCTAGATTTCTGCCTTCTGTAACATAAATATAAGCTAGTGTATCTAATCGCTGCACACTAGACTCTATAACGTTGAGATGTGTCAATGCATTGATGACACCTTGAACATCACCTTGGCCTTTCATCTCTTTATGATACGCTTCAAAATGTTTTAAAAGTTCAGATTCGGTTTGAGCTGTCACATTAAATGTTGTTACAACTGTTAATAGGAGGATAAGTTTTTTCATGTGTTCGTATTTATTGTTTTTTATCTGTCACATGGAACATTCGTATAATCATTGTATCGTTTGAATACAAATCAGATATTAATGTTTCATTGTTTTTATTAATTAATTGCGCCAAAACTAAAAAATTATCTGGCATATTTTCATAAAAGTGTGCTAATTGTTAAAGTTTTATTGCGAAATCATATTTTAAAAGTTGTACCAACTTTGTAGAATCGATTATTTTTCCTTTACTAATTGAAGCGTTGTCAAATTCTGGAATAGGTAATTGAAGCGACTCACAAATTGAGGTATAATATTTTTTCTTACTTGGATGTGATGGAGAGGACGCGTTTATGACTACATTCCAAATATCTTTTTTTACTACGGAAATGATAATTGCTATACAATCGTCTCGATGAATTAAATTGACAGGAGCATCACCATTTTTTAGGTTTGTTTTTCCAGAGAGGTATTTTGCAGGATGTCTATCCTCTGCAAAAAGTCCGCTAAAACGCAGAATCGTGGTTTTAAATTTTTTGCTAGTCGTAAAAAGGGCCTCAACCTTTAATAGCTGAGTAGGTATATTGTCATTTGAAGTTGGAGAGTTTTCTGTAATTACAGGCACGTTTTCATCATCATCATAGACAGAAGTAGTACCAATAAATAATACGTGTTCTACGGAAGACGCTTCAACATACTCTAAAAAATGTTGCATTTGTGTAACGTAATCGTTTTTCGGGTTTTTACGCAAACCAGGAGGAATGGTTACAATGAGCGTTTGGCAATCTTTAAGACAAGATTTGAGATTACCGGTTACACCTTCCGAAGAAAATTGAATTAAAAACGGATGAATTTGTGCTTGTTTTAGTTGTGATAATTTGTCGTTTGAGGTCGTTGAGCCATGAATACTGTAGTTGAGTTCTACTAATTTTTTGGCTAATGGGAATCCCAACCAACCACAACCGATGACACAAATTTTTGAATTCAATAGTGCTATTTTTTAGTGCTTTCAAATTTACAAATTATTGAACGGATTATTGTGTTGGTATAATTGGCTAATTTTTAGTAACTTTAAGTTCATTCAAAAAAATATTTGTTATGGGTATTAAAAGTTTTCAAGGCGCTAGAAAGAAACAGCAAAATACGACAGAGGTGAACGCATTTAAAGTGAGTGATTTTATGTCACGTGATTTAATTACGTTTAGACCAGAGCAGTTGGTTGATGAAGTGATCCAGTCACTTATAAAAAATAAGATTTCTGGAGGTCCAGTTGTCAATGCAAATAATGAGTTGGTAGGCATAATTTCTGAAGGCGATTGCCTCAAGGATATTAGCGAAAGCCGGTATCATAATTTACCTATGCAACAACATAAAGTGGAAGAACGAATGGTAAAGAATGTAGAAACCATAGATGGCAACATGAATGTGTTTGATGCTGCTAATAAGTTTTTGGAGTCTAAAATAAGACGGTTTCCTATTGTTGAGAATGGAAAACTGGTTGGGCAAATTAGCCAAAAAGATATTTTAAAAGCTGCGCTTGATCTAAAAGGGCAGAATTGGAGATAGTGCCTTTATCTTCGGTTTCTATTTGGTAAAACTTCAGGTAAATCTGTAATAATAAGTTTTTGTTTGCCATCACTTTTTAAAGTTGCAATTTTAGAATATGGGTATTCTGGCATGGGCTCGCTTAGTGATTTCCATTTCGCAATTCCTGCAACTGTGATGCGTTCTCCAATTTCTATGATACCTTCTTCATAACGTAATGTTTTATTAAATCCAAAGAAGGTTTCAGGCTCAATATTATAGCGTTTTAAAAGTGCAACAAACTGCGGTGTTGGATCATTAAATGTCCCCGAAGATTGGCTTTTATCTGTTACTAAATGACAAATATAATTTCTAGGGTTATCATTTGGTTTTATAATAACAAAGTCACCATTGGTATTTATAAAGAAGTCTTGAAATTTTTCTTCGGAAACTATCGTTTTCCAATGAGAACTTTTACCGTTACTTACTTTTTTCTGAATTTTCATTTGATAGAACACACACTTCCTACCAGAATAAGGAGCCTTTAAAGGTTCTTCGACATGAAGCGCTTTGCCACTAACTTTTGAAAGTTCATTCGTTTTTAAACTAGAAGCTGGTTTGTGAGGGATTTTTGATAAGGTTCTTATTATGACTTGTTTCCCATTATAATAATAGATTAAGAAGCCAATAATAGCGACTGCACAAAAAATTAGAATTACAATAATAGGAGTTGTCATAGATGTTGTGATTATAAACTATAAGTACCATAATTGACTAAAATGTTACAGTTTAGCTTTCTCTCTTCACGAGAGCATAGTATTCATGTTCTAATGGTAAATAGCCTTGGTCGTAGACAAAATAATATATTGTTCCTGCTTTTGTTGTGTAAATACTTGTAAAGTAATTGAAGTCAAATCCTTTTTCTACCAATCGTGCTTTAGAGATTTTTTTCTTTTGTTCTGGATTGAGTTCTTCGAGAATACGGTAGTTTTTCCGGAGTCGGTTATTGGTATTTCTAATAAGATTTTTGTGGTCTTTATTGATATTGTTATTAAAAGCATTTCGGCACGCATCACTGCAGAATTTCTTGTCGATTCTGCCAACTATTTTATCACCGCACTCTGGACATTTTTTTTGCATAATTTGATTTGCTTGTTGTTACAAGATATAAATTATTATAACGATTGGGTAATAATTACTGTATTGACCTCATTTATTTTATCGTAAACATCTACTTTAAAAACTTTAGATTTTAAAAATGTGATAACTTTTTTTAAGTCCTGACTCTTTTCTTTTTCTAAAGACCCATTAAATAAGATAACGCCATTGCTAGATTTTGATTTGATAATATCATGCCAAAATGAGAGCTTTAAAAATTGTTTTGGGACATGAATATCAATAAACAAATCGATAATAATAAGATCAAATTGCTGGGTGTTTTGATTCACATATTGAAGCGCATCTTGACAAATTATTTTTAATACTGAAGAGTTTTTTATATCAAATTCAGTTTTCGCAATATCAATAATTACAGGATCAATATCTACTGCAGTAATATGTTTTTGATATTTAAAATCATCTTTCAGTGTTTGGATGACGCTTCCGCCTCCAAGTCCTAAAAGTAATACTGAATTCACTTTTTTTAAATCAATTTTATCTAATCCAAATTTCAAGATCATTTGTAAAGCTCCATAACTATAGTTTGCGTTTTTGGTGTTGAGGTGTTTTTTACCGTTTTTAGTTGTTATTTCTAGTGTACCACTAAAATTCGATTTTATGGTTTTGGTGATTGGATAGATATGGCTTAGAAGTCTTGTCATTGTTGGTAAAGATAGTATTTTCATGTTAACATATAAAACAACAACAAACGACTACAAATATTTACAAACGAATTTAAATACGTAACTACCGACTAACACTTGCAACCCAACGCATATTTGCAGTGTTGAATTATTGCTGACAAATTTAAGACGATTAGAAATGTCAACTTTAAATTCATCACGACGTAAAAAGATTCTGAAATACATTCAGAACAAAGCATTAACTGTTTAACATTAAAAATTAGAACACATGAACACATTAAGAAACAAAGTACAGTTGATTGGAAGATTAGGACAAGATCCAGAAATCATTAATTTTTCCGATGGAAACAAAATGGCAAAATTCTCTTTAGCCACAGATGACAGCTACAAAGACAAAGATGGTAACAAAGTAGAGCGTGCGTATTGGCATAATATTGTTGTGCGAGGCGGTCTTGTAAAAGTCGTAGAAGAGTATATTACCAAAGGCAAAGAAATTGCGATTGAAGGTAAATTAACAAATCGTTCTTGGGATGATAAAGAAGGCACTAAGCGTTACACAACAGAAATAGTTTGCAACGAATTATTGATGCTAGGTAAATAGAAAACCTAAAATAATTATAATAAAAAGGCTTCCGTCACGGAAGCCTTTTCTTATTGATAATGTTTTTCTAAAACACTACAGATGTATTAATTGAGCGTAATTATTTTTTCTTCAGAAATAAAACTCCCTTTATTGGCTGTACCCTCAATAAACAATTTTATTTGTTCAATACCCTTGTCTGCAATTTTAAAAGTAAGATTACCATTGTTATCAAGTTGCCCATTAGGAATCCATTTAATAACACCATATTGATTAAAGAAATCACTGCGATAACTGGAATACAATGGCGCGTAAAAGGTTTTAGATGATGTAAACGTTAATGGAATCATTATTTCTTGTGAAATATCTGCAGTTGTGTCATTTCCATATTTTAATTTTGGATCTGTATATATTTTAATGACACCTGCTGCACCTCTCATGCCTTCACCTAGTCCAGATTTATCTATGACAACATAATCAACATTTCTCATATCGAAATTTAATAAAATAGTAAAATCAGATAATAACATTTTATCAAGATAAATAAGCGGAGTTCTACCTCCATTTAGAGTATTTCGTCTTTGTGTACTAATACTAAGAGAATTGGCAGTCTGTGATACATTAAACCCTTTGTTGCTTATATATGATGCGAAATCCACATATCTATCTCTAGCATTTTCATCAAAAATATCAATATTACCAGTTGTCTGTCTGCGCTCTATTTTATCAATCCTAGCCTTTTCTTTTTGAGCATTAATAACCACTAAATCTAATTCTTGAGTATCATAAATAGAATTCTTAAAAAGAGACTCTTTGATTTTAGAATTATAAATAGATTTCACTCTAAGCGGAAGTGTTTTTACAAAATTATCTATTGTAGGTATTGTTGATGGTGAAAATTGCGCATATAGATTTGGTTTTCCAACACCTTGTTTTTTACTTATAGACCCAAAGATGACTTTTTCGTCATCTACTGGAAGTAAACCTTTAATTGTAAACGTTTTTTCTTTTTTAGGTACGTCAATAGTTTGAGTAGAACTATTTATCATTGGATACATAATAAATTGATTACTCTTAGATTTATTGACGGTTGCGTTTACCGTAATTCCCTTTTCAAAATCAAACTTTATCGTGGGCTCATAATTAAAAATAGAATTCCACTCATAACTGCTCCAACCTTGAGTTAGGAGAAGATTGTCAAGCTCAAATTTTTTCTTTCTGTCAATTGCTGTGAAATAATAACGCGCATTCTCTATATAACCCTTTACATAAGGCTGCAAATAAGTATAGGATAATATGTTGTGATCAGTGTCATAAGATGTCGTTCCAGACGGAAGAACAGAAACACTCAAATTATGAAATTGTGATGCATTGATAGTTTTAAATGGTACAGAAACCGTTATAGAGTCAAATGATTTAATAGTGCTAGTTTTTTCAGAATTTATAACTGAAATACCATCATAATTAAAGAATAAACGTTCTAAAAGAGGGTTGTTATCTTCATCAAAGACAGTAATAATGTTCATACCTGAGTATAAATCACTAAGATTAATTAATTTCGTTATGTCTTGTGTGTCTGTAAAGCTAAGATCTAATGATTTTATTAAACTTCCATTATGAATGACAATTCTAAATGTTTTCCCTTTAATGTTTTGTAACGTATTAGCGTTTGACCTAATAGTCAATGCGACTTTACTTCCTAAATTATTGAGACTTAAATTTAATCCTGTTCGTTCTGCAGGTTTAATCTTTACTTTAGAGGTCAAATCATTATAGGTTATTTCTGAAGTATAATCTTTTCCTTCTTCTGGTATAAATATGAATTTTCCAATACCAAATTGGTTCGTTTTAAAATTAGTGATAGATTCTCCGTTTGAATCTTTAATAACACCTTCTGCTTCTTTTAGTCCGTAACCAGTATTATCTTTAATAACAACACCGACAACATTTTTAATGTTTGAAATTAAATGACCACCTTCTGGTAAAAATTGAGTGTCTAAAACTGGAGCTTCCATTGTTGTTGAAACATCATTGTCTTCATCAGTATTTATAATTTTGATGTTTTGTAAATAAAAATTCTGTTCATCAAAATTTTTCATCCAATTGGTATAGACTTTAAAAGTATAACGACCAGAAGCGTAGGTGCTGTCTATTAAAAAACTGCCATTTGCTACGCCATTTTCGGCAAGAATAAGAACTTTATTTATAACTTTTCCTTTACTATCTTCAATAGAGCAATACACGTTTGTGGTAACATCAGAATGTTTTTTACTGCTTTTATCAAATACATATACATTAAAACCTATGCTTTCATCTTTTAAGTAAAGCGATTTGTTTAAGTGTGTATAAGCAACTTCTCTTGGTAATTTAACATAGTTGCTATAAGAAGCAGATAACTCATCTTGGTTTTGACTTTCAGCATTAAAAAATGAAAACACACATAAGAAAAGAAGTGTGTATTTTACTTGAGAGAATTTGAGGCAATTGGTTTTAATCATCTTTTTTTTTAATTAATAGTTGTAATTTTTTCTTCGGAAATATGAGTACCGTCATTTGCGATACCTTCTATAAATAATTATTTTTGCTTGTTTTTAGTGTTAAGAAATAGATGTCCACTTTCTGGAAGACATTGGACCTCTAATTCAAAAAGGGCGTTATCGATTGCTTCTATTAATGCATCCTGGTCTAGAATAATGACTTTAATCTGTTGCATATAAAAATTCTGTTCCTCAAAATTTTGCATCAAATTGGTGTAGGTTTTGAAAACGTAATTTCCAGATTTAAAGAGGCTATCAATTTCAAAAATACCCGAAGCAACTCCATTATCAGCTACACCCATTTTCTTTTTCACAATCGTAGCAGATCTATTTTGTATCGTACAACACACGTTTTTTGTAAGTACAGAAGATTTCTCAGTGTATTTATCTAAAAGGCAGATAGAGAGCCCTAAACTTTCACCTTTAATTAAAGAGGATTTGTTTAAATAACCATGAGCGATCTCTCTTGGAAGTTTAGAGTATTTGGTATAACCGTCAAACAGATAGTCCTCATTTGATTTTTGAGCATTTCCGTAGAAAAAAGAGAGACTAAAGCATACTAATAGTAAATAGTTAAACCAGTTGATTGTCAATTTTTTCATAGCTAGATAGTTGATAGTAAGCATAAATTTAGCCTAAAACGTTCTCTTTTCTTACAAGTGAGGTATTAATTTATCGTTAAAATTTGGTATTACTTTCACTTCTATTTAAAAAAATAGGCTTTGCGCTAGTCTAAACGTATTTGCGTGTGCATCTATAATGATTTTAATATCTGGTGAGTAGCCTCCACCCATGCTACACATCACTGGAATGTTATTGGTTTTACAGGCTTCTAATACAAATTGATCCCTTTGTTTACAGCCATTAAGAGTCATGCCTAGTTTTCCTAATTTATCGGTTGCAATAACATCAACGCCACATAGGTAATAGATAAAATCGGGTTGTTCTTGTTTTATTAACGTCGGAAGTGTCTCATAAAGTAACTGGAGATACGTTTCATCATCAGTATCATTCTCTAGAGCAATATCTAGATCACTGATTTCTTTTTTAAAGGGATAATTACCTTTTCCATGCATAGAAAATGTAGATACTGAAGCATCATTTTTAAAAATCTCGGCTGTGCCATTACCTTGATGAACATCTAAATCTACAATCAATATTTTATTTGCTAATTTTTTGTACTGAAGATAGCGTGCTCCAATAGCTTGATCGTTCAATAAACAAAATGCTTCTCCACGATTTGTATAGGCATGATGCGTTCCTCCAGCAATATTCATGGCGATACCATATTGTAATGCGTATTCGCTAGCTTTTATCGTGCCATCTGCAATGATAACTTCACGTTGTACTAGAATATTACTTAACGGGAATCCTATTTTTCGAGCAGCTCTTTTATCTAAAGTGAGTTGCTTTAAATCCTGAAAGTATTCCTCAGTATGTACTCTCAGTATATGTTTGTCGTCTGGAATTCCTGGTTCAAAGAAATTGTCTTTTGTACAGGTGCCTTCATATAGTAATTGCTCTGGTAGCAATTCATATTTAAGCATAGGGAAACGATGGCCTTCTGGTAATGGATGTTGGTAAATAGAATGATTGGCGATTTTGAGCATTTAAATGTTAAAAAATGTAAATATACGTCTAAGAATTGTACTATTTTTAGGCTTATCAATAGCAAATTTATGAGTAAAGAATTAAAAAACCAGCCTATTGAGATCACTGAAAAAGGATCTCTTGGTTTACTAGCCCTTGGTGATGTTGGTTTAAGAGCCTGGAGAAAAGTAAAAAAAGAAGCACAGCAAAAAAGAAAAGATGAAGAAAAAAAATAAAGTGCTTTTGATAGGCTGGGATGCTGCCGACTGGAAAATTATAGGTCCTTTATTAGCGAAAGGTGAGATGCCTGCTTTGAAGAAACTCATAGATAAAGGTGTTTATGGTAATATGGCAACAATGAATCCTCCGTATTCTCCTATGTTATGGTCTACAGTTGCCACTGGAAAAACACCGGATAAGCACGGTGTACTTGGATTTTTGGAACTTATGCCTGATATGAAAGGTGTTCATCCAGTAACTGTGAATTCAAGAAAGTCAAGAGCTCTTTGGAATATTTTTCACAATCAAGGTTTAAAAAGCAATTTAATAGGCTGGTGGCCAAGTTTTCCTGCTGAACCGATAAATGGTGTTGTGGTAACAGATCGTTTTCAAAAAGTGAGTATGGATCCCAAAGCTAAAAACCCAATAGCTGCTGGAACTATATATCCAGAATCTTTCATAAAAGAGATGGGTGATTTAAGAGTGTTCCCACATGAAATAACTGAAGCACATATATTACCTTTTATTCCTAAAGCAAAGGATGTTGACCAAAAGAATGATAAAGGTTTAAGAGCATTTGCTAAGATAATGGCTGAAAACACTTCAGTACATGCGGCAGCGACATATACAATGAGAAATACCGAATGGGATTTTATGGCTGTGTATTATGACTTTATAGATCATTTTTGCCATGCTTTTATGAAGTTTCATCCTCCTAAATTAAAGCCAGTTCCCAAAGACTTATACGATATATATAAAGATTGTGTTGTTGGAGCCTATCGTTTTCAGGATATGATGTTAGAACGCACAATGGCATTGGTCGACGATGACACGACTATTATTGTGATGTCAGATCATGGTTACGAATCTGATCATAAGCGTATTTTAGAAATGCCAAAATATCAAGCAGCCCCATCCTTAGAACACAGGCAGTTTGGGATGTTTGTGGCAGCAGGTCCTAATATTAAGAAAAATGAAAAAATATTTGGCTTAGGGCTTATTGATGTAGCTCCAACGATATTGCATATGTTTAATTTACCTATCGGAAATGACATGGATGGTAAAGTAGCGCTTGACATTTTTAAAGAGGTTAAACTTCCTAAGTATATAGATAGTTGGGAACGTGTCAAAGGTGACTTTGGCGAGCAATTAAACTCAGATTATAAAGACCACCTCAATGATCAAGAAACAATGGAGCAACTTATAGAATTAGGTTATATTGAGCGTCCAGATGAAAAAATTGAAACGTCAATATTAAAAGTTAAATGTGATCTTAAACATAATTTAGCGAGAGTCTATTTAGGGAAAAAAGAGTATAATAAAGCAAAGTCTATTTTATTAGAATTAATTGACGAAAAGCCACCTATTGACCTTATTCCTTATTTTATGGATTTACTATCAATTAGTTTTTCTGAAAATGAATACAATAAAGCAGAGGAATACCTTAATGAATTAAGAACAAGAGACAAGAAATTTAAAATAAACACTTATTTTTCTGAAGCTAAAATTCTAATACATAAAGGACAAATAGATCAAGCCTTAAAACTCCTAGTAGAAGCAAAAAATAAAAAGCCTAACGCACAAGTATGGTATCAAATAGGCAAAATACATCTTCGGCTTAACGACTATGTTAGTGCAGAAAACGCCTTTCAAGAAAGCTTAAAATTAGAAATTGACAATGCGAAATTTCATCAAGCTTTGGCTATGACATTAATTCGCCTTGATGATTTTGAAGAGGCCGCAGAACATGCTCTAACAGCTATAGAACTTGTTAAATATTTCCCTGAAGCTCACTATACACTTGGAGAAGCTCTTGAAAAACTTGGTGATATGGACAATGCAAAAAAAGCTTATGAGACAGCAGCAAGATTAAAACCAAAAACACATCATCGTGCCGAGAAAGCTATTGAAAATATAGAACTAAAAAACGAGTTTATTGATAAAACGAGTTTCATTCATTACAAAGATCAAATTATAGTAGTCTCTGGCTTACCTAGGTCTGGCACCTCTTTAATGATGCAAATGCTTCATAAAGGTGGACTTGAGGTTTTAACAGACGCCAATCGAAAAGCAGATATTTCTAATCCTAAAGGGTATTTTGAATACGGCGCTGTGATGTCTTTACATAAGGACAATAAGTGGTTGGATAAAGCTCAAAATAAATCGGTTAAAGTTGTTGCTCCATTGCTTAAATTCTTAGACCCTAAATACCGTTATAAGGTAATTTTTATGAATAGAGATTTAAATGAAGTAGTTAAGTCTCAACAAAAAATGATTGGTAAAGACACCGCAACTCTACCAGTACGATTATTTGAATCATATAAAAAACATCTTAATTTAGTTGAAATATGGAAAAAGAAAGAACCTGGTGTGGAGCTCATTTATGTTAACTATAAAGATGTATTAAGTAATACAGATAAAATTGTTTCAAAAGTATCCTCTTTTATAGGACAAGAATTAGATCTTGATGCCATGGCAAGCTGTGTAGATAAAACATTGTATAGAAATAAAGTATAGCATAAAAAAAGGTGTTGATTTTACAACACCTTTTTTTATTAATTGTTTTAGTAATACTATAATATTATTTTCTTTTTTATTACAGCATTAGAATTTACATCTGTAAGTTCAATAATATAGACTCCAGTAGCAATGGTATTTGCTTCTATTACATGTGTGGTATTAGAAATATTTCCCTCTAAAACTCTTTTGCCAGTCATACTATATACAGTATAATCTGTTTTATCCGCCATATTGTATAATCCAATAGTTTTATTTAATGCAACAATTCTTACATCGTTAAATACATTAGCTTCTAAACTTAATGTCTCTTGACCTGCAGTGATACTTGTATTAGCAGTTTGATTGTATGCAAAATCTTTAACAGTCCAAGCTTGAGAATTATCGTCTGGTATATCTAAACGAGCCCAACCATAATGTGTGCTGCCTCCAATATTAAAACGCAATCCTATAAATCCATCTGTGACATCACACCAATTACCAATACTGCAACTACTACTACCGTAATTTAAAGATTGAAAGCCTGCAGAAAAACCATTGTTATTCCATGTTGTTCCACCACTTGAAATAGCATCACCAGAGTTCAAAACAAAAGGATAAGCATATGTTGTTCCACCGGTCGACCCTAAAACGTCATTACTAGCTGTTAATGGAGAAATTAAAATTGCGGCTGAGCGACTTGAAGAAGTATCATGAAAAATTTTAAAATCATTAGTACCATCGCTATCGAGGTCTAAAAAATATTCTCCACCTACACCACCAGAAAAATCTGGAGTTATGTCTGTGTAAGCAATTTGCCCATTGGCATCTGCAACTCCAGCAATGGCCAAGGTTAAAGCGCTATATTTAGCAAGTTGTTTTGACAGTTTTTGAGAAGTAGTTTTTTTCATATTAAGTAAAAGTTGGTTTATTTTGTGAATATACAAATTATATCTTAGAGCTTAAAAATTAGATATGTAGTCACTAATTTTTTAGAGTAGTTAATAAACTTGCTTTTATTTTAAATTTACATATAATATAGAATGTTATTTTGAGCATCTACTTCTTATGTAATTTTAATTGAATTCGTTTTCTAGCAATATCAATATCTAAAACCTTTACAATGATTTGTTGATGTAAATGCACATGCTCGTTGACATCTTTCACAAAACTATCTGATAAATTAGACACATGGATCAAACCACTTTCTTTAATTCCAACATCAACAAAACACCCAAATGCAGTAATATTATTGACGATACCAGGCAATACTTGACCTTCTCTTAAGTTGGTTATGGTTTTTATAGTTTGATTAAACGCAAACACTTTTGCCTGTTCTCTAATATCTAAACCTGGTTTTTCTAGCTCCTTAATAATATCTTCTAAGGTTAGTAATCCAACAGTAGATGTAACATAGTTTTTTAAATTTATCTTTTGAAGAATGTCTTTATTTCCTATTAATTCGGAAATTGAAACACGCGCATCTTTCGCCATTTGTTGAACTATAGGATAACTTTCAGGATGGACAGCAGAATCATCCAACGGGTTTCTACCGTCCTTAATTCTCAAAAAACCAGCACCTTGCTCAAAAGCTTTACCACCAAGTCTCGGTACTTTTTTAATATCTTTTCTTGACGTAAACGAACCATTGTCACTCCTATAGCTAACTATGTTTTCTGCTAATTTTGGTCCAATTCCCGAAACGTAACTTAATAAACTATGACTGGCAGTATTAATATTAACACCCACTGAATTCACGCAATTTTCTACAACAACATCTAATTCTTTATTGAGTTTACTTTGATCGACGTCATGCTGATATTGACCAACACCAATAGATTTAGCATCAATTTTAACCAACTCTGCCAAAGGGTCTTGTAAACGTCTCCCAATAGACACCGAGCCTCTTACCGTCACATCATAATTAGGAAACTCATCACGTGCAATCTTAGAGGCTGAATATATACTAGCACCAGCTTCACTAACCACAAAAACTTGTACGTCTGTATTAAAATGTATTTTTCTAACTAAAGCTTCGGTTTCTCTTGATGCTGTTCCGTTTCCAATAGCGATGGCTTCTATTTTATGAGCTTCAGTTAAAAAGCTAATTTTTTTCATGGCTCCAATTTGATCGTTTTTGGGAGCATGCGGATAAATGTTTTCGTTGTGTTTTAAATCACCTTTTTCATCCAAACACACCACTTTACATCCAGATCTAAAACCTGGATCTATAGCTAAAACACGTTTTTCTCCCAATGGAGAACCTAACAATAATTGCTTTAAGTTTTTGGCGAATATGGAGATTGCAGCCTCATCAGCTTTATCTTTTGCTTTTTGAAGTGCTTCGTTGCTTAAAGACGGAAATAGTAAACGTTTATAAGCATCCGAAATGGCAAGTTCAATTTGATCTGCACATGCATTTTGACTTTTAATCAGTTTACGATCTATATAGTCTAAAGCACGTTTATTATCAATCTCAATTTTGACTCTAATGTAGCTTTCGTTTTCTGCTCTTAAAATGGCAAGTAATCTGTGTGATGGAATACGACTCAAGGCTTCTTCCCATTCAAAATAATCTCTAAATTTTTGAGCATTGTCATCATCCTTTTTTGATTTGACCACTTTAGTAGAAATCATCGCATGACGCTCTAATTGAGATCTAAGATTTGATCGTATGTCGGAGCGTTCATTAATCCATTCTGCAATAATATGTCTTGCGCCTTCTAAAGCACTTTCTGAAGAAGAAATCGCACCTTTTACATAGCGTTGTGCTATAGATATTAGGTCACTATTGTTTTGAGACATAATAATTTTAGCGAGCGGCTCTAATCCATTTTGGCGGGCAGTTTCTGCTTTTGTTTTTTTGCTTTTTTTATAAGGCAGGTATAAATCTTCAAGTGTTGCGCTGTCTTGGCAAGCGTTAACTTTTGCTTTTAATTCTGGAGTTAATACCTCTTGGTCTTCTAAGGCTTTTAAAATGGTAGTTTTACGTTTTTCTAAAGCCTCAAATTGCGCTTTGTATTTCACAATATCTCCAACTTGAACTTCGTCTAAATTTCCGGTAGCTTCTTTTCTATACCTTGAAATAAAAGGAATAGTACAGTCTTGATTTAGTAAATCGACTGTGTTTTTTACTGAAGATTCTGGTAATTTGGTTTGCGAGATTATATAGGAAATCATAAAGTCATTTTGAGTATCGAAAATACTGAAAAAAACCTCGCAGTATTCCACTACGAGGTTTTTCATATATAGTTATTATAGTCTACTAGTATAGATGTTAACTTATCTGTAACCCGTTAGCAACTGCAGTATCAGGATTTACAAAAACCAATTTCCCTTCAGGAGTTTCGGTCATTAAAATCATACCTTCACTTTCTACACCTCTCAATGCTCTTGGAGCCAAATTGACTAACACAGCTACTTGTTTTCCAATAACATCTTCTGGTGTGAAACTTTCGGCAATACCAGAAACGATTGTTCTTACGTCAATACCTGTATCTACTTTTAATATGAGTAGTTTTTTGGTTTTTGGCATTTTTTCTGCTTCGAGAATGGTGCCAACTCGCATATCTAGCTTCGTGAAATCTTCGAACGTTATGATGTCTTTCTGCGGTTCTATGGTTTTTTTAGCGGCTTCGTTTTCTCGTTTACTAGCTTCTAATTTCTCCAATTGTTCTTCTATCGTTTTATCTTCTATTTTACTAAATAATAACTCGCCTTTTCCAATTTGATGTCCTGATGGAAGTAGTCTTATTTTGGTTGAAATGTCAGACCAAGAATTCTCATCAACATTTAGAACTCCTTTTAGTTTAGTAGATGTAAATGGTAAAAACGGTTCACACAAAGTTGCTAATGCACTTGAGATTTGAAGCGCTACAAATAGGATTGTTTTCGTGCGAACTTCATCCGTTTTGATCAATTTCCAAGGCTCTTCATCTGCTAGATATTTATTTCCTAAGCGCGCTAAACTCATCAACTCTTGACTTGCTTCTCTAAAACGGTAACGCTCAATAGAGCTTTCAATCACTGCTGGATAGGCCTTAATAGCAGCTAAAGTCTCGTTATCAATGTTTGAGAATTCTGAAGCTTCTGGTACGACGCCTTCGTAATATTTGTTGGTCAAGACGACGACTCGATTTATAAAATTTCCAAAGATAGCTACCAGTTCATTATTATTTCTTGCTTGAAAATCTTTCCAAGTAAAATCATTATCCTTACTCTCTGGAGCATTTGCGGTTAGGGCATAACGCAAGACATCTTGCATATTTGGAAAATCTTCTAAATAATCGGGCAACCAAACTGCCCAATTTTTTGAGGTCGATAGTTTTTTGCCCTCTAAGTTCAAAAACTCATTTGCAGGCACATTATCAGGTAAAATATAGGACCCTTCTGCTTTTAACATTGCTGGGAAAATAATACAGTGAAATACGATATTATCTTTACCAATAAAGTGAACGAGCTTCGTGTCTTTGTCTTTCCAATAGGGCTCCCAATCTTTACCTTCTCGCGCTGCCCATTCTTTAGTTGAAGAAATGTAGCCAATAGGTGCATCAAACCAAACGTAAAGCACTTTGCCTTCTCCTCCTGGTGCTGGAACAGGGATTCCCCAATCCAAATCACGAGTTACAGCTCTTGGACGCAAACCATCATCAATCCATGATTTTACTTGTCCGTAGACATTGGGCTTCCAGTCTTTTTTATGACCTTTTAAAATCCATTCTTTTAAAAAATCCTCGTGTTTGTCTAGTGGTAAAAACCAGTGTTTTGTTTCTTTTAAAGTAGGTACGTTACCTGTAATTGCAGACTTAGGATTGATCAAATCTGTCGCATTTAAACTTGACCCACAGTTTTCACATTGATCACCATAAGCTTCTTCGTTACCGCATTTAGGACAGGTTCCTGTCACGAAACGATCTGCTAAGAACTGATTAGCTTCTGCATCATATAATTGCTCTGTAACCTCCTCTATAAATTCGCCTTTATCATTAAGGGTTTTGAAAAATTCTTGAGCAGTATCATGATGAATTTTTGCAGAGGTACGTGAGTAGTTGTCAAATGTTATTCCGAAGTCTTCAAACGATTTTTTAATATTCGCGTGATATTTATCGACGATATCTTGAGGTGTAACTCCTTCTATTTTAGCTTTAATAGTAATAGGTACGCCATGTTCATCGCTTCCGCAGATGAAAGCTACATCATTACCCGTTAATCTTTTATAGCGTGCATAAATATCTGCAGGCACATAAACACCAGCTAAATGTCCAATATGGATTGGGCCATTAGTGTATGGTAAAGCAGCAGTAATCGTATATCTTTTTGGAGTATTCATTTTAACATAGATGTCAGGTCGAGCGCAGTCGAGACCTCATTTAAAACCTCTCGACTGCGCTCGAGGAGACAGAATCTTACGATTCTTAATTGATAAACACAAGATACAAAAGTACGCATTTTGCTAGGGATACTGAAACGAGGATTTATAAATTTTGTACATTTACAGTATGTCGAAAATTCGTTATTTATTAGTCTTGTTTTGCCTGTCTTTTTTCTTCGGAAATGTAACCGCTCAAGATAAACCTATTCAACAAAAAAAAACTGTTTTGATACAACCACCATACCTTAAAGCTGGAGATACCGTAGCAATTGTAGCGCCTTCAGGAATTTTAAAAAATAAAACTGATGAAGTTGATCAAGCTGTAGCGCTTTTGGAAAGTTGGGGTTTACATGCAGTCGTTGGTAAGAACGTGTTTAGTAAAGACAATCACTTTGCTGGTGCAGATGTAGAGCGCTGTGAAGACTTTCAAAAAGCATTAGATGACCCTAAAATTAGTGCGATATGGTGTGCTAGAGGAGGCTATGGAACCGTTAGGATTTTGGATAAATTAGATTATACTAAGTTTAAAAATAATCCAAAATGGCTTATTGGATATAGCGATATTACAGCATTACACAATCAATTTCACAATGAAGGTTTTCAATCGATACATGCGTTAATGTGTGTAAGTTTGCCAGAAGATATTTCAGAAATAAAAGAAACTGTAGGCACCTTTAAATCTACGATTTTTGGAAAACCTGTTGATTACACATTAGATGGATCCTCATATAATAGAGTTGGAGACGCAAGTGGTCCTTTAGTTGGAGGGAATTTAACAATACTCCATACGATGTTAGGGTCAAAGGAGAGTATAGATACGAGTGGTAAAATAGTGTTTATAGAAGAAATTGGGGAATATAAATATCACATTGATCGCATGCTCCAAAGTTTAAAACGTGCAGGTTATTTTGATAATTGTGTAGGTGTTTTAGTTGGTGGAATGAGTAAAATGAGAAAAAATACTACACCTTGGGGAACCTCTATAGAGCAATTGATTTTAGACGCTTTATCAGATTATGATTTTCCAATCGCCTTTGGTATGCCAGCTGGACATGAGAAAGATAATCGCGCAATGGTTTTTGGAAAAATGGTTGAGTTAAAGGTTAGAAAGGACCAAGCTACTGTGTTTTTTGAAAGATAATTATCAAATGTTTTATCTAATGGATTATGTGATAGGAACTTTGCTTAAGTAATAATTTTCTTATCGACAACATTGATAGAAATGTAAGAAAAAAACATTTTTTGTTAATAATAAGCGTTGGTTGTCTAAAAATTACGCATTTCATGTTATATTATTTTAGATTAGATTTTAGGAACCCCAAAATCTCTAATTATCATGAAAAATAACTATCTCTTATCTCTTATGTTTACAGTATTGCTTTTCTCTGCATGTACAAAGAATGAAAGTCTTGAAGACCAAATAGACGTCGAAGAACAGATAGACGTTGAAGACCCAATAGGTGTTGAAGAAGTCGCTTCTGATGAGCCTTGCTTTTCGACCACGCTTGTTGCTGGACAAAATTATGATGCAGGAATTGTGACCACAGATATTGATGGCGACAACTTAATTATTACCTTTTCTAGCAATGGCGACTGGATCATTGGGGCCACACATTTAAGTGTTGGAAATTGTGATGAGGACTGGGTTCCACTTACAGGTTCAGGAAACCCACAAATTGGACAGTTTGAGTATACAGAGCCTTTTTCTATAACACCTTATGAAGTGATTTACATAATTCCATTAGAAGGGTTGAATGATAATTATTGCTTCGCAGCGCACGCTGAAGTAGAGGGTCCTGATGGTAACGGTGAAACAGCATGGGCAGAAGGCCCTGAGTTTGACGGAAGAAGTTGGGCTATGTTTGTAGAAACTACATTATCTGAATGTGAAGATGACGATGATGGTGGTAACAATGCATTTTAATTAATAGGATAAATAATTCTTAAAAAGAATTATCAGGAGTCAATAAAAGTATAATGCTATAGTTCATCAATGAATAGACAGCATATATTTTATTGACTCTTTTTTGTATAAATAAGAATTCCCTTATATCATCTTTGCCACTTTTTAGCATCATAAACAAACACTGTTTAAGAGTTTCGAGTTATTTAAAAGACATGATCTTTAATTGTAGCTTTCTCTTTTGAGTAAGCAAGAAACTAATCCTTATCTTGATGGAGATTACAAAGCTTATTAAAATCAAAGTTTGTTTAAAAGACTTTAGTCTAAAAAAAGAAAATGGCAAACCACAACGAATTAGGAAAAAAAGGAGAAGAATTAGCTACAGATTTTTTACTTAAAAAAGGTTATGATATTATTGCTAGAAACTATATCTATCAAAAAGCAGAAGTCGATATCATTGCAAAAAAGGGTGATGTATTAGCTATTGTGGAAGTAAAAACGAGAACTAGTACCGATTTTGGAGATCCGCAACAATTTTTAAAACCTAAACAAATGCAACGCATAATTAAGGCGGTAGATTTTTTTGTGAATGACAATGAAATGGATGTTGACGTGCGTTTTGATATTATTGCAATCGTATTGAATAATAAGGGTATGAGTTTAGAGCATTTAGAAGATGCCTTTTATCATTTTTGATTTACCTGTAAAAATTCATTTCATCTAGATATTCCCAAACATGTTGAGGTAACATTGGTCGCACATTTTTTTGGTCTTTGATAGACTTGCGAATAAATGTTGATGACAATTCCATGATAGGCGCATCTACTTTGTGTATCTTATTATGGTTGTCAAATTGACTCTCTGTTTTTCCTTCGGAAATTCTTGGATAGACATAAATATCATGATGTTTTAAAATGAGTTCATGGTTTTTCCATTTATGAAAACTTTTTAAGTTATCGGCACCCATAATTAATGAAAAGTCATGACTAGGATACTTTTCTTGAAGATAAGTTAGGGTGTTTATTGTGTAATTAGGTTGCGGTAAATCAAACTCAATATCACTAGGTTCTAGTTTTTTATAGTCTTTAGTTGCGCGATAGACCATTTCAAATCGCTGACGATTATCCAATAAAGAACTTTTCTTTTTAAACGGGCTATGTGGTGTGACAACAAACCAGATTTTATCCAAATCACTATACTCTGCAAGGTGATTTGCAATCGTTAAATGTCCAATATGAATTGGATTAAACGTCCCAAAATACAAACCAATCTTCATGATTTATTCTTCGATAAAATTAGAAATTATGTTGTAAGCATCTTCTAGTGCTTTGTCTAAATCTTTGTTGAGTACGATGTTGTCAAACAAAGGAGCAGTAGCTAATTCTGCTGGTGCTTTTGCAACGCGCATGTTAATTTTATCTTCACTTTCTTCACCTCGTTCTTTGAGTCTTATAACAAGTTCGTTGAGATCTGGTGGTTTAACAAAAATGGCTATAGTTTCTTCTGGGAATTTCTTTTTTATACGAAGACCTCCAGAAACATCGATATCAAAAATAACATTTTTACCTTTGCCCCAGATGCGTTCAATTTCTGTTTTTAAAGTTCCGTAGAAATTGTCACGATAGACTTCTTCCCATTCTAAAAATTCATCGTTTTTGATTCTGTTTTTAAAATCTTTAACATCCAGAAAGTAGTAATCTTTACCATGGATTTCATTTCCGCGTTTTTCTCTAGACGTGGCAGAAATTGAAAACTCTAGATTGAGCTCTTTTTGTTTTAGCAAATGTCTTACAATAGTTGTTTTTCCAGAACCTGAAGGTGCTGAAAACACAATTAATTTACCTCTATTTTTGTTTTTTATTTCTGACACAAGTTTACTTTAATAGGTTCCACAATTACAGCACATTCAATAACTGTTCCTTAATTTTCTCCAATTCATCTTTCATTTGCACAACTAGCTTTTGCATAGGTGCATGATTGGATTTTGAACCAATAGTATTAATTTCTCGTCCCATTTCTTGAGATATAAACCCTAGCTTTTTTCCGTTAGAATCGTCAGAATTTAAAGCCTTTTGAAAATACTCTAAGTGATTTTGTAATCGCACTTTCTCTTCAGTGATATCAAATTTTTCGATATAGTAAACCAGTTCTTGTTCAAAACGGTTTTCATCTACTTTTTCTTTTATGTCTGCAATACCTTTTGTTAATCGCTCACGAACACCAGCAATACGATCTGGATCCATTGCAATAACATCATCTAAAAGTGTCGCAATAGTTTCCACGCGACCAATAAAATCGGCCTCTAATGTCCCACCTTCATCTAGTCTATATTGCTCTATTTTCTCTAAACTACTATCAATTACTTTTGAAATTTCACTCCATTCGTTTTCGTCAATTTCTTCGCGCTCAGTAGTTAATGCATCTGGCATACGAATTGCCATTTTAAGATATTCAGTCTCCTCTCCTGTATTAATAACGTCTTTTAATTGCGTAATATATTGCTTGACTAAAGTCTTATTAATTTGAGTGGAGGCCTCTTCTCCTGTGATTTCGATGTATAGAGAAAAATCGACTTTACCTCTCACTAACTTTGATGCAATCCGCTTTCTAACCGCTAATTCTTTTTCACGATACATGGAAGGCATACGTGTATTAAGATCTAAATTTTTACTATTTAGAGATTTGATTTCTATAGATATTTTTTTCGTGGGAAGCTGTATTACAGACTTACCATAACCAGTCATTGATTGTATCATGAACGCATTTTAAAGTTGCGCAAAGGTAATGAAAATCATAAAGTTTTAAAGCGCTTCGTAATACCATTTATTGTTTTATTGCGCAGAATTTAAATGATAAATGATTTGAGCTTTATAAAAATCAATAACTTTGTACATTCAAATTCACAACGATGTACAAAAAAGATTTTGAAATTAGATGGAGTGATGTAGATGGAAATGGTCATTTGGCTAATTCTGCGTATTTAAATTTTATGAGTCATACGCGAGTGGGATTTTTAAATGATCATGGGTTTTCAATGAAAAAATTGATAGAATTTGGTATTGGCCCAGTTGTTTTTTCTGAGCAGATTCATTATTTTAAAGAATCTTTTTTAAGTCAAACATTAACAGTGACACTTAGCGTTTCAGGATTAAGCGATGACGGAATGTTCTTTAAATTTGAACATAATTTTTACAACCAAAAAGGAAAGCATGTTGCGACTTGCGATATTTTTGGTGCTTGGATGGATTTAAAAACGAGAAGTTTGACGATTCTTCCAGAATATCTAAAAGCCTTGGTGGAGAAATTTCCGAAGTCAACAAATTTTAAAGTACTCACAAAAGAAGATACGCGTCAATCTGGGAAGAAGCCTCAAGATTTGATTTAACTTGATGCTTTAGGTTTTTTGGTTACTAAATACACACCAGAAAAAATCAAACACATCGCCATAATTTTGACAGAGTCAATATGATCTGCTCCCATCAGAATTGCAAAAAGTCCGGCAATAACAGGTTGTAGATAAATAAACACGCCTACTGTTGACGCTTTTAGTGATTTAAGAGCTAACGGATTTAAAAAGTAAGTTCCAAAAGTTGCTCCAATAATCACAAACAATACAGAATACCAAATGTATGGCGAAAAGCTACTCCAAGCCACTTCTGTAGTTTCGGCATATCCAAAAGGGAGTACCAAAATTAACCCGAATAAAAACAACCACTTAATGAATGTAAATGGGTGGTATTTAGCGGTAAGTCTTTTTACAATGATCACGTAAATACTGTAAGAGATGGCATTAATAAATATAAATAGATTACCAAGTGCTACATTATCTCCTATTCGATCAGATTTACCTAAAGCTGTGAGTAAAATACCACCACAAAACGCTAAAATAATACCTCCAATTTTAAGTTTAGTGAGTTTTTCATTTAAGAAGAAAATAGATAGTATCATTATGATTACAGGTGTAATTGTCATGATGACAGAGGCGTGAATTGGAGAAGTGAGCTCTAGACCTTTTAAAAATAAAAGCATATTAATACCGACACCAAACACAGCAGCAAAAAAGATAGTGATGAAATCTTTTCGTTCTATTTTTTCACTTTTAAAGACAAATCCCACTAACCAAAACAAAGCGGTTGCCCCAATAACTCTGAGAAGAACAAATCCAAAAGGTTTAATGAAATTTCCGTTCATCACATTTTTGGCAAATGTGTAATTTAAACCATATAAAAGTTGTACTAAAAAAAGTGCAACTAAAGCAAACGAACGACTATTCATTGGTTTGAATAAAAGTTTTGGCTGCGTCTACTGTTTTAGCGCTATTGCCAATAAAAATTTGATTTTTGTAAACCAATACGGGACGTTTTAGAAAGGTATAGTGTGTTAGGAGGTAGTGTTTAAAATCATCCTCACTAAGTTTTTTGTTCTTTAAGCCTTCAGATTTATACAATTGTGCGCGTTTAGAAAATAAGGCTTCATAACTACCCGCTAATTCTTTTAAACTAAGGAGTTGCTCTTCACTAATTGCCTCAGATTTAATCTCATGCATTATGACGTCATTTGGCAAGTTTAAATCTTTAATAATACGACTACAAGTACTACAGCTTTTGAGATAAAAAAATGTATTCATGGGTTAGCTTTTGAATTGCAAAGTAAACAGATTTTAAAGTAAAATTAGTTACATTTATTAAAAATTTAGGCACCTATGGATTATTTTGAAATTGCATCTGTTTTAATCGTATTGTCTGCTCTTTTTGGGTATATCAATGTTAGGTTTTTGAAACTGCCTATAACGATTGGTTTAATGCTTATAACAATCGTATTTACTATGGTAATAGTTGCTATTGGTCAATTCGATGATACGTTGTTATTACGCGAAAAAGAACTCATTTCAATGATTGATTTTGAAACCGTTCTACTGGATATAATGTTAAGTTTCCTCTTATTTGCAGGTGCTTTACATACCAATTTCAATCAGCTAAAAATACAGCGTGGTCCTGTGCTAGTCTTCGCAACATTAGGTGTTTTAGTGTCTACGTTTTTAGTAGGACTCGTTATGTATTATATGTTTTTGTTATTTGGATTTCATATTGATTTTATTTACTGTTTATTATTTGGAGCTTTAATTTCTCCAACCGACCCTATTGCAGTTTTAGGAATTTTAAAAAAAGCAGGAGCACCTAAAAAGTTAGAAGCAAAAATTGTTGGAGAATCTTTATTTAATGACGGTGTAGGCGTTGTTGTGTTTTTGACCATTTTTGCCATTGCAGCCAAACCTGATGCAGCGATTGAGTTTAGTGAAATAGCTAAGTTATTTGGGCAAGAAGTTCTTGGAGGTATTGCCCTTGGTCTTATTTTGGGTTACATCACATACAAGTTGTTAAAGTCTATAGATAATTATGAGGTAGAGGTGATCATCACAATTGCGACCGTAATGGGAGGAAGCTTGTTGGCTCATCAGTGGCATTTGTCTGCGCCTTTAGCCATGGTTACTGCTGGTTTGATGGTTGGTAATGATACCGTTCGACTTACCGCGATGTCTGAAATCACAGAAACCTATTTAGATAAATTTTGGGAACTTATTGATGTTTTATTAAATACGGTCCTTTTTGTAATGATAGGGATGGAAATGCTTATCATTAATTTTCAATTAAACTATGTTATTGCTGGGTTAATTGCAGTGCCGTTAGTTTTATTAAGTAGATATCTTTCGTTATGGTTACCTATTAAATTCTTTGCTAAGAAATTACAATTTGTAAAGCATACTAATTTGATTATGACTTGGGGAGGCTTACGAGGTGGTATCTCAATTGCGTTGGCATTGAGTTTGACTCAAGACATGCATCGAGAATTGTTTTTAGTGATCACTTATATTATTGTCGTATTCTCAATAATAGGCCAAGGTTTAACCGTTGGGCCTGTTATTAAACGATTAGCAAAAGGTACCGATTAGTTTATTTTTAAAAATTGTTTGACTTCGGAAAACGGAATTGTAAACTCCACAATACCTTGAGCGTAAGATGCAATTTCATAAGGATTATATAAAATGATAAGCCCTTCAGCACTATAGCCAATAGTTTCTGGAAATTGAAAATCTTTTCCGAAGAAAACATCTTTAATAACGTCATTGCCACTACCTGCTTGAATGTCTTCTTTTAGCTTTTTTTCTATGACTTCGGAAAGTCCTTGCGCATTGCTAACGAGATCTTTTTTAGTATACTGTTTTCCAGTTTGTGGATCAAAATTAAAAAATCTTACATTAGTGTTTCCATGAGCTCCACCAGTATCTAAGTATGATGTAATAACAATACCGATAATTTGAGGAGAGCGATAGGTGACTTCTCCATCTATAAAGACTTCCCATTGTTGTGTAGAATCTGGGAAATCATTTTTAAAGCTTTTATAGTCGTTATTAAACGTCGCTACAGCATCCTTTAAATTTCCATTTGTATCATCATTTTCAGACACGTTGATTTGTTTAATGATGTAATTTTTAAGAGTTTGGTTGATGCGATTGGTGACTTCATTTGTGCCTTCTGCTTTAGGGAAATTAAGAGCTATGTCTGCGCCTTCAGAAGTTTCTATTATGTCTTCGGAAAAATCAACTTGCACTTTTTTTTTGCAAGAAATTAAAAGTAATAAAACAAGTATTTTTAGGCTGGCCTTTTTCAAAATTCAAGGTATTCTGTTAAACATTAGATAAATGTATTATATAGATTTGAATACAACGAATTAAACCTTAAATTGTTGTTCGCTTCATGATCTTTAAATAGTCGCAGTATTTGTGTGACTGTTGGTTCTTAAGACAATAATATAGAGAATACTATGAAATTTAATACAAAGACAATACATGGTGGTCAAGAACCAGATCCAGCTTACGGTAGTGTTATGCCTCCAATTTATCAAACATCAACCTATGCACAATCGACTCCAGGAGGTCATAAAGGATATGAATATTCTAGGAGTGCAAACCCAACAAGAACTGCCTTAGAAAATTCATTTGCTAGTATAGAAAATGGCAAGTATGGTTTAGCTTTTGGTTCTGGTTTAGCAGCTATTGATGCAGTAATAAAATTATTAGAATCAGGGGATGAGGTTATTTCTACTAATGATTTATATGGTGGTACTTATCGTTTATTTACTAGTATTTTTGAAAAATTTGGGATTAAGTTTAATTTTATAGGTATGGAAAATGCCTCTAATATTGAGAATTATATCACTGATAAAACGAAGTTGATTTGGGTAGAAACACCAACAAACCCAATGATGAATATTATTGATATTAAAACGACTGCTGGTATCGCTAAGAAACATAATATTATACTTGCTGTTGATAATACATTCGCTACGCCTTATTTACAACAACCCTTAGATTTGGGTGCAGATATTGTCATGCACTCTGCCACAAAATATTTAGGTGGTCATAGTGATTTAATCATGGGAGCGTTAATTGTTAAAGATAAAAAGCTAGCCGATCAATTATATTTTATCCAAAATGCGAGTGGAGCAGTTTGTGGTCCTCAGGATAGTTTTTTGGCATTAAGAGGAATCAAAACCTTACATCTTAGAATGCAACGTCATTGTGAAAACGGTAAGGCAGTTGCCCTGTATTTGGTAAATCATCCTAAAATTGAAAATGTATATTGGCCTGGATTTGAAAGTCATCCTAATCATCATATTGCCAAAGCACAAATGAATGATTTTGGCGGTATGGTCTCTTTTACAACCAAAGGAAATAATTATGAAGACGCTATTAAAATAGTAGAACACCTTAAAATATTCACACTTGCAGAATCTTTAGGAGGTGTAGAATCTTTAGCTGGTCATCCTGCAAGTATGACACATGCAAGTATTCCAAAAGACATTCGAGAAAAAATAGGAGTGGTAGATTCCTTAATTAGATTGAGTGTTGGTATTGAAGATGAAGAGGACTTAATTGCAGATTTAAAACAAGCTATTGGATAATAAGTTATATCATAATACGAAAAAATTAAGCATAACCTGGTCTTTTACTTGTTTACAGTCGGGAGTTAATTAAGATAGTAAATATATCCAAAATTTAGCCAAACAAGCCAATCGTTAGCTTTACTTGATGGAAGGTTGTGGTCTAATCCGTCAATTCTATCATTGAAATAATATTGCCATCTTAAATCTATCATTAAATCTGAAAGCATTGTTAATTTGTAACGTGTTCCAATACTTCCCACGACCGACCAAGATGTTTGTGGGCTATTGAATAAAAAGGAGTCAGTATTAAAATCTGGATTTGACGCATTTACCCATGGTTGGTAAAAATTATTAGAATCATTTATATTTGTAGATCCATTATATGAGGTTGCGACACTTGGATTAGATGCTGTAAAATGAACACCTAAACTTACAAAAGGCGCAAAAGAATAACCAAAGGCTTGAAAAGAACGAATACTTTTAGGGAAAAATTCTACTTGAGTTCCAATATCAAAATTTTGAGCAGTACCAGAGTGTGTTCTTAATCGCTCTGCATTAGCTCCAGTTCTTGAGGCATCAGCCCATTGCCCAAAGTGATTGAGTTCCGTTTTGTTCCAAGAAATTTCATTTCTTAATTTAAAGTGATCGTTCCAATAGGTGTCTGTAGAATAACAATTACAATCTGCTCGGTATGCAAAATTAATATAATGAATAATGCCTATGCCCATTCCGGTATTTCCTGAATTAGTGGCGAAATCTTTACGCTCTCCAAAATCTGATTGAAAGGCCACAGGTCCAGCAATAATGCCAACTTCGTGAGAAAAGCCAAGTTGCGAATAACACTCGTTTATACCTAGTGTAAACACGAATAGAATTGTTAATTGTTTAAAATTAAGCGTCATAGGTATTATCTTGTTGAGGGCCTTTAAGGTTAACAAATATATAAAATATAGATTAATTATCTACTAAATAGATGAAATGTAAAAATATCCGAAGAACGACGGTTTGATAAATAAACACTCAATCAACTTTTCACTGAGAATATTCAAATAATTAGAGGAACATTTTAAAGATAATGTATCTTTGTATTACAAAATACAACATAGATTATTAATACGTTAATAGATGAAAGATAAAATTGAAGCTTTTTTAAAACTTGTAGAAGACAAAAACAGTCACGAGACTGAATTCTTACAAGCTGTACACGAGGTTGCTGAAACAGTTATTCCTTTTATTGAGGATAATCCGAAATATCAAGGAAAAATGCTTTTAGAGCGCATGGTTGAACCAGAACGCACCATAATTTTTAGAGTACCTTGGATTGATGATCAAGGTGATACTCAGGTTAATAGAGGGTTTAGAGTTGAATTTAACTCTGCAATTGGACCCTATAAAGGAGGATTGCGTTTTCATCCATCAGTAAATTTAAGTATTCTTAAATTTTTAGGATTTGAACAAGTCTTTAAAAACTCTCTAACGACATTGCCAATGGGTGGTGGAAAAGGAGGAGCTGATTTTAACCCAAAGGGTAAGAGCGATAATGAAGTCATGCGTTTTTGTCAGTCATTTATGTCAGAATTATTCAGACATATAGGAGCCAATACAGATGTTCCTGCTGGAGATATTGGAGTAGGTGGGCGTGAGATTGGATATATGTTTGGTCAATATAAGAGATTGCAAAACGAATTTACTGGTATTTTAACCGGTAAAGGTATGTCATATGGAGGTTCATTAATTAGACCAGAAGCGACGGGATATGGTTGCGTTTACTTTGCTGAAAACATGCTTGCAGTTAAAGGGGATTCGTTTAAAGGTAAAACAGTAATTATCTCAGGATCTGGAAATGTAGCACAGTATGCTTGTGAGAAAGCAACTCAATTGGGAGCTAAAGTGCTTACGATGTCTGACTCTTCAGGATACATTCATGATGCAGATGGTATTGACGCAGATAAGTTGGCTCATATTATGGACATCAAAAATGTTAAGAGAGGACGAATTAGTGAATATCTTGACAAATATAATTCTGCGACTTTTCATGAAGGAGAAAGACCTTGGTCTATCAATTGTGATATTGCATTGCCTTGCGCAACTCAAAATGAATTGAATGGAGATGAAGCAAAACAATTAATTAATAATGGTGTTATAGCTGTTGCTGAAGGAGCTAACATGCCAACTACGCCAGAGGCTATTGAAGCTTTACAGAACGCTAAAGTGATGTTTGCTCCAGGGAAAGCATCTAACGCTGGAGGTGTTGCAACTTCTGGATTAGAAATGAGTCAAAATTCATTACGTTTAAGTTGGACAAGAGCAGAAGTTGATGAAAAGCTTCATAGAATAATGGATGACATTCACGCTTCTTGTGTAGAATATGGTACAAGAGCAGATGGATACGTAGATTATGTAAAAGGAGCTAATGTTGCTGGTTTTGTTAAAATAGCAGATGCAATGCTCGCTCAAGGTGTAGTGTAATAGTTTAGATGTTATATATGAAAAGGCTTTCAAATTAAATTTGAAGGCCTTTTTTATTTGTATGACTATATTATATTAGTTAAAAAGTCGTTAGATATAAATATATTTGACAAAAAAATCATTGATATGTTTAGAAGTGTAGTATTTATCCTTTTAGCTTTAGTATCATTCAAAGGTGTTTCTCAAGAATTCTCTTCACTTTGGGAAGGCTATTTTTCATATTTTAAAATTAACGATGTTACTGCAGGTAATGATAAGATATTTGCAGCCTCAGAAAATGCTATTTTTAGTTATGACGTTTTAACAAATGAAATAAATAAGATTACCACTATTGAAGGACTTTCAGGAGAAACAATTACTACCATTTCTTATAGTGAAGATTTTGGCGTATTAGCAGTGGGATACGAAACAGGTTTGATGGAGGTCGTGTTTGACAACGGTGAAATATTATCAATAGTTGATATTCTTGAAAAAGAGAGTATTTCTCCAGTATTAAAAAGAATAAATCATTTTAACGAAAGCAATGGTCTTTTATATATTTCTACAGATTTTGGTATCTCAGTGTATGATCTAAATCAGTTGCAATTTGGAGACACCTATTTTATTGGTAGTGGAGGTAGTCAGATAGCAATAAGTCAAACGGCAATTTTTAATGATTATATTTATGCTGCTACGAGTTTTAATGGATTAATGAAGGCCGACTTAATAAACCCTAATTTAATTGATTTCCAACAGTGGACTGCAATAGCCAGTGGAAGTTTTATTGCTATTCAAACTACAGGCAGTAAACTTTACACTGTTGGTGAAAATAAAGTTTTGTATGAAGTCTTAAATGATAATCTCAATTCATTACTTACTTACCCAACCTTGCCAAGAGACGTTAGGTCTGTTAATTCTAATCTCATTGTTACTCTTAAAGAAGAGGTTTTTGTGTATGATGAAAATTTCAGTCAACTTCAAACGGCTTCAACGAATGAAAGTTATGATACAAATTTCGTTGCAGCTACCATAAATGAGGATAACATATATATTGGAACTAGTAGCACTGGGGTGTTAAAAACTATAACAGATACTCCTAATGAGTATGACGTTATATTACCAGAAGGGCCATCGAGTAACAGCGCATTTAAAATTAATGCTGGTGATGGAGAATTATGGGTTACTTATGGACAATACACCGTTTCTTTTAATCCAAACTCACCTAAAAAAAGAGGAATTAGTATATACAGGGATGAACAATGGATTAATAAACCATATGATAGTTTGCTCACAGCTCAAAATTTGTGCGATATTGCAATACATCCTTTTAATCCTAAACAAGTTTTTATAGGTTCATTTGAGGATGGTATATTGGAATTAAATGATGATATAGCAACATTTCTTTTTGACCAAACAAATAGTGGTTTAGAGTCTATAGTATTCCCTCCTGCTCCAAATTATATTAGTATCAGATTAGCTCCTATCCAATTTGATCGCAATGGTAAATTATGGTCTGTAACCTCTAAAGTGGATAGAGCCTTAAAATCTTATGATCCTTCAACAGATCAATGGGAGGGGTTTAGTTTTTCTGATGTCATACCTGATGCTGTATACGATGAAAATGGTTTTGGCGATTTAGAAATCGGTAATGGTGGGATGAAATGGATAAGTTCATACAATAATGGGGTGATAGGTTACAATACTGACACGCAACAAATGAATAATATTTCTTCAGAAGAGCAGAATATGCCAAGTACTGTTGCTCGGGCGATAGCATTAGATAGTAGAAACCAACTTTGGATTGGCACAAATAAAGGACTAAGAGTGTTATTTAATACATCTAATTTTATTGGAGACCCAAGTCCTAGTGTTAATGAAATAGTCATTTTAGAAGACGGAATACCAACAGAGCTGCTCTCAAACCAATTTATTACTGATATTAAGGTCGATGGATCAGATAACAAATGGGTAGGAACATTAGACTCCGGTATATTTTATTTTTCGCCAGATGGACAAGAAACTATTTACCAATTTACTACAGATAACTCACCACTACCTTCAAATTCTATTACAGATATCTCTATAGACCCTGCATCTGGTAGAGTTTATATTGCCACAACTAGTGGTTTAGTGTCATTTTCTTCTGGAGGCACTAAGCCCAAAGAAACACTAGAGGAGGCTTTTATATATCCTAATCCCGTAAGGCCAGAATATGATATTTTAGGGTTTGATGACTTAAATAACATAAATAATGGTGTGAAAGTATCTGGACTTACCGAAAACGTAAACGTGAAAATCACAGATATTGAAGGCAATCTTGTTGCCGAAGCCCAATCTAGGGTTAACCAAAGATCTTCAAGACAAAATTATAACTTCGCTATTGATGGTGGTACAGGAATTTGGAATGGCAAGAATTTAAGAGGAAATGTAGTCGCTTCTGGAGTATATTTGTTCTTAATATCAGATTTAGATTCGTTCGAAACGAAAGTTCTAAAATTACTGATTGTTAGATAGCCAACTTCTATTATGCTCAATAAATCCAAAGTTATTGTGCTCTCTAAGCTTAAATATAGAGACAATGATCTTATCGTAAAATGTTTTACACTGCATCGTGGTGTTGTTACTTATTTGCTGAGAGGTGTTTTAAACAGTAAGAAGGGGAGTTCCAAGGTCGCTTATTATCAGTTGCTATCTCAACTTCAAATTGATGAAAATTATAGACAAAATCAATCATTGCAAACTATTAAGGATGTTCGTTTAGACTATAATTTCACTTCGCTTCATACCAATTTATTTAAAAGTTCTATCGTTATGTTTCTTTCAGAGGTGCTATCTGCTGTATTGCGGGAAGAGGAAGAAAACCAACAACTATATGATTATCTAGAGACTACTTTTAGATGGTTAGACGAGACAGATGAGTTTTCTAATTTTCATTTACTTTTTTTACTGAAACTAACGAAGCATTTAGGCTTTTATCCAGATACATCAGATGTTAATCAAAGATACTTTAACTTATATAACGGACTTTTTGAATCAAAAAAAATTAACGTTTATAGTGTTTATGGAGAAAATTTAACAACCTTAAAACAGCTGTTGGGCACAAATTTTGATGCGCTTGATACTATTAAGCTAAATTCAAAGCAAAGACAATCATTTCTTGCAATGCTGTTGTTATATTTTGAATTACATTTGGGCAGTTTTAGAAAGCCAAAATCATTAAAAATTTTCAATCAGATATTTAATTAAAGTTTATGAAATTAAGACTTTCAGTTTTATTTATTTTTTCTTTGATAATAGGCCATTCTCAAACCGTAACAGTTTTAGATGGAGTTACAAAAGAGCCTATAGTTGGGGTTGCTATTTTCAACTTTAAAAAGGATAAATCTGTAATAACAAATTTAGATGGGAGAGCTTCACTCGAGCTTTTTGATGTAAATGAAACGTTATATTTTCAAAATTTCTTGTACAAGAAAAGGACTATTAAAATCGCAAAATCAGGTATTGATTTTACCGTTTACCTCGAGCCAAATATTGAAGACTTAAATCAAATTGTAATCTCTGCATCCAAATTTGAGCAGAGCAAAAGAGATATTCCTCAAACCATAGTTAATATTAGCGCAAAAGATATTGCCTTTGAAAATCCTCAAACCAGTGCCGATCTTTTGGAGAGTACAGGTAATGTATATATTCAAAAAAGTCAATTAGGTGGCGGAAGTCCTATGATTAGAGGTTTTTCTACAAATCGATTGTTAATTACAGTAGATGGTGTTAGAATGAATAATGCCACATTTAGAGGCGGAAACTCACAAAACGTAATTTCTATTGATCCATTTACCATTCAAAATACAGAAATAACTTTAGGAGCAGGCTCTGTAGTTTATGGAAGTGATGCCATTGGTGGAGTCATGAGTTTTTACACTAAAAAACCACAACTATCATATAGAGATTCATTGTTTTTTAGTGCCAATTCAGTTGTCAGACATGCCTCTGCTAATAATGAAAACACAGGCCATTTAGATTTAAATTTTGGACTAAAAAAATGGGCCTTTCTAACTAGTGTAAGTTATACAGATTTTGATGACCTTAGGATGGGTAGCAATGGTCCTGATGATTATTTAAGACCAGAATATGTTGAAACTATTAATGGAGAAGATGTTATTGTTCAAAATGAAAACCCTCGTATTCAAACGCCAACCGGATACGATCAAATCAATTTTTTACAAAAAGTCAGGTATGAGCCAAAGGAGAGTTTAAGTTTTGATTTAGGACTTTATTACTCAACGACTTCGAGCTATCCAAGATATGACAGGTTAATAAGGTATAGAGATGGCACCTTACGTTCTGCAGAGTGGGACTATGGTCCACAAAGCTGGTTTATGGGTAGTCTTCAAGTGACCAAGTTAAGTAGTAGTTCAAACTTGTATGATAAAATTCAGGCAACTGCTGCATATCAAAATTTCCAAGAAGGTAGATTTGATCGTGATTTTCAATCAACTATTAGAAATGTAAGGGAAGAAGCAGTAGATGCGTATTCGCTAAATGTTGATTTTGAAAAAGGTTTAAATGACAAGAGTAAGCTATTTTATGGCTTAGAATATGTTTATAATAAGGTCAACTCTACAGGAGAAGAAATAGATATAGAAACAAATACAACAAGCCCAACAGTCACACGATACCCTAACGGTTCTAACTGGCAGTCTATAGCTGCCTACGCTAGTTTTAAATATAAGCCAAATACCAAATTTGTATTTCAATCGGGATTGCGATATAATCAAGTTACCGCTAATGCAGATTTTACTGAGAACAATGAGTTTCTAAACTTACCTTTTGATGCTACAAAACTTGATGCAGGAGCATTGACTGGAACCGCAGGTATAAGTTGGATTCCTAGCGAGATGATCCAATGGAAATTTAACGCTTCTACAGCGTTTAGAGCTCCAAATATTGACGATATAGGTAAGGTGTTTGATTCTGAACCTGGATCAGTAGTCGTTCCAAATCAAAATTTGAAACCTGAGTATGCGTATGGAGGAGAATTAGGACTAAAACTTAATTTTGATAATACGTTTATAATAGATATGGCAACGTATTATACGTTTTTGGATAACGCTCTAATTAGAAGAAATTATACTTTAAATGGGGAATCTCAAATAGAATATGATGGAGAATTGAGCAATGTACAAGCTATTCAAAATGCATCTAAAGAGTGGATCTATGGTTTAGAAGTAGGTATGAAATTAAATATTTCTCAACAGCTACAACTCACATCACAATATAATATTATAGGAGGTACTGAGCAAGACGAAGGTGTTGAGGTTCCAGTGCGACATATAGTGCCAAATTTTGGAAATACACATGTTACATGGGAATCTGGTAGATTTTTAATAGATGCTTTTGCGGAGTACAACAATGAATTATCATTCAATAAACTAGCACCTTCAGAGCAATCTAAAGATTTTATATATGCCTTAGATGCCAATGGAAATCCTTATTCGCCTTCATGGTACACTTTAAATTTGAGAACTAGATATCGCTACTCTAAAGCCCTAACAATAACAGCGTCTTTAGAGAATATGACAGATCAACGTTATCAAACCTATTCTTCTGGTATTGCAGCAGCAGGAAGAAATTTGATTTTAGCTTTGCGTTATAATTTATAAGTTTTTAATAGTAGAACTAAAAAAGGGTTTCAGTGATAATTCTGAAACCCTTTTTATTTATTTTTTTCTTCGGAAATTAAAACCGCTTCACTGCTTTTTTGGTGATGACTTGTCCGCTAGAAAGAGTTATTCTAGCAATGTAAGTCGCCTGACTTAATTGAGATAAATTATACGTTTCAGTACTGTTTTGCCCTCTTAATTTATAGATCGTTCTCCCTAATATATCTAAGATTTCAACAGTATTGATAGTCTTATTCTTCCCTACGGAAATTTTCACATCTCCATTACTTAGTTCTATAATAGATACAGCGTTAGGGTATAATTCGTTTTCACTTACTGAAAGTGCTTCCGGTTGAAAAACAATTTCAAAACGGTCGTTGAATTCTCCAGTTTCCGAAGTAAATGTATAATCATTTAAGCTTAAGTCATGAGTGATGTTCATAATGTTATCTTTAAGATAGACTGTGTTAGTAGTCATGAAGTCACCTTCTAATTGCCCAATTGAGAATTTGTATAACGTCGCTTCATTTATTAGGGTATAGAAACCTAACGGAATCACTTCATCAAGTGTTAAGCTATTTGAGTCTTTACCTTGAATTGCAAATTTCTTATCGCTACTAGTTTCAATCAATGAGTATATTAAAGAGCTTGCATTAGATGCCAGATTTCTTGTTGCATCATAATACATACCATCATCATCATCTGTAGCACCATCAACATAACCTACTAACATTTGGCTAAATATTCCGTTATCTGAAGTAAGATTTAATCTCAACTTATTAAAAACAGCACTATTTGAAGTTCTAAAAAATTGATTATTGTTCCCAGTAACTCTCATACTATTATTGAAAATCACATCTGTTGTTCTAATGGTGCCACTTACCAAAGTTGAAGTAGATGCATTATCCATAGACACAAAGAACCCTTGGCCAGATGGAATATGCCTCGTAGGAACCAAGCCATCACCACCAGCAATTTGTCCAGTACCATTGATAATAGCATAATCACTTTGTGAGTAGTTTAAGTTTTCATTACCATTGGTAGTGCCATCAGCTGCAGTATTGTGTGACCAAAAGAAAATAGCACCATCTGTGGCATTCACATCTTGATCAATACTCGCATTTTCAGCTAAAAATAGATCAGCATCTATTGCAGAAGGGTATGGGTTACCAATAAAGTTCCAGTTGTTGTCCAAAAGTTCAACATCATTTCTATAGATAGGAATGTTAAAAACACCATTATTAAAAGCACCTTCAAATGTATAAATGTAAGCTGCAGGCATAAAACCAATGCTATTATGTGTCGCAGCATAACCTACTCCTGGTAACATCTGGTTTGTGCCAACTGCAGTTTGCCAATCATTAGCATCATCGTCAATATCATCCTGTCCTGCAACAGTAGCGCCATCATTGTTTGTTTCTCTTGTAGAATCTCTAAAGTTTTGACCGTTATACGTAAATCGTCTTGTTGCAGAGGCCTCTGCAAGACCATTATTTAAGAGCTCGCCAATTACAGGAGAACTCCAATAGGTATATTCTTGGTAGGTCGCAAGTTGAGCGGTTTCTTTTTCTACTGAAATTTTATCTCTTACAGTTAATACATCTCCATCAACGATGGCTAAGTCATCAACGTGTACAAAAGAGCCATCTGTTTTAATGATGATATTTCCATTAACCGTTAGATTATTTTGAACTCTAACAAACGTATTATTTTCTATGCTTAAAGTATGTCCTGTATTAACAATTAATTGACAGGCTTCAAAACTAGTCTCGTTATTTGGTCCACCAATACTGGTGTCATAATCACCGTCAATAATCACAATTCTATCTATTGTAGGTGGGGAAGACCAATTGGTTCCATCCCAAATAGATTTACGGACATCTAAAATTATAGCGTTAGTTGCGGCATAGCAAGTACTATTATCTTCACGCACTTGACAATAATATTGATGATCATTTAAGTTAGACGTATCTATTATATTCAAAGTTACAGATTGTTGACCAGTGTAATTTGTATTAGATGGTAAGATTTCATCCCAAGTATTGGATCCAGGTGTATTAACAAACCATCTATATTCTAAATCTTGAGTATCTGTTGGTTCGTCAAAACCTTCTATTCCCGCTATCGTTAAACTTGCTGAGAAATTACATGCAAAAGTTGGATCAATAGGTTGTAAAGTAACTGTTGGTGCTAAACCTGTAGAGAAGTCATAAGCTCCAATAGTAGAATAATCGACATCACTGCAGTCTGTATCATTCCAATCTGTTATGATCCATGCTGATGCTATGAAATTTGGATCTGGGTTTGGTATTATTGAAGAGGTGTCGCGTTTAAAATTGGCACCTTTATTATTTAATCCTAAACCAGTTGCCCATGTTTCATCTCCAGAAGTTCCCCAGGCATCAACGATTCCATTAGGGTTAGGACCAGTAATAGCAGCTGGTGAGTTTAAACTAATAAAATCATGTCCTAGATTTGGGTTATCTACTCCAGAAACCTCCCTAAAGAAGTTAATACTTGCACCTACTAGTGATTGTTCTATTTGAGCTAAACTACCATCGCCACCCGCAACAGCACATTGAGAAGATACTGGTAATACTCCCATTGCTATGACATAGGTACTATTATTAGTTACAGAGCCTGAGTCCAAGACTAGTGTTTTTGGTGCCGTTGTATTTCCGTTGTTGTAGAGTACTATACTATAATTGGTTGTGGTAAAATTGATTGTCGCTCCAGTAGCATTATATAATTCAACATAAGTTAAACTGCCCGAAGGAGAATCAGTGACTTCACTAATAAATAAATCTGATACTGTCGCGCTAGTGCTCGTTTCACAACCAGAAATAGTGTCATTTAAAAGCGTGAATGTATTACTGAAAACACAACTGGTAGTAAGCTGAACACTCAATGGTCCACCTACAGTAATTGTATTAGGTAGTCTTACAACAAGTTCTGTCGTTGTATCTGAAATTATGGTAAGGGCAACACCATTTAAAGTTGCTGTAGCTCCTGTTAAATCATTTCCAGGAGAAAGAATCGTCACTGTTGTACCTGCAGGACCTTCAACAGGAGATAGCGTTCCACTTACTGATGGGCAATTAGCTGTTCCTCCCACAACAAAGGTGTAGGGATCTTTGTTGGAATCAGAGTTAGCAATAGAAACCGTAACACTTCTAAATCCAGATAATGTGGTAGGTTGAAAAGTAATTGTGAAATCTTGTGAAGTATTAGCTGCAAAAGGATTTGTAAAACTGGAGGTCACAAAAAAGTCTGCAGTATTGCCAGTAAGAGTTATATTAGATACCGTTAAATCTGCTGTTCCACCTTCATTAGCAATTCTAAATGACTTTGTTTGTTGTGTCGCATTAATCGTCTGTTGCGCATACAATGTATTGTTTAATCCAGAGGTGGATGTGCTTCCATTAGCAATAGTTGGATTACTACCTGTTACTCCTCTAACGATGATATTAGGACTAGGCGTAAATCCCTCTCCTGTTAAATTGACAATACATGAACCTTCGTCTAAATCATCATTTATAATCGTTAAAATACTTGATAATATACCATCAGTAGTTGGAGTAAACCTAACTGTAACCGTTTGCGAATTACCCGTTGTTACTGCTAAAGGCGCAGTTGGAGAAATGATAGTGAAATCTCCAGCTGTTATATTTAGTGACGAGATATTTAAATCTAAAGTTCCTATATTTTCGATATCAAATGTAAGGTCAGCAAAACTTCCATCATTCGCTACATTACCAAAGTCAATACTAAACCCACAATTTTGATTTGTACTTGTATCGTCAACTAACTGTAATTCTGGTTCTGGAGTTGAAGATCCACAATAAACTTCTACATCATCTAAATAAAATGAACCTCCAATTCTAGGGCTCATTAACCATCTAACATAATAATTACCCGTTAAGTTTAAGTTTATATTAAATTGTTGGTAAATTGTTGTAATATCTCCTGAGTTACTTCCATTTGCTATTATTTGAGAACTATCAAACCAATTGCTGTTATCTAACGAGTATTGAATTTTTACGGTATAATTAGAGGTGTTTCCTGATGCTCTTCCCCAAAAACTTAAAGTACTAGGGTTTAGTAGTTGTACTGTTCTTATCCAGTCATTATTTGCATTCATTCCTGCTTTTTGTGTTCCTGAATAAGCCGAACCTCCATTATAATAACCACTATTATTAGACCACCCAGAAGGTTGTCCGCTTTCAAAACCAGTAGACAAACATGGTGCAACAAATACATCCCATTGTGCATACAAAGTAACATTAGCAAAGAAACTATAAGATGCTCCATCCGCATAAGTAGTTCCGCTACCATTGGCAGCAGTGTTCCAACTGTTAAAAGTAAAACCCGTATTTGTAAATGTATTATTTGCTAGGTTAGCAGGCAAACAATCCATTTGTGGAGCCATCGTACCTGTGCCACCATTGTTATTAAATGTAACAGTGTTTGCTGTTGATGTCCATTGTGCGTATAATG
>JBLHML010000007.1:0-104317 GCA_047622005.1 Dokdonia sp. | reverse complement strand
GCAGAGAGGAAGGGATTCGAACCCTCGATACCGTGAAGTATACACGCTTTCCAAGCGTGCGCCTTAAGCCACTCGGCCACCTCTCTATTTCCAGTTTGCAAACATACAACTCATATCAAACTAAAAAAAGGGAATTAAGAGTTTCTATGTCATTTCTCCTCGCAACGAAGTTTCAAAGATTGTCTTGAATGTTTTAATTGACACTTTTTCTCCCAACATAAACATTAATTTAGTTAATGCGGCTTCTGTAGTGATCTCTTTACCAGAGATAACACCTATAGTTTTTAACTGTGTGCTGGTCTCATATTGACCCATTGACACACTCCCTCCAGAACATTGTGTGACATTAATAATTGGTATACCCCTTTTAATAGTCGCTTTTAATAGCTCTAAAAACCACAGCTCTGTAGTTGTATTTCCTGAACCATAGGTTTCTAAAACAATTCCCTTCACATAATGGTTATCAAATAGTGGTGTCAAAACCAACTCACTAATTCCTGGAAATAGCTTAATTAATAATATATCAGTTTCAAAATTCTTGTGTACAACTAACTTTTTACGCGCATTAGGTTTAAACAAATCATCATATTTCACTTTTAAGTGAACGCCAGATTCTGCTAAATGTGGGTAATTTAGAGATTCAAACGCTTCAAAATGTTCTGCATTTATTTTTGTAGTTCTATTTCCGCGGTACAACTTATACTCAAAATACAAGCCTACTTCTTTAATAACTGGCTTACCTCCTTTTTGTAAAGACGCCATGTGTATTGAGGTAATTAAGTTCTCTTTAGCATCTGTTCTCAAATCTCCAATAGGTAATTGTGATCCTGTAAATATAATTGGTTTTGCAAGGTTCTCAAACATAAAGCTTAATGCAGAAGCAGAATAGCTCATCGTATCACTTCCATGCAACACTACAAAACCATCAAAATCATTATAATTACGTTCAATTATTTCTGCAATTTGAACCCAATACTTAGGATTCATATTACTACTATCAATAGGATCTTCAAAAGATATCGTTTCTATTGTACAATCCAACAGCTTAAGCTCTGGTATATTCTTTAGAAGATTGTTAAAGTCAAAAGATTTTAACGCACCAGTTTCTGGATCTTTGATCATCCCAATGGTCCCTCCTGTGTAAATCAATAATATGTTAGGTTGCGTTGTTGCCATAAGTTATTTTCCGAAGATTTCTTTAGAATTTTCTGTGGTAATTTCGGCAATTTTTTCTTCGGAAACATTATAAATTTCAGCTAATTTCTCAACGACCTTAATAATGTAACTACTCTCATTACGCTTTCCTCTATAAGGTTTTGGTGCTAAATAAGGAGCATCTGTCTCCAAAACAATATGTTTCAAATCAATGGACTTTAAAAACTGATCTATTTTTCCGTTTTTAAAGGTTGCCACACCACCAATACCTAATTTCATATTATAAGATATGGCTTTATGTGCTTGCTCTAAAGTTCCCGTGAAGCAGTGAAATATCCCGAAGAGCTTATCATCCTTAGCTTCTTCAAGAACCTCAAAAACTTCATCAAACGCGTCTCTACAATGAATAACAATTGGTAAATCATACTGTTTAGCCAAATTAATTTGATATCTAAATGCCTCTTGTTGAATAGTCAGCGTAGAGGTATCCCAATAAAGATCAATACCAATTTCACCAACAGCAAAAAATTGTCTTTTTGCTAACAACTGTTCAACATGTTGCAACTCATCTTTATAATTATCTTTTACAGATGTTGGATGTAAACCCATCATCAAATAAACGTACTCGGGATAATCTGTTTCAAGTTTTAACATCGCCTCAGTATAACTAGAATCTATGGCTGGAATAAAAAATCTCGAAACGTTTTGCGACAGAGCTCGCTCTATCATTTGACTTCTATCGTCATCAAAAGCGTCACTATATAGATGTGTATGGGTATCTGTAATTATCATAATGAAGTCATCTTAGGTTTTAGTTTCACATGTAAAATTACCATTTTGCAATCTAACTTTGTTCATTTTTATAAACGTAACGATACTAGGTAAATAAAAAAAACTTTATTACAGTACAAAAGCAAAACTTTTCGGTCTAAAACTAAAACCCGAGAAGCGCTCAAACCAAAAATAACCGAATTATAGAATTATATTTGAAAAAATTAAAGAGTTATGGAAACTTTACAAGAATACCTATTAGATAAAGGCTACACAAAAATCAAATTGAAACTCACCAAGACCAATCATTTTGAAATTAAAGCCAGAATAAATGGTATAAAAGGACGCTTTATTTTAGATACTGGTGCATCAACTTCTTGCGTAGGTTTTGAAGCAATTGAGACGTTTAAACTAATTGCTAAAGACTCAAAAGTTAAAGCTGCTGGCGCTGGCGCAACAGACATGCTAACCCAAGTATCAAATAAAAACACACTCAAAATAGGAAAATGGAAAAAAGACAAAGTGGTTTTGGTTTTATTTAATTTGTCACATGTTAATACGGCATTAACTACTCATAATGCCCAAGCAGTAGATGGTATTATTGGCGCAGATATTCTTAAAAAATCCAAGGCAGTCATAGACTATGAAAAAAAATACTTGTATTTAAAATTATAGGAAAATGCCATTTATTTGTAAAATCACTTATCTTTAAAATTAAATCCCTCAAATTAATAACAACATGTCAACCTCAATCATTATAGCAGATGATCATCCTCTCATACTTAAAGGTCTTAAAGACTTTTTAGTAGAAAAAAAATTCAATGTTATTGGCAGTGCAAAAAACGGAAAAGAAGCATTGACACTTATTAATGCTCACAAACCAGATATTGCTATATTAGATATACAAATGCCAATTCTTACTGGTTTGCAAGTTGCAGAAAAATGCAAAGAAGCTAACCTAGACACAAAAATTATCATCATTACTTTTGAGAAAAGTGAAGAAATTTATAACAAAGCGAAATCTTTAGGAATCTACGGTTACATTCTAAAAGAGTTTGCCATAGCGGAACTTGAATATTGTATTTCCTGTGTTCTAAGAGAATACCATTATTTTAGTCCAGAGCTTATAGAGTATATAGAAATAAAAAAAATACCCGAAGCATTACAAACATTAACAGATACAGAAATAAAAATTCTCAAGAGAATAGCAGATAATAAGACAGCAAAGGAAATTGCTAGTGATTTAAGTATCTCTAATAGAACCGTAGAAAAACATAAAAGCAATATACGAACAAAGCTTAAATTAGAATCTAAAGCTAATAGTATTGTGCTATACGCTAAAGAGCATGAAAAAATTTTATTAAAACACACGCAGAACCTTCTATGAATTCACTTTGAATTAATACGCATGTTTGTATAACTATCAATTCAGAGTTTTTTTATGAAAAACAGGTATATAGACCTGTTGTCTCCTGATTTTTAAATAGTCATATTTACGGTATTATTAATTCTTATAGGGAGAATTATTTTATCAAAAACTCTAGGCTATTACAACCTACAGTTTTTTTTTAATTTTGAGATTAAAAATTTAACACTTTAAAATCAAAATATACGTAGGACTACGTATTGTTTCGTAGTGATATAATAACGACATTTGTGATGCTATTAATCAATTGCCTTTTGTAAAAAAAAGGATTAAAGCTCTAAGCCTTTTTGGTTTAGAGCTTTTTTATATTCCAAAAACAAAATTTTAACACTTTAAAACCAAAATATACGTAGAACTACGTATTGTTTGATGTTGCTTTAATTACGAAATTTGCACCAGAGCTATTTAGATTAAAGGTTTTTTTTAGAATATCTCTATTAATTAATTAGGGTATAGGGCTCTGGGACACTTCATAATCCCAGAGTTTTATTAAAAACTAAGCATATCACTTAAAACATATAAAAATGGAAACAATGAAAAACAAACAAAGCGTGACCAATAGAATATTTATTGCAGGCTTAATTTTTAGTGCCATTTTAATAATATCAATTAATATTCTTGTAAACTTTTTTTAGTTAGTTATTTTTATTAGGGAGAAAAAGCGCAATACTATTTATAGTTTGCGCTTTTTTGTATTCTAAATTGATTCTAACCTCGTGAAAAGCGCTAGCGAAAGACAGGTAGATACACAATAAATGCAAAAAGCGCAATCCAAAAAGATGAATTGCGCTCGTTTTTATATATTTCCGAAGAAAAGAAGAAAGTTTTACATTTCTAATGCTCTCTTCACATCGTTATCCATTAATAACTCTGTTGGATTTTCTAACGCTTCTTTAACAGCGACTAAGAAACCTACAGACTCTTTACCATCAATAATTCTATGATCGTAAGATAAAGCGACAAACATAATTGGTCTAATCTCAACGTGACCATTTATTGCCACTGGACGTTCTACAATATTGTGCATTCCTAAAATCCCACTTTGAGGCGGATTGATAATGGGTGTTGACAACATACTTCCAAACACACCACCATTTGAGATCGTAAATGTTCCACCTGTCATTTCATCAACTGTAATTTGTCCGTCACGAGCTCTAATAGCCAAACGTTTTACTTCAGACTCAACACCTCTAAAGCTTAAGTTTTCTACATTTCTCATTACAGGTACCATTAGCCCTTTTGGCCCTGATACTGCAATTGAAATATCCACAAAATCAAAGGTTAACATTTGTTTACCGTCAATCATTGAGTTTACAGCAGGATACATTTTTAATGCTCTAACTACTGCTAAAGTAAAGAAACTCATAAACCCAAGACTTACGCCATGCTTTGCTTTAAAGTCTTCTTTATATTGTTTACGTAGCGCAAATATTGGTGACATATCAACTTCATTGAATGTCGTTAACATTGCAGTTGTGTTTTTAGCTTCTACCAAACGCTCTGCAACCTTTCGACGTAACATTGACATCTTACTATGCGAACTTCCACGGTTTCCAGCTGTAGGAGTTCCCATAGAAGGTTTTGCATTTACAGCATCATCTTTAGTGATACGTCCATCTTTTCCTGTTCCTGAAACAGATTTGGCATCCATTCCTTTTTCATCTAAAATTTTCTTGGCCGCAGGACTTGCTGTACCTGTGGCATACGTTTTAGTTTCTGGCACAACAGCTTTTGGAGCTTCCGTTTTAGGCGCTTCTTCTTTTACTTCTTCTTTTACTTCTTCTTTTGCTGGTGCAGTATCTCCACCACTTGGCTTTGCAGCGCTAGTATCAATTAAACATACTACAGCTCCAACCTCAACAGCATCACCTTCGTCAGCTTTGAGTGTGATTATTCCGCTTGCTTCAGCAGGTAACTCTAATGTAGCTTTATCACTATCAACTTCTGCAATGGCTTGATCTTTTTCAACATAATCACCATCGGCAACTAACCATTCTGCAATTTCTACTTCTGTGATTGATTCTCCTGGTGAAGGAACTTTCATTTCTAAAATCATCGTTCTGTAATTTTATTTTTAAGCGTTTGTATACTTTTATTTATATCATCTTCCTTAATAGGAAGGTACTCTTTATTAATCTAACGTTGGTTGTTTTTTGATTTGTCAAAAACGAAATCAATAACTTCTTGATGACGTTTCTTAGAACGCACGCTACTTCCTGCTGCTGGCGCACCATAAGGTCTACGTGATGCTGTTCTAAATGTTTTAACTTCATCCAAATTCATTAACAGATGGCCATATGCTCCCATATTCCTAGGTTCTTCTTGAGCCCAAACATGGTCATCTGCGTTTTTATATTTCGCAATAGCTCCTCTAATTTGTTTTTCTGGCAAAGGGAATAATTGTTCTATTCTCACCAAGGCAACATCATCCCTTTTAAGTTCCTCACGTTGTTCTAGCAGATCATAATAAAATTTACCTGTAACGAACACTAAGGTTTTTACCTTATCCACTTTAGCTTTGGTATCATCGATAACCATTTGGAAGCTTCCGTTAGCAAATTCATCTACAGATGACACTACTAATGGATGACGAAGTAAACTTTTTGGCGTAAAAACAATCAAAGGTTTTCTAAATTGTCCTTTCATTTGCTTTCGCAATAAGTGATACATATTTGCTGGTGTTGTACAATCCATCACAAACATATTGTCTTTTGCACACAATTGTAAGTAACGCTCCATCCTACCAGATGAGTGTTCTGCGCCTTGACCTTCATAACCGTGAGGCAATAACATGACCAATCCATTTTGAAGTTTCCATTTATCTTCTGCTGTAGAAAGGTACTGGTCTAACATAATTTGCGCTCCATTACTAAAATCTCCAAATTGCGCTTCCCATATCACCAGCGTTTTAGGGCTTGCCATAGCATAACCATAATCAAAACCAACAACTCCATATTCTGAAAGCAGAGAATTATAGATAAAGAATTCACCTTGTTTATCACTAATTTGATTTAGCAACAGGATTTCTTCTTCACTATCTTCGACCTTTACCACTGCATGTCTATGTGAAAATGTTCCACGCTCTACATCCTGTCCAGAAAATCTAACATCATATCCTTCTTCTAACAATGTGCCATAAGCTAAATGCTCTGCCATTGCCCAATCCAATCTGTCCTCATCAAACATTTTTTGACGAGATTGCACTAAACGTTCAATTTTACGAATGAATTTCTTATCCTTTGGTAAATTTGAAATCACCTTTGTGATTTTAGCTAATCCATCTTTTGAATAGGTTGTATCGATAGGTTGAAGCATTTTATCTTCAATTACCAAATTGTAATCTGCCCATTCATCTGCCATAAACGGTGTGATTACCGTTTTATCTATTTTACGAGAATCCTCAAGGTTTTCTTCTAGTTTATCTTTGTATTGCTTTTCTAATTGAGACACATAATCTTTATCGATTATACCTTCCTCCATTAGCTTTTCAGCATAAATATCTCTAGGATTTCTATGTTTTGCAATCGCTTTATATAATTTTGGTTGCGTAAAACGAGGTTCATCACCTTCATTATGACCGTACTTTCTATAGCCTAATAAATCAATAAATACGTCACGCTTAAATTTCATTCTAAAATGTAATGCAAATGCCATGGCATGCACTACTGCCTCAACATCGTCTGCATTGATATGTAGTACTGGCGACAACGTCACTTTTCCCACATCTGTACAATACGTACTCGATCTAGCATCTAAATAATTTGTGGTAAACCCAATTTGATTATTAACCACAATATGAATAGTACCATTTGTTTTATAGCCGTCTAACTGTGCCATTTGTACAAGTTCATAAACGAGACCTTGCCCAGCAATTGCAGCATCACCATGAACAATTATAGGTAAAACTTGTGAAGGGTTATCAGGATACTTATCATCTTGTTTTGCTCTTACAATCCCCTCTACAACTGCACCTACAGTTTCTAGGTGTGAGGGATTTGGTGCAATACTTAAATTAATTTTATGTCCACCTTCCGTATTGCGATTACTCGTCCAACCTAAGTGGTATTTAACATCGCCATCAAAAACTTTTTGCTCATAATCTTTGCCATCAAACTCACTAAAAATATCTTCAGCACTTTTTCCAAAGATATTAGTAAGCGTACTCAAGCGTCCACGATGCGCCATTCCCATAACAAATTCTTTAACACCACGCTGCGCAGCACTCTCGATTAAAGAATCTAATGCAGGAATCAATGATTCGTTACCTTCTAATGAGAACCGTTTTTGACCTACATATTTGGTATGAAGAAAACTCTCAAATGAGACAGCTTCGTTTAATTTTCTTAGAATATGCTTTTTTTCTTCGGAAGAAAAATTAGGTTGATTATCGTTAACATTGAGCTTCTTTTGAATCCACTGAATTTCTTCAGGTTTTCTAATGTACATGTATTCAACACCAATAGAATCGCAGTAAATACTTTCTAAATGTCTAATAATTTTGCTTAAAGTTTGTTTACCAATCCCTAAAATCTCACCAGCACTAAATGTCTCATCCAAATCTGATGGGGACAAACCAAAATTCACCAAATCAAGTGTTGGTTCATATTGTCTACGATCTCTTACAGGATTTGTTTTTGTAAATAAATGACCACGATTTCTATAACCGTCAATTAATTTAACCACCTGAAATTCTTTCTGTACATGCTCAGGCATTTGAGTAGAAACACCTTCTACAATATCACCTTCCATACCATAGCTCTCGCTACCAAAGTCGTACCCTTGAAAAAAGGCTCTCCAACTTGGTTCTACAGAATCAGGGTTTTTTAAGTATTGGTCGTATAAATCAGCAAAGTATACTGTATGTGCTGCGTTTAAAAAAGAATATTTATCCATAAAATGGGTGCTGTCGTTTTCGCTTCAACAAAGTTTATTCAAAAATACAACTTTTACTAAAAATAGATAAGGTTTTGGTATATTTATGACCCATATTTAACTCAAATTTAGAATTATGAAAAATTGCAACCACTCACAGCTCAAATACCTCGTTTTATTAACCCTTTGCATTGGGATTTCATTTCAATCATTTTCACAAGACGACACACCTCAAAGCGAGTTCTGGAAAAATGTGCGTTTTGGAGGCGGTATAGGATTAAGCTTTGGCGATGGTTTTTTTAGCGGTACGCTTGCACCAAGTGCTATTTATCAATTTAATCCTGATATTGGTTTGGGATTAGGACTTAACGGAACCTATAATAGCCAAAAAAACGTATACAACTCAACAATATTAGGAGCCAGCATAATTGGTATCTATAACCCTATTAATCAACTTCAGGTTTCTGGAGAATTTGAATATTTAAATGTCAATCAAAGATTTGAAAATAACATTTTTGAAAATCGTAATTATTGGGTGCCAGGACTTTTTGTAGGCCTAGGTTACCGTTCAAACAATGTTATTTTTGGTATGCGATATGACCTGCTTTACAGCAGAGACAAAAGTGTTTACGCAAATCCTTGGGCTCCTTTTGTTAGGGTGTTTTTCTAATATTGAAAAGTATAGCCCAAGAATTTTGAGAATTTAGCAGTTAAATTCATGTCTAAAACATTACGAATATGTCTCTCGATACCACACCTTTTGCCATTCTCGTTGCAGTACTAAAAACGTAACGTCTTCAGATAATTTCAACGTATCACTTCCATCTAATTTTCTTATTTTTTCTTCGGAAACATCTACGATGTAAAGCAGGTTCAAATACTCAGCAAATTTCTCTTGTATCAATTTAAAAACAACTTCATGAAGCAAGTATTTTAAACTTGAAGGTAAAATATCCTCATCAAAGTCGAGATCAATATTAGCAAGTAAAAAGTCTTTATTAACTTGCTTGATAAGCTTTGAGTACAATTTTAACTCTTCGGTTTTTACGATTATTTCTTCAAAATTATCTGGTAGTTGCATTATGCGTTTCTATTCATCAAATCGTTACCAAAAGTTTTTAATGCATTTTTATTCTCTTTAGAAATTTTAAGCGATTCCAAAACCGAAAACGCTTTATTCGTATAGTTTTCAATTTCCTTTTTTGTTGCTTCAGCAGAACCACTAGATAGAAACAACTGCTTAACCGTGTCTATTTTATCAGAAGGATCACTAGGGTTAACACTATATAACCGCTCCAATTGTAATTTGTCTGCTTCGTCAGAAAACTCCAATGCTTTCAAATACAAATACGTCTTTTTATTTTCAATAATATCACCTCCTACTTGTTTTCCAAATGTTTTAGGGTCGCCAAAAGCATCTAAATAATCATCCTGTAATTGAAAGGCTATACCTAAATGTCTTCCGAAATCATAAATAGAATCCTGACAATCTTGTGATGCATTGGCAACAATGGCCCCCATTTTCATAGCAGCTCCAACTAAAACCGCAGTTTTATATTCTATCATTTTTAGATACTCAAAAATTGTAACATCATCACGAGTCTCAAAGTCAACATCATATTGTTGACCTTCGCAAACCTCTAAAGCAGTTTTGCTAAACAACTTAGCTAAATCTAAAAACTGAATAGGTTCATAGGTTTCAAATAATTGATAGGCCAAAATGAGCATCGCATCACCAGATAAAATTCCAGTGTTTATATCCCATTTTTCATGCACCGTCGTTTGACCTCGTCTTAAAGGTGCATCATCCATGATGTCATCATGGACTAATGAGAAATTATGAAATACTTCAACACTTAAAGCCGCGTCTAGAGCCTTCTTATAATCACAATCAAAAATCTCTGCAGTCATTAGTGTTAAAACAGGTCTTAAGCGCTTACCCCCAAGTTGTAGTATATAATTAATTGGTTCGTAGAGATTATTTGGCTCTTTGGGCTCTATGTATGCATTTAGGTATTCTATAAATGCGTCTTGATAGGATGAAATGTGTTGCATTGTACAAAACTAATGTAAATGAGTAAACCAACCGCAACACTTTGGCGCAATGTTAAAAAATACATAAAACTTTGGAAACTTTTTTTGTTTCTAAAGTTTCCTATTGTATTTTTGCAGCTCATATGAGAGAGAAAATTATACACAAATCTGCCGAATTATTTTTAAGCCTAGGGTTTAAAAGTGTCACTATGGATGATATAGCTTGTGAAATGGCAATATCTAAAAAAACAATTTACGTTCATTTCCCTAACAAAACGAAACTAGTAGAGGTGGTTACATTTAGCTTGTTCGACACTATTTGCAATGGTATTGATTCTATTTGTGATAGTTCTGCAAACCCCATCGAGGAATTATATGCCATAAAGATGTTTGTAATGCATCATTTAAAGAATGAAAAATCTTCTCCACAGTATCAATTAAAAAAATATTACCCTCAAATATATAGCGTCTTAAAGTTTAAACAGTTTGAAAAAATGCACCAATCTGTTAAAGATAGCCTTCAACAAGGTGTTGATACTGGTGTATTTAGGAACTCTATAAATGTAGATTTTATTTCTAGAATGTACTTTACCGGTATGACAGGGATTAAAGACAATATGTTTTTTCCTCCTGAAACCTATCAAATGGAATACCTCATGGAAAGTTATTTAGAATATCATTTACGTGCTATTGTAGCTGATAAAGGAATGACAATACTCAACAATTTTATAAAAAATCAATCATAAAAATAATGCAACAATTTTCACTATTACTATTACTCTTATGCTTCAACCTTGGTTTTGCTCAACAGCAATCTAAAAGTTTTAGCCTACAAGAGGCCATAGACTATGCTTTAGAAAACAATAGAACCGCAAAAAATGCAGCCCGTGATATCGAAGCTGCCAAACAACAAAAACGGGAAACTACAGCAACAGGGTTACCACAATTGGATGGTAATATCAACTATCAAAATTTCTTAAAACAACAAGTAACTGTTATTCCTTCGGAAGTATTAGGAGGGAATCCTGGAGAATTTTCAGAAATTGTTTTTGGTACCCAGCAAAGTACTTCAGCAACAGCTACTTTAAGTCAGCTGCTTTTTGATGGATCCTATTTGGTAGGATTGCAATCTGCCAAAGTATTTTTAGAAATTTCTAAAAACGCAAAAGCAAAAACAGACTTAGAAGTTAGAAAAGCTGTAATAAATGCCTATGGCAATGTTTTACTAACTGAAGAAAGTGTTACTATTCTTGAAAAGAATATTGACGTTTTAAACAAAAATTTATTCGAAGTCACAAAAATTTACGAAAATGGGCTTGAAGAACAAGAAAGTGTTGAACAACTTCAAATTACATTATCAAACGTTCAAAGTAATTTAAACAACACAAAGCGACTCAAAGATATTGCCTATCAAATGCTCAATATCACCTTGGGAATTGAATATAACGACATTCTTACATTGCTTGATAATTTAGAATCGCTCACACTAAAACATATTGGATTAGATTTATTAAGTGAATCAAATGAAGTCACCGAAACAATCGACTATAAAATTGCCGAGAATGATAAAAGATCTAAAGAACTACTTCTCAAACTAGAAAGAAGTAAAGCGCTTCCAACAATGGATGCCTTTTTAAATGGGAGTTATACTTCTTTTAATGATGAATTCAACTTTTTTAATAGCGATAATAAATGGTTTGGTGCATCATTATTTGGAGTAAATCTAAATATTCCTATTTTCAGCTCCGGAAAGCGAAGTGCTGCAACTCAGCGCGCAAATATTAATTTAGAAAAAGCGAAAGACGATTTAACAGAAACAGAGCAGCGACTAAAATTACAAATAGCGTCAGCAAAAAGTGATTTTAAATTCGCAGTCGAAGAATACGAGAATAAAAAACAAAATTTAAATCTAGCCGAACGTATCGAGGGAAAAAATCAAACAAAATTTTTTGAAGGCATCGCCTCTAGTTTTGATCTCAGACAAGCACAAACTCAATTATATAATGCACAGCAGGAGTTATTACAAGCCATGCTTGATGTTGTGAATTCTAAAGCAGAACTTGAAACCGTATTAAACTCACCAATCAATAATTAAACTTAATTAATAATGAAACATATATATTCTACCCTAATTATAATCTTGCTTTTAGTCTCTTGTTCCGGAGATAAAAAAAATTCTGTAAAAAACGTTATAGACAAGGGAGATCTTGAAATCATAAGAAAAAAGAGAGGAGAGCTCGTTAACGACCAACAGGCTTTAAATGATCAGATAAAGTTATTAGACGAAAAAATTAAGACTTTAGATACCACAAAAAACATCCCATTAATCACAACATTTAATGTAAAAACTGAGGTGTTTAATCACGTACTCGAATTACAGGGTAACGTGACTACAAAAAATCTAATGACCATTACCCCAGAGTACAACGGCATTTTGACTAATGTGTATGTCAAAGAAGGTCAAAACGTAAGTAAAGGACAATTGCTTGCTAAAATTGATGATGGAGGATTGAGTCAGCAAATTGCTCAATTTAAAATTCAAGCAGATTTAGCTAAGACCACATTTGAACGTCAAAAAAGACTTTGGGAACAAAAAATAGGCAGTGAAATTCAATATTTACAAGCAAAATCCAATTATGAGTCTCAGCAAGAAGCAGTGAATCAATTAAATCAACAAATTGGCAAAACCCTAGTTAGAGCCCCTTTCTCAGGAAGTATTGATGATGTCATAACAGAGCAAGGCACTGTTGTTGCTGCAGGTATGACTCAACTGCTTCGTATCGTCAATTTAGATAATATGTATGTTGAAACTGAAGTCCCTGAACGCTATGTCGCTAACGTGACTGAAGGAAAAAAAGTTACCGTAGAATTAGCTGTTTTAGGTAAAACTATAGACACAAAAATACGTCAAGCTGACAATGTCATTAACCCTGCAAACCGAACATTCAAAGCAGAGATCGAAATCCCAAATAAAGATAAAAGTATCAAACCCAACCTTACTGCGCGACTAAAAATCAATGATTACACAAACGAAAACGCACTTTTGATTCCGCAAAGTGTGATTTCAGAAAATGCTGAAGGTTCTCAATATATCTATGTGGTAACAGATAAAGACGACAATGGAATAGGAACAGCAAAACGTGTTATTATTGAAACTGGAAAAACGCAAGGTGACAATATAGAAGTTTTAAAAGGTATTGAAGATGGCGCTGAAATCATTAAAGAAGGCGCCAGAAGTGTTAGAGACGGACAGTCTGTAGAGGTCATTAATTATGAAGAAACCGAAAACAATGACTAATAAAAAAAATAAAAAAAACATAGATAAGGAATTTGGCTTATCATCGTGGGCAATCAATAACAAAACCACAATGTATGTGCTTATTGCTGTATTTTTCTATCTAGGAATCTCTGCATTTTTTAATATGCCAAGAGAGAATTTCCCAGAGGTTAATGAAACCAAAATTTATGTAAGCACCATCAATCCTGGAAACACTGCAGAAGATATTGAGAAGCTGGTTACAGACCCACTCGAGGACAAACTAAAAACTGTTAGTAATGTTGTAGAGATTACCTCAACATCTCAAGAGGATTATTCTATGCTCATAGTGGAATTTGATGAAAATATTAGTGTTGATCAAGCCAAACAAAAAGTAAAAGATGAAATAGATACAGAAACATCTAGTGAAGACTGGCCAACCTTTAATGGCGCTAAAGTAGAACCAGATATTTTTGAATTAAGCCTTTCTGAAGAAATGCCCATTCTAAATATTAACATTTCTGGGGATTACCCAGTGGGAAAATTAAAAGAATTTGCAGAGTATCTTCAAGATGAGATTGAAGATTTACAAGAAATTAAAAAAGCAGATATTAGAGGCGCACAAGAAAAAGAAGTTGAAGTTGCTGTAGATATCTATAAAATGATGGCTGCCAAAGTCACTTTTAATGATCTTATTAGCGCTATAAACGGTGGAAATATGACCATGTCTGCAGGTAATCTTAAGGCCAGCGGACAGCGACGAACCATTAGAATTTTAGGTGAAATCGAAAAACCGTCAGAACTTGAAAATTTTGTTGTTAAAGCTGAAAACGGAAACCCAATCTACCTTAAAGATGTAGCCACTGTGTCTTTCACAGAAAAAGATAAAACAACATTTGCTAGAAAATCTGGCAAACCTGTGGTTATGCTCGATGTAAAAAAGCGAGCTGGTAAAAATATGGTTGCTGCTGCAAAACAAATTAGAGCAATAGTTAAAAACGCTAAATCTAAAGTGTTTCCTGCTGACTTAGAAGTTAGTATTACCAATGACCAATCTGAAAAAACTATTGGTCAAGTTGACGATTTGGTTAATAATATCATTTTTGGTGTCATACTAGTTGTTACGGTTTTAATGTTCTTTTTAGGATTTAAAAACGCCCTCTTTGTTGGGTTTGCAATTCCAATGTCTATGTTTATGTCACTCATGATTTTGAGTGCTATTGGATATAGTCTAAATACGATGGTACTTTTCGGACTTATAATGGGTCTAGGGATGCTGGTGGATAACGGTATTGTGGTTGTAGAAAACGTCTACAGACTCATGGAAGACGAAGGACTTAGTAGAATAGACGCTGCTAAAAAAGGTATTGGAGAAATCGCGTTTCCTATTATCATATCTACAGCAACAACTGTTGCAGCCTTTGTGCCCCTAGCACTATGGCCAGGTATCATGGGTGAGTTCATGAAAATTCTACCGATCACACTCGCTATTGTTTTAGGATCTTCTTTGGTAGTTGCTATTTTCTTTAACTCCGTTTTAGTATCTCAATTCATGAAAATTGATGATAAGGAGATGCCAATAAATCAAATTATCAAGACCACTAGTATCGTCGCAGGAATCGGACTTTTAATTTTTCTATTTGGAGGGACTTACAGAGGTTTAGGTACAGTAATGATTTTTACAGCCATTCTTCTTTGGGCTTATCGTTTCTTTCTTAGAAAATGGGCAAATAACTTCCAAAAGTACACATTAGTAAGATTAGAAAATTGGTATGAGCGTATGCTAAGAGGTGCATTATCTAAAAAACGCCCCTACATTTTAAGTATTGGTACATTTTTATTATTGATTGCTGCTTTTATGGCTTTCGGAATGTCTCTAGAGGCCAAAAGAACAAAAATTGAATTTTTTCCAGACAATAAACCAAACCAAATTATTGTCTATATCGAATATCCTCAAGGTACAGCCATCGAAAAAACCAATGCCATTACCTTTCAAATTGAGAAACGTGTTGCTAATGTAATCAATCAAGAGGAGTACATGGATGATGGTCGTAATTTCTTAGTAGAAAGTGCGGTTTCACAAGTTGGGGAAGGTGCTGGAAATCCGCAAACAGATGGAGGATCGGCTGCCGAAATGCCACACAAAGCAAAAATCACCGCGTCCATGCGAGAATACAAATACAGACGTGGAGAAGACAGTGAAATTTTACGTCAAAAGGTTCAAGAAGCTTTAGTCGGTATTTATCCAGGGGTTTTAATTTCCGTAGAAAAAGATGTTGCTGGACCACCTACTGGTGCACCAATAAATATCGAAATTGAAGGTGATGATTATAATGAACTTATTGCTACTGCAGAAAAAATGCGTGAATTTATAAACTCTAGAAATATCGCTGGTATTGATGAGCTTAAAATTGATGTCAACAAAGACAAACCCACCATGCTCGTGCAAGTGGATCGCGAAAAAGCAGGAGAATTAGGAGTGAGTGCCTCTCAAGTAGGACAACAATTACGTAATTCAATTTTTGGATCTAAAGCTGGGATCTATAAAGAAGATGGTGATGATTTTGACATCTACGTGCGTTTTAATGAAGAGAACAGATACAACACCAGTGCTTTATTTAATCAAAACATTACGTTTAGAGACAATACGGGTCAAATAAAAGAAATCCCATTATCTACCGTGGCGAAGCAAAGCAATAATTCGGGGTTTAGTGCTATTAAACACAAAGACACTAAGCGTGTGGTCACCGTATACTCTGCTATGGCTCCTGGTTTCACAGATGCTGGTGCAATTGTAGCTCAAATTCAAAATGAGATGAAGAGTTATGAAGAACTATCTGAAGATATTCATGTGGATTATACTGGTCAAATTGAAGAGCAAAATAAGCAAATGGCTTTTTTAACAGGTGCCTTTTTTACTGGTCTTGGATTGATTTTCTTTATTTTAATATTTCAGTTTAATTCGGTTTCGAAACCAACCATTATCATGATTGCTATTTTCTTAAGTTTCATTGGTGTCTTTGGAGGTATCGTTATTTCTGGAAGTGCGTTTGTTATTATGATGACCATGGTTGGGATTATTTCCCTCGCAGGCATTGTAGTCAATAATGGAGTGGTTCTTTTAGATTATGCACAACTACTAATTGATAGAAAAAAGAATGATTTAAATTTAGAAAAAGAGGATTATCTAAGTAATGAAGATCTTTTTGAAAGCATCGTCAAAGCTGGAAAAGCACGTTTGCGTCCTGTTTTACTAACCGCGATTACCACTATTTTAGGTTTAATCCCATTAGCAATTGGACTTAACATTAATTTCTTTTCACTATTTGCAGATTTTGATGCCAATGTTTATATGGGTGGAGATAATGTAATATTTTGGGGACCTCTAGCTTGGACAGTAATTTACGGGTTATTTATAGCGACCTTCTTAACCTTGATTGTTGTTCCTATTTTATTCTTTTTATCCATGAAACTAAAAATGTGGATGCGAACTAAATTTAGTGACAAAGAACTAATAAGTAAAAATGAAGCCTCACTAGAATCTTAAATTTAAGATGACCTTTTCATAAGAGGTTTGATTAATAGCAGGAAAGCCTTGACATATGTCGAGGCTTTCTAATTTTGTAGTGACTTATGTTTACTTGTTTACTTCGGGAATGTGCAGACTTCAAACAACGTCTAAGCCTTATTTAAAATTACTTTTAAAGCTTCGGCGTCATATGGTTTTGCAATAATATTCTTGTCTTTATCTAATAAGAAAAAGGAAGGGGTTGATTCAATACCATAAGCACCAGAGGTTGGGTTATCCCATTTACCTAATCCTAAAACATGAATAAAATTTTGATAGTTGCCTATCATTTTTTGCCAATTTACTGCATCATCTTCTAGTCCTATTGCTATAACTGTCAAGTCCTTTTCATCTGCAAGAACACCTTTAATCTTAGGTAATTCTTCTAGACAATGTCCACAAGTACTGCTCCAAAAAACAACCAAATATTGATTGGTGATATCTAAATCATGAAGCGTTGTAGTGACTGTTTCTCCATTTTTAGTTAGTGCTAAATCAAAGTTTGACGCCTTGTTACCAACTCCATTATTTTTATAAACAAGCAACTGCTCCTTTAGAGAATCATCTGTAGTAAGCGCTGTTAATTTCAACAAGTATTTGTCTGTAACGTAATTAGCCATTTCTGGATTCTCCATACCCTTAAAACGTCTCCAAATCATTTCAAACAAAATGGTTTTTATTTCTGCATGTCCTTCTCCAATTCTTTTCATCAAGCCATCAACGTCATTTTTATAGATGTCATTGCTAGTGTTAGCGGTCATTCCGAAGATATAAGCCATCACACGATCAACCAAGAAGTCTGAGCTTTGCAATAATGGATTCTCGAAATCAACATGTTCTAAATACGTGCGTTTTAAATTTGTTGAATAGGTAGATAAATCTTCAAATCCCTTTGGTATATAAGGTGTATTGGCTTTTATAAATACTGAAGCTAAAGTCCCTTTTGCGGACTCTTCATAAGCATTTTGAGTATCACTCAACGTTTTCATAATTTCCAAATATCCTTTTTCATCAGCACTTTCTTGGGTGTAAAAATTGCTTATGGTTCTGTTAATCATCTCTATACTTTTAATATAAGATGCCCACAACTTATTCTCATTACTACCTGTAAATTCTAAACCGCTGTCTAAACTAAATGTGAATGCAACCGATTCTTTACCATTATAAATAAAGTCGAAATTATTCTCTTCTGGCGGAAGCGCATAAACAATCTTATATATTCCAGGCGTAGATGTTGAATCAAATGGAATACTAAAACGACCATCTTCTCCTAATTGTGCTCTATTTATATAATCTGAACCTGTAGGCGTTGCTTTATATAAAAAAGCATAAGAATATGCTTCAACAGGCGTAAAAACACCACCTATACTATGTTGAGAAAAAACAAACGAGGGGATCAAGGCTATAAGAAATACTATTTTTTTCATCAAAAATTTAATTTTAGTCCTTAAAAGGAAAGCGTTCTATACTATTTATTTAGACAAAGTTTCAATAGTTTATTTTCAAATATCAAGCCAAATATCTGAATTTTATTCTTTAGATATTTTTTTTGATCTTATACTTTCAATAACTACTGTAGAAATGATAAGAGATCCACCAATAAAAGTGTTCCAAGTTGGTATTTCATTTAAGAATAAAAATGCGATAATAATTCCGAAAATTGGCTGAGTACTACCTATAATACTAGCAGTACTTACTTTAAAGTATTTGAGACTATGAACAAACATGGTATGGCCAATAGCTGTGGTTACTAATGCGAGTATAATCACATATGGGAACTGTGTTGTAATCTCCGACGTCCCGAGAATTGGCAATGCTGGCAACAGCACTATCGCTACAATTAATACTTGATAAAACATAAGTGTACTGCCATTATATGTTGAAACATGCTGCTTTAACATTAATATTCTAATAGCATAACAAACTGCCGAAAACAATCCAAACAAAACACCCTTAAGTTGAGCGCTTTCTATATCGAAATCTGGTGCTAAAAAATAAACACCTATTAAGACTAGTACGCCAAGAACAATATGAATAGGGTCAAATTTCACCTTAGAAAACAGAGGTTCTAAAATAGCTGTAATTACAGGGAACGTAAAAAGAGACAACATACCTATAGCCACATTTGACAACTTTAATGCATAAAAATAGCTGATCCAATGTGCTCCTAAAAAAAGTGCAGATAAAAAGAACGTGAATTTATCATGGCCTGTATTAATTTTCAACGACACCTTTTTAAACTTGCAATACACAAACAGAAACAAGGCAGCAAAGGCTGACCTCCAACAAATAATGACTGGAATTGGCATGTCAATATATTTGCCTAAAGTTCCAGAGGTACTAATAAATATTGTGGCAATCGTCAACCATAAAACATGCTTTAAGTGCGCATCTTTCATATGCCTTCTAATTTGCTTAATGCTTGTTTTACAGACTTGATTTGTTCAAAGGTTAACAATAAACGTAATCCATTTCTGGTTTGTTTCTCTTTCATTTTACATTCTCTAGGGTGCGTTTGCACATAGTTAAGCACCTTTGTAAAATTAGGACTTTGATAAAATGCGCTCTTTTGATCGTTTATGAAATAGCCTACAAAACGACCGTTCTTCATAATGATTTTCTCTAACCCAATTTTTGTTGCAATCCATTTAATACGCACACTACTTAATAAATCAACCACTTGAATTGGTAATTCCCCAAAACGATCTATAATTTCGGTTTCAAACTTATGAAGTTCTTCTTCTGTTTTGAGCGTATTGAGGTTGGTATATAAGGTTAAACGCTCAGTAATATTATTTACATAATCGTCTGGGAACAGCAATTCAAAATCGGTATCAATGGTGATATCTTTAACGTAGTCTTTTTCTTTTCCATCATCTGGATAGAGATCCTTAAACTCGTTGTCTTTAAGTTCTTCAATAGCTTCGTTAAGAATTTTTTGATAGGTATCAAATCCAATCTCATTCATAAATCCGCTTTGCTCTCCACCTAATAAATCACCAGCACCTCTAATTTCAAGATCCTTCATAGCTATATTAAATCCACTACCTAACTCCGTAAATTGCTCTAATGCTGTAATACGTTTTCTTGCATCATCAGTCATAGCAGAATACTCAGGGGTAATAAAATAACAGAAGGCTTTTTTATTACTTCTACCAACACGACCGCGCATTTGGTGCAAATCACTCAAACCGAAATTATTGGCATTATTAATAAAAATCGTATTCGCATTTGGTACGTCTAATCCGCTTTCTACAATAGTTGTACTTACGAGTACATCAAACTCACCATTCATAAAAGCGAGCATCAATGTTTCTAATTTTTTTCCATCTAGTTGCCCATGACCAATACCAATTTTAGCGTCTGGCACTAAACGTTGAATCATACCCGCAACTTCCTTTATATTCTCAATACGGTTATGAATGAAAAAAACTTGTCCGCCACGTTGAATCTCATAAGTCACAGCATCTCTGATTGTTTCTTCTCCAAAACGAATCACATGACTCTCGATAGGGTAACGGTTTGGAGGCGCAGTATTAATCACAGACAAATCTCTGGCTGCCATCAAACTGAATTGTAACGTTCTAGGAATTGGTGTTGCAGTTAATGTCAATACATCTACATTATCTTTTAGTGTTTTAAGTTTCTCTTTTACTGCGACACCAAATTTTTGTTCTTCATCAACAATGAGCAGACCTAAGTCATTAAACTTTACTTTTTTATTGACTAATTGATGTGTACCAATGATGATATCAACATGACCTTTTTCTAATTTTTCGAGTGTTTCTCGTTTTTCTTTAGCGGTTCTAAAGCGGTTAAGATAATCCACCGTTACAGGAAAATCCTTTAGACGCTCAGTAAATGTTTTATGATGCTGATAGGCTAAAATAGTTGTTGGCACTAAAATAGCAACTTGCTTCCCATTATCAACAGCTTTGAAAGCTGCACGAACAGCAACTTCAGTTTTACCAAAACCTACATCGCCACATACAAGACGATCCATTGGTCGCTCGCTTTCCATATCTGCTTTAATATCTGCAGTAGAGGTCATTTGATCTGGAGTATCTTCATAAATAAAAGACGCCTCTAATTCATGTTGCAAATAACTATCTGGCTTGTATTGATAACCTTTTTCTAGTTTACGTTTGGCATAAACTTGAATCAAATTAAAAGCAATTTCCTTAACTCTAGATTTAGTTTTTTGTTTGAGGGTTTTCCATGCTTTACTTCCTAATTTATAGATTTTTGGTGGTTTCCCATCCTTACCATTAAACTTAGTAATTTTATGTAGCGAGTGAATACTTAAGTATAGGACATCTCGTTCTCCATAAATTAATTTTATAGCTTCTTGTTTTTTACCTTCAACATCTATTTTTTGAAGTCCACCAAATTTTCCAATCCCATGATCTATATGCGTTACATAATCCCCAATATCAAGTTTAGTTAATTCTTTTAAGGTAATCGCTTGTTTTTTGGCGTACCCATTTTTAAGCTGAAACTTATGATAACGTTCAAAAATTTGATGATCTGTATAGCAGGTTATTTTCTGCTCATGATCTACAAACCCTTGATATAAGGATAAGACAATCGTTTTGTAATGTACATTTTGCTCTACATCATCAAAAATATCGTGAAAACGCTTGGCTTGTTGGTCACTTGAACACGCAATATAATTGGTATAGCCTCTATCGTGATGTAAATTGAGATCTTCAATTAATAAATTAAACTGTTTATTGAACGATGGTTGAGGTGTTGTGTTAAATTCTATTTTTTCTTCGGAAAACAGACTCACTGTCCCAAATTCCACCAAACTAAACTCCAATAATTGACGTTTCAATTCTTCAGAATTACAGAATAATTCTTCAGGTGACGCATGTTTAATTTCTGAAGATAAATTTTTAAATGCGTCTTCTGCTTTTCCGAAGAAATCATCAATTCTAGAAAATAAAAGGTCTGTATTTTTAGAGAAAACTACTGTTTTTTGAGCAATATATTTTAGAAAACTCTGTCTATTTTCGTCTAAGAATTTATTAGCAACATTAGGGATCACACCTATTTTCTTAATCTGTTCTGTAGACAATTGCGTTTCTACATCAAAGGTTCTAATACTATCCACATCATCACCAAAAAACTCAATACGATACGGTTCATCATGAGAGAATGAAAACACATCTACAATTCCACCACGAACCGAAAATTCTCCAGGCTCGGTTACAAAGTCTACACGCTTAAATTTGTATTCAAACAGGACTTCATTCACAAAATCTAGTGACAATTCATCACCAACTGCAATTTTTAAGGTATTCTTTTCTAATTCGCGACGTGTAACTACTTTCTCAAAAAGCGCATCAGGATAGGTAACGATTATCGCGGGTTTTTTACGTGAATTAATGCGATTTAAAACCTCAGCTCTTAGCAGCACATTGGCATTATCGGTCTGTTCTATTTGGTATGGTCTCCTATAACTTCCTGGATAAAAGAGTACATCCTTGTCACTCAATAATCCCTCTAAATCATTGAGGTAAAAAGCAGCCTCTTCTTTATCATTAAATATGAGTAGAAACGGTAGCTCAGCAGATTTAAAACTTTCACTTAAAACGAGTGATAATGCTGACCCAACAAGACCTTTAAGATGTACTTTATTCTGTGAATTGGCAATGGCTATGCGCAGATTTTGCATTTGCAAAGCCTGTGCATACGTTTGCGAGAGAATGGATTTACTCAAGACATTTTATTTTGTGTAAAGATAAAATTTTTGTCTTAGTTCTTATTGTTAAAATGTAATTATAAAACTATCTTTGAGCCACTTTAAAATTAAAATATATGTCATTTTCAGATTTATTTGATAGCGGATTTAAAAAACGCAACGAAGACCACTTTGCATCAATTGTAAGAGTTGCTATGGATGATGGAATAATCACCGAAGAGGAAAAAGCATTTTTAGATCGTTTAGCAAGACGTTTAGAAATTGGTGAAAATAATTATGCTACTATCTTAAAAGATTACAAATCACATCCTATCAATCCACCAACATCTTATGATATTCGTTTGGAACGTCTGTATGATTTGGCACGTATGGTTTATGTAGATCATATTAAAGGAGAGCATGAAGAAGTCGTATTGCGTAAAATTGCTGTAGGTTTAGGTTTTTCTCCAGAAAACGCAAAATATGTAGTGGACAAGGCCTTAACTTTAGTAAGTAATGGTGCGGTTTTGGACACTTTTATCGAAGAGATTAAAACGATGAATCAATAACAACTTGTTTTATATTCTGAAAGCTTTCAGAATGAAATTATAATAAAAAAGCCACTTAAACAGTGGCTTTTTTTTATTACATAAATTTTGATTTTAACTCTTAAGCATATCCCATAAAAGCTAGGAAATACTTTCATAATCACAATGGTGTCTAACGTTCAATTTCCGTAGAAAAAAAATAGTTAAACCGCTGCGTCACGCATAAACTCCTCAGCTTTTTCTACCATATTTTTACTTCCGCAAATAAATGGGACACGTTGGTGGAGCTCTGTAGGTTCAATATCCATAATTCTGGTGAATCCATCACTTGCTTTACCGTGAGCTTGCTCTGCTATATATGCCATTGGGTTACATTCGTATAGTAAACGTAACTTACCATTAGAATTCTTGGAGCTTTTTGGATATAAATAAATCCCACCTTTAATCATATTTCTGTGGAAATCTGATACTAGAGAACCAATATATCGACTTGTATATGGACGATCACCTTCTTCTTGTTGACAATACTTGATATAGTTTTTTATTCCTTGTGGAAAGTGGATATAGTTACCTTCGTTTACCGAGTAGATTTTACCATCTTCTTCAAAACGCATATCTGGATGTGACAAATAAAAGGTTCCAATTGCTGGATTTAATGTAAATCCATTAACACCGTCACCTGTAGTATACACAAGCATTGTTGATGTACCGTAAACAACATATCCTGCTGCTACTTGCATATTCCCTTTTTGAAGAAAGTCGTCTATAGTTACAGGCGTACCAACAGGAGTGACGCGTCTGTAAATTGAAAAAATAGTCCCTACCGAAACATTAACATCAATATTTGACGAGCCATCTAAAGGATCTATCAACACCACATATTTGTTTTGGTTGTTCTCATCCTGACTATTAATCGCGATAAAATCATCTTCCTCCTCACTGGCTATACCGCAAACAATATTACGTTTAGTCATAGTTTGAATAAACTTATCATTAGCGTAAACATCTAGCTTTTGTTGATCTTCTCCTTGGATATTTGTATCACCTGCAGCACCAATAATATCTACTAAACCTGCTTTGTTGACTTCGTGGTTAACCACTTTTGCTGCTAAACGAATAGAGTTTATAAGTCGAGATAATTCACCAGAGGTGTATTTAAAAGAAGATTGATTTTCTATAATAAACTCACCTAGTGTTTGATTTTTTCGAGACATGTAGTGTTCTTGTTTTTACAAATATCTTGTTTTTTTGGTCAACGACAACGTTTTCGTGTAATTAATGTATCCTGTGATAATTTAGTTTGGACTATATTTGAGCTAAAGAAAAATTATGATGTTTTCCATTCGCCAAGCTACTAAAAACGATATGCCTAGAGTACTAGAACTCATTAATGAGTTAGCTGTTTTTGAAAAAGAGCCTGATGCTGTGGAAGTCACTGTAAAAGATTTACAAAAAGGCGCATTTGAAAATCCTAAACAGTTTGTGTGTTTTGTAGCCGAATCTGAAGACATTGTAGAAGGTATTGCTTTGGTTTATAATCGATTTTCTACATGGAAAGGCACTATTTTACATCTAGAAGATTTAATTGTAAGCCAAAATAAAAGAGGGACAGGATTAGGCACAGCACTTTTAGATGAGGTTGTAAAATACGGTCATGGTTTAGGCGTTAAACGCATAAGCTGGGAAGTTATTGATTGGAACGAACCCGCTATTATTTTTTACGAAAAGAAAGGCGCACATGTGAAACGTGACTGGGATGTTGTTCACCTCGACGAAAACGGAATGAAAAACTATATATCAAATATTTAATATGCAAGTATTTAAATTTGGAGGAGCCTCTGTCAAAAATGCTGAAGGCGTAAAAAATCTTGCTCGAGTATTACAGCAAGTTGGTTATGAAAACACATTGGTTGTAGTATCTGCAATGGGTAAAATGACTAATGCTATGGAGTTAGTAATTAAAAATTATTTTAATAATAAACTTGAATTACCAAGTGCAGTTCAAGATATTAAAGAGTTCCATAATACTATTTTGTTAGATCTTTTTGAGAATACGCAACATCCAATATTTAAGAGAGTATCTTCTATTCTTGAAGATTTAGATGGATTTTTTCTTCGGAATAAATCTCCAGATTATAATTTTGTCTACGACCAAGTCATTGGTTTTGGAGAATTATTATCAACAACAATTATAAGTGGTTATCTCAATAAGATTGGATTAAAAAATAATTGGTTAGATGTTCGTGAATTTATTAAAACGGATGATTACTACCGCAGATCCAATGTGAATTGGGAAGACACACAAACGAACATAAAAACAAATTTTGATGCTACAATTTTAAATATCACTCAGGGGTTTTTAGGTAGTGATGCCAATAATTTCACAACGACGCTAGGACGAGAAGGAAGTGATTATACAGCAGCTATTTTTGCCTATTGCTTAAATGCTGAAAGCGTTACCATTTGGAAAGATGTCCCTGGCGTTTTAAATGCAGATCCACGTTATTTTGAAAACGCACAATTACTGAATAATATTTCTTATCGTGAAGCTATTGAATTGGCATTTTATGGTGCTTCTGTAATACACCCTAAAACGTTACAACCTTTACAACAAAAAGAAATCCCTTTATTTGTGAAGTCATTCTTAAACCCTAAGGATGCAGGAACACGTGTTGGAAAAGGTGTTGGAATTGAACCAAATACACCCTGTTTTATAGTTAAAAAGAATCAAGTATTAATTTCTTTGTCATCATTAGATTTTAGTTATATCGTAGAAGAAAATATTAGTGAGATTTTTAAATTGTTGCACCTCTATAAAATGAAAGTTGATGTGATTCAGAATTCTGCAATTAGTTTTTCGGTGTGTTTTGAGAATACTTATGATAATTTAGATCGATTGCTTCAGCATCTAAAAGCGAAATTTAAAGTAACAATTAATGAGAATGTTAGTCTTTATACCGTAAGACATTATAATGAGCAGGCGATTGCTTCCGTAGAGAAAGATAAAGAACTACTTTTAAAACAGTTAACTCACGAGACAATTCAAATAGTAACTCAATAAAGAATTTACTACTTTTACCGTTACTATTAATTATATATGACCAAAGAACAAGATACAGGGTTAGTTACCGCAAAAGAGGTTGCAAAAGCCATCAATGCTGATAAGTATGGATTTGTAGGCACATTCGTTGGATGGTTATTAATGAAAGTCTTAAAAATATCTACAATCAATAGGTTTTATAAACGCAATAAGCATTTGAGAGATGGTGAGTTTTTGGATGCGATTTTGGACGATTTTCAAATTAAATTTGAAATCCCTCAAGAGGATTTAAAGCGTCTCCCAAAAGATGGTGCTTATATTACAGTTTCTAATCATCCACTTGGAGGAATTGACGGGATTCTATTGCTTAAACTTATGATTGAACAACGTCAAGATTTTAAGATTATCGCTAATTTTTTATTACATAGAATTGAGCCTTTAAAACCTTACATCATACCCGTTAACCCCTTTGAAGACAGAAAAGATGTAAAGTCTAGCATCGCTGGTTTTAAAAATTCAATTTTACATTTAAGAGAAGGTCATCCTTTAGGAATATTTCCTGCGGGAGAAGTGTCCACCTATAAAGATGGCAAACTTGTTGTTGATAAACCATGGGAAGAGGCTGCTATGAAATTAATACAAAAAGCAGAAGTCCCTGTTGTGCCTATTTATTTCCATGCTAAAAACAGTAAGTTATTTTATAAGTTATCAAAGATTAGTGATACGTTTAGAACTGCAAAATTACCCTCGGAAGTACTCACTCAAAAAAACAGAGTTATCAAGGTTAGAATTGGTCGTGCTATTTCAGTAAATGATCAAAAAGAGCATAAATCATTATCTGATTTTTCAGATTTCATAAGACGAAAAACCTATATTCTATCGAATGCTTTTGAAGATAAGCCAAAAATTTTAGACAATTTATCCAATAAATTAAAGCCGCCAGCAAAACCGCCAAAGCGCATTGTAGGATCTGTAAGTGCAGAAAAAATGGCTGCAGAAGTGGACGCTTTAAGAGCAGGGGATTTTAGACTATTAGAAAGTAAAAATTACGAGGTCTATTTAACTGAAGCTAAACTCATCCCAAACATACTGCACGAAATTGGTCGTTTGCGAGAAATAACATTTAGGGAAATTGGAGAAGGCACAAACGAAGCCATTGATTTAGATAGTTTTGATACCTATTACCACCATATGTTTTTATGGGATACCAGCACCCAAAAACTTGCAGGAGCTTATAGAATGGGATTGGGTTCCAAAATTTTTGAACGCTATGGTATTGACGGTTTTTACCTTCAAGATCTTTTTAGGTTTGAGCCAGAACTCTATAAAATGATGAGTGAATCAATTGAAATGGGTCGCGCATTTATAATTAAAGAGTATCAGCAAAAACCAATGCCTTTGTTTTTACTTTGGAAAGGTATCGTGCACACTACATTGCGTCATCCAGAACATAAATATTTAATTGGAGGCGTAAGTATTAGTGATCAGTTTTCTGATTTTTCAAAATCTCTAATGATTGAGTTTATGAAATCGCATTATTACGATCCTTATGTGGCTCAATATGTATATCCTAAAAAAGAATTTAAAGTCAAACTAAAAGATGCTGATAAAGATTTCGTTTTTGATGAAACCGAAGCAGATCTAAACAAATTTGATAAAATTATAGACGAGATTGAACCAGGAGCTTTAAGGATGCCTGTACTTCTAAAAAAATATATAAAGCAGAATGCACGACTCGTCGCTTTTAACGTAGACCCTTTGTTTAATAATTCGGTTGACGGCTTGATGTATATTAAAATTGCAGACCTACCAGAAAGCACTGTAAAACCTGTTATGGAAGAATTTCAAGCGGAGTTAGAACGTAAATTTTCTGGAAATAGTGATGAATAGAATTCTTTCGGTTCTTCTTTTTTTATGTGTTACAATTTCCTTTTCACAAACCTTGTCTGGAACTATTTTAGATGGAGCTACCAATCAACCTCTAGAATCTGTTAGTGTTTATTTTGATAATACGACAATAGGCACCTCTACGAATAACCAAGGACAGTTTTCTATTGAATTTACAGACGCTGTACAATCTACTTTGGTCATTTCATTCTTAGGTTATGAAAAAGTATTTATATCGGACTACCGGACTAAAAATGAAATTGTTGTTCTTTTAAAAGAATCCATTAATGAATTAGATCTTATTGTCATTGATACAGATGATGGCATGTCTAGAGAATTAAAGATGAAGACGTTTAAACAAGAATTTTTAGGCAAATCTAAAAACGGTACATCCTGTAAAATCCTCAATGAAAAAGACTTAAAACTACGCTATAACAAAAGAGATGGCACACTATCTGCTTGGAGCAATACTCCATTACTTGTTAGAAATAACAGTTTGAAGTATGAAATTAGCTTTGAAATTATTGATTTTGAAATCACCTTTGGAAATTGGGGTTCTACAGCTGTCGTATATTTAGGGACTTCCTTTTTCAAAGATCTGGATACTCAAAAAAGGAAACGCATTTCTAAAAATAGATTAAAAACCTATAAGGGATCTACTCAACATTTTATAAGGGCATTGTATAACAAACAATTGGAAGAAGAAGGTTATATTTTGGGTGTTAAAGGATTCAAAGTAGATCCTTATGAGTATTTAACTACATCTCTAAAAGATGAATACGGATATAAAACAGTAGTTCTAAAAGAAAAATTAGACATATTTTACAAAGGCTCTAAAGAGTCGATTATAAAAACTACGATTCCTGAGTTTAAAATAGATAACTATGGAAATTATGCGCCTATAGCAGATGTGCTCTTTGGCGGTAATATGGGTAGTCAACGCCTTGGAGATGCTTTACCGTTGGACTATGGATTAGATACTGATTACTAAAAATTTTGGTGTACGAAATTCTCAGTATACTCCTTAATGTCATTCCTAGCTTTTAAAAAAGCTGAATGCTTATCTTCATTAGAACCAATCACCTTAGAAGGATCAAAAAAGTTATGATGTAATCTCAAAGCATTCTTACTTGGGATATATGGGCAATTTTCATTCGCATGGTCGCAAACTGTCAAAATGAAATCAAAGTCAATATGAGCGTACTCGTTCACGTTGTTAGAAGTATGATTTGAAATATCAATATCATCTTCTTTCATTATTGAAGCCGCTCCGGGATTTATACCATGCGTTTCAATTCCTGCACTATAGATGTTAGCTTTTCCTTTAGTTAATATATTGAGGTAACCGTGAGCCATTTGGCTTCTGCACGAATTACCAGTACAGAGTACGAGAATGTTTTTCATCTTATAATTATTAACAACAATTACTATTTGGATCACAACAAGCGTCCACCGTTTCTTTCGCTTTTTCTAAAGTGTTTATAACAACTTCTGGAATACCACACAGTTCTTTAGCTTTACAATCAGTTTTTTCAATACCTAATTGAAAAGTAAGGGTGTCATTTTCTATTTTGAAGTCATTAACAAATAATTGCGCAGTGTGAAATGATGCGTTACTATATTCAAATTTTACTTCAGCGTCTAAGTCATAAGACTTCTTTTTACCAACGGTTTTCAAAATACTTAAGGCTTTGAAAACGGACATGTGTTCCGTTTTATTTTTCTCCAATGGACTCTCCCAAAGCTGGATGACTGTTTCATTCCAAGAATCGGTTTGTGCTCCACAATCTACAGAGTCTACTTTTATATGCTTAACCTCGGTAATATGGTAATTGGCACCTACAAATTTGTTTGATGCATATTCAAATAATAATGTTTTATCTTGATGTTGTTCTAATATTGAGAATAGTTCTTGTGTTTTCATTTTAGTTCTAATTTTGAGTTCGACGCATGAGTAAAATAGTATTGATTATCCGCTAGCAGCAATTGGTTTTTGTGTTTATAAAAAAGGAATTCAATAAGATTTGAAATTCTTCAAAGCGCTCTATATTGAGGCAATAACATTTTTTCTTTCCTTCAAATCGACCTTTCAATAAACCAGCATCACCAATCACGCTTAAATGTTGCGAAATAGTGGCTTGTGATAATCCAATCTCATCAACCAAATCGTTATTGATACAACCTTCCTGTTCACTAATACATTTAAGAATAGCTACACGAGCAGGATGCGCAAACACCTTTGCTATGTTTGCAACTTCATTAATACTTTGATTATAAATAAAACGTTTTGTAGCTCCCATAATTTATTATTATGAAGTAAAGATAACATTTATCATCGTAATATTGCAATATTACGATGATAAAATTAAACAGAAAGCCAGAATACAAAATTCTGGCTTGTTAATTATATGCTTTTAAACCACTCTTGAAATTGATTTCCCAGTAAAAATACTGGTTTCTTTTCTCCACTTAAAGCCCCTATTAAGCTCATTATCCACATCGAAACGGGTAAAATCCATGCAATAAAATTAAGGACAGGAACAATACTACAAACAAACCCTAGAAGCATAATCCCTAAGATTTGACGAACGTAAAATGAACCATATTCAGTTTTGTTAGAGCTATTCATCACAATAGCAATAATCCACCCTATTATCGTAATATGAGCAATTATTGCTACATTTTTTCCATCACTAAACACATCCTTAGCGTCACTTGCAAATTCCTTGGCTGAAGCTTTAGTATCATCAGCAAACTCTTTCGCGTCTTCTGAAAATTGTTTAGCAGAACTACTTATTTTTTCACCTGCATTTTTAGCACCTTCTTTTGCGTCTCCTATCATATCATCAAGGTCGTCGCTCAAATTTTTATTATCGTCTGACATCTTTACAATTATTTAAATTTATGGTTATTTCGTATAAATTTAACAAAATTGAAGCGGATTACATTTATTATTTCCCAAATAACCTCTGAAAGAATCCTTTTGTTTTTTCTTTAACTTCAGTATATGTCTCTTTTGCATCTTCTGTAAAGTCTTCTAATTTATCTTCTGCCTTATCAGCAAATTCAGAAACTTTCTCTTTAGCAACATCTGCATATCCTCCTAGTTTTTCTCCCGCGTCACTTGCTAACTCAGACGCTTTCTCTTTAGCATCATCAAATGTTTCTTTAGCATCCTCAATAAACTCTGCAGTTTTTTCTTTTGCATCACCAGCAAATACATTTAGCTTTTCTCCAGCATCACTAGTTAATTCAGAGACCTTACTCTTTGCTTTATCGAGTATTTCCTTTCCGTCACCTTCAATAAACTCTGTAGCTTTATCTTTTACATTCCCTAGAACGTCTTTAGCATCAGCTGCTAACTCGGTAGCTTTTTCTTTTGCAGCATCAAAAGCTTCACTGGTAGTTTCTTTTAACTCAGTCTCTTTATCACCAATAGCATCAGTTGTTTCGCTGACAGAATCTTCCGTTGATTCCACAATAGCATCTAAATCTTCTTCTAAGTTGTTGTTCTTTTCAGTCATTGAAATCGTTTATTTATGAGTCCTTTAATTTATATTTTTGTTACATTACTTCTTAAAAACTTGGTCAATTGGCTCCCAAAGCTCAATTTTGTTGCCTTAGTTATCTAGGGTCCAACCAAATTCCCCATAGCTGTACGCTTCCGTCTCATCTACTATTGTGACACCTTCATCTTTTAAAGTCACTAATAATTCTTTTAAGTTTTCAACACGATAGTTAAACATGAACTCCTTTTTTGAGGGCTCAAAGTGTTTGGTATCCTCTTTAAAAGGGCTCCATTGCGTAGAGCAATCATTTCCCTCTTATCTTTCTACCAAAACGCACTTCCATAATCATCTGTATCAAAACCTAAGTGTTTGTTGTACAAATCTTTTGATGCCTTTGGATCTTTAGTTTTAAAGAATAATCCGCCTATACCTGTCACTCTTTTTCTTATAGAACATTTATTTTTAGTTCCCATAGCAGTAGGAACCTAGTTAAACTTTATTTTTTTTATCGCATTCTCATAAATAGCTATCCATTCCTCTACAGTCATTTTTCCCAAAAGCTGTTCGATTAAATCATACGGAATATTATCCATCTTTTTAAAACGCACACAACTTTTCCCCATATCTAGTTTAAATTTGCAGTGCTTTGGGTATTCTGCAACGAACCAATTATACAATTCTTTTTTTGCATATATACCAGAATGATATAGCGCAATAAAGTTTTTTTGTGAGGCTAAATTTATAAATGGTAAGGGTGGAAATGGCTTACAATGATAGCCATTTGGATAGATAGATTTCGGAACATAATACGCCAACATACCATAAGCCATTCCAGCTTCTAAGCCTTTAGGCATGTGCTTTCTTATAAGTGCGTGTAGTTTTGTAATTGGCGCTTTCCGTTCTTCGGGTAGTTGTTTGATATACGTTTCTGGCGATGTGGCTTTAGATTGCATAGTGCTTCAAATTAACACTCTAAAGTTAACAAAATTCTGCTTTAATTTTATCTACGATGGTTTGCGCCAATTTTTCTTTGCTCTCAATAGTCCATCCAGCGACGTGAGGTGTCAATATCACATTCTCTGCGGAAATGAGATACTTGAAAGCTTCTGGCATCTCGACTCCGCCCGATGTGAAAGACTGTTTAAATAAATTCTCAAAAGACCCTTTTTCATATTCTAAAACATCCAAACCTGCTCCTAAAATTTTACCAGATTCTAAAGCGGAAACTAAATCTTTGGTCACCACGCTTTTTCCACGTGCGGTATTAATAAGCCAAAACGATTTTTTGAAACCATTGATAAATCCTGTATCCACCATATCAATAGTTAATGCAGTTTCTGGAGTGTGTAAACTCAGCACATCAGTTTTGTCTTGAAGTTCTTGTAACGCTACTTGCTTAGCATTCTCATCGCTAATATTATCTTTAAGATCATAACAAAGTACCTCAACATCAAAACCTCGTAGTTTTTTAGAAAAAGCTTTACCCATATTACCATAGCCAATAAGTCCAACCGTTTTCCCTTCGAGTTCTAGTCCGCGGTTTTCTTCACGTTGCCATTTCCCTTGACGCACTTCCTGATCTGCCTTATTTAGGTTATTAAACAATGACAGTAGCATTGCCAAACTATGCTCACCAACTGCATTGCGGTTGCCCTCTGGTGCAGCGATTAGTTTGATGCCTTTACGCTCAGCATACTCACAATCTATATTTTCTAATCCTGCACCAACGCGACCTATGAATTTAAGGTTTACTGCGGAATCTAAAAAGGGTGCATCAATTTTAAATCGGCTACGTATAATGAATCCGTCGTATTGATGGATCATCTTTTCTATAGCTTCTTTTGAAGATGTGTAATCTTCGTCGTTGGTGTATCCTAAAGCATTGAGTTGCTCTAGGAGTAGTGGGTGATTTTTGTCTAGGTGGAGGATTTTCATGTTCCCATCTAAATCTTCCCAAAGGGAAGACTTTTTAATTTTAAAAAAGTGAATTTCTAACTACAAATATAGCTAACAAAACAATTGCGTTCTATAATTAAATAAATTACTAATAAAGCACTTTACTGGCTTCGCCAATTACTTTAAATGAAAACTATTTCAAATATAATAAGGTAATGACCAAGGTAAAACGGGCTTATGGTTAGACCTCACGGGTTTTGAAAACCTGTGAGGTCTTTTGATCGTTATATTTCAGGATAGTCCGTTTGTGTCATCTCGTCTTGTACATTTCCTGTATGGGCTGTATCGAGTTTTTCAAATAGCAGTAAATGCACTTCTTCACCATTTTTTGTGGTTGGATTATGCTCTACGCCTTTAGGCACAACGATAATTTCGCCTTCTTTGACGACTTCTGTCCTATCTCTAAATTGCATGTACAATGTGCCTTTAACAACTTGAAATAACTCGTCTTCATCGTCATGACTATGCCATACAAATTCGCCTTTTATTTTAGCGAGTATGACTTGCATATTATCTACGGTTGCAATGCGATGTGGATGCCATTGCTTAGAGAATAAGGTGTGTTTTTCTTTAATATTTATGGGTTTCATTATAAAATGTCTTTAAGTTGTATAAAGTTACAATCTTTCGCGTTAAGGATTGTAGCGTAAATCCTTTTGCTTTTTTTCAAAAGATTGAAACGGAAAGCCTGACGCTCTGTAATTTTTATGGAAGAGTGTAACGCCCAAATTTTAAAACCCAATAATCAATCCTGAAAGCACAAAAAACAAGTAAATCCCAAGGATATCATTACTGGTTGTAATAAATGGTCCTGTGGCGATGGCTGGATCAATACCTCGCTTGTCCAAAATAATAGGAACAAAGGTCCCAACGAGGGCTGCTACAACGATGACAGACATCATGGATACTGCTATTGCTAAACTTTCGGTCGTGTCTTGACCAATAATAAAACCGAAAAGAATCACCAATAACGCTAATACAAACCCGTTAATGAGACTCAATCCAACTTCTTTTAGTAATCTACTACCCATGCTTCCTTTGACGTTATCATTAGCGATACCTTGCACAATAATTGCACTAGATTGTACTCCTACATTTCCTGCCATTGCTGCGATTAATGGTGTATAGAAAAATAGTGATGGTACCGTTTCCATGATATTTTCATAGCCTTTCATGATAAACACACTTCCAAGACCTCCAAAAAGTCCTAGAACAAGCCAAGGCAATCGCGCTCTGGTCAACTCTAAAATACTATCATCTGCTTCGACATCTCCAGTAAGACCAGCTGCCATTTGATAATCTTTTTCGGCTTCTTCTTTTAATACATCTACGATATCATCAATGGTGATTCGACCTAAAAGGGTTTGGTTATCATCCACAACTGGAATGGCTTCCAAATCATATTTAGACATCACTTTTGCAACATCTTCTACATCATCATTGACATTAACGGAGTCTACCGTCTCTTTTAATATATCTGCAATTTTTTGATCGCTTTTAGCAACAATTAAATCTTTAAGAGATAGGCGTCCTATAAGTTTTTCTTCTTTATTGACAACATATATGGAGTGTACTCTTGTAACCTCCTGGGCTTGACTTCTTATACGACGTAAGCATCCTGCAACTGTCCAAGTTTCATAAACTTTTACCAGTTCTTTAGCCATCAAACTACCTGCTGTATCCTCGTCATAGGTAAGTAGCTCAGTAATTTCTTCTCTGTGTTCTTTATCTTCAATTTTGGAGATGACCTCTGCCTGCCTGTTTTCAGGTAATTCGGCAATAATATCTGCAGCATCATCGGTATCTAACTCTTCAATCTCTTCGGCAATTTCTTTTGCCGACAAGTTTTTAAGTACTTTTTCCCTGGTGTCCTCATCCAATTCCATGAGGATTTCTGAAGTCGTTTCAGAGTCGAGTAATTTTATAACGTAAACGGAATCTTCGAGATCTAATTCATCAAGAATCTCTGCGACATCAGCAAAGTGAAATTCATTAAGCACACGTTTGAGGGCTACGTCGTCTTTAGTTTCAACGCAAAGTTCCACCTGCTCGATGAGCTCATCTGTAAGTTCAAATTGACTATTTTCTCTTTCTAAGATCATGAGGTTTTGACGTTTTTCTCTTCGGAAATAAAAAAATCTTATTCTTGATTCTCGTCGTTTTCAATGCGTTGCGTTAAATCTAAAAAAGATGCTACGCTTAGCTGTTCTGGACGTTTGTCAAATATAACATTTGCTTTTAAATTATCTGACAGATCGAAGGCTTTTAAGCTATTACGCAATGTCTTTCTACGTTGCTGAAATGCAGTTTTTACCACTCTAAAAAACAACTTTTCATCCACTGGTAATGTGAAATTTTCTTTTCTTCTAAGTCTAAGTACTCCAGACTCTACTCTTGGTGGTGGAATAAAAACCGTTGGTGGCACCGTAAATAAATACTCTGCTTCATAAAAAGCTTGAACCAAGACTGACATAATTCCATATACTTTCGAGCCTTCTTTTGAGCAAATACGTGCTGCAACTTCTTTTTGAAACATTCCTGCAAATTCAGGGATTTGATCGCGCATTTCTAAAGTTTTAAACACGATTTGTGTTGAAATATTATACGGGAAATTACCAATGATAGCAAAAGGCTCGTCATTAAAAATCTCAGTGATATCATACTTTAAAAAATCGTGTTCATGAACGCGATCTGCCAAATTAAGATAATTGGCTTTGAGGTATTCTACCGATTCACTATCAATTTCAATCACATGAGTTTTTACATCTTTTTTAAGCAAGTATTTTGTCAAAACACCTGTTCCTGGTCCAATTTCTAATACATGCTTATAGCCTTCTAATGTTAGACTATCTGCTATATTTTTAGCAATAGTCTCATCATTTAAGAAATGTTGTCCTAAATGCTTTTTTGCCCTAACTTGATTGTTATTAAACTTTGACACCTTATTTGAATTTTACGTTGTACTCATCTATAATTTGAAGTTCTGTTCTAAACGCAAGCATTTTATCTGCGAACTTCTTTAAACCTACTTGACGTAATCTATCTGCATCTTCTTTGTAATAGGCGTCTAATGCTTCTCTTGAATATGAACGATATTGTATGGAATAGGTTTTTCCTCCCATGTCTTCTTCTACCAATACTTGAGAAAAGGTCGCTTTTTCAAATTTCCCTGTTCCTAATACCTGTGCAATATGCTCGGTCTTCATCCATTCTAACCATTCGTCATGTGCCGAATCGTCTATGTTTACTGTGATGTTGTATATGATCATAGGTTGTGTTTATCATTAGTCGTTAATTTGTTTTTTGTGGAATTGTGGCAGCATTGATATTTTTATCTATCACAAGAGACATTCTTCTGAGAAGATAAACGCTTCTCTATGTGCCTCTGTGAATCTCTGTGCAACAACTTTTACATTTAAACTTATAACGTTTTTGCAAATAACAGAAGTTCTTCGTTGTCATCAAAGGGTTTTACTGTTTTTTGGTAAGATACCCCTAATTTTTCCAAAAGTTTAATGGATGCTTTGTTTATTGGAAGTGTGATTGCACAGATGGTTTTTATCCCAAATTCGTTTTTAGCAAGCTTCATGATTTTACTTACTGCTTCATAAGCATAGCCTTTACCATGATACTCTGGAAGTATTGAAAACCCAATGTCAATGTCTTCTAAATTATCGCGTTTTAATAATCCGCAGGTTCCAATAGTTTTTAGGTCTTCTGCTTTGATTTGCATTTTGTAATATCCAAAACCATGGGTTTCATAGCATTTGAGTTGGTTATTTTTTATGTGTTCTACAGCAGCTTCAACCGTTTTGATATTGCGATCACCAATGTATTTGAGCCAACCTGGTGTGTTCATTAATTCTAAGATGAAAGGCGCATCATCTATAGTGATTTTGGAAAGGATTAGGCGTTTGGTTTCTGCGATGTGCATTGTTATTAAGTTGTTTGTTATTAAGCTAAGGCTAATAAACTGTAAAAATGGTACTTGTTCTTAATTCTTCATTTCCATTAATAAATATGCAAAGTCACTTTTTAATTCTAGAATAATTCCTGTGCTCACCATTAATCCAATGGAAAAATTTCCATCTCCAAAAGTTGCTAAATTCGCAGAACCCAAAGTATGGAAAATGACAGGTTGGTTTTCTTTCCATTGCTAAAAAAGGGTCGTTCTAGTAAAACCACCTTTATTTATTTTTACGTCTTGATTTTTTTGATTTACTAGTTTTCACAAATCAGTCCAAATTCTGCTAAAGTCGAAAGTTTTAATTCTATCATTAAGTTCGTTTCACAAATGTTACGTAACTAATTTATAGCATCACCACGCAACATCCTAAATCGTTTTCTTGCCTCAATAAAGTAAATACTATCTTCGTGATTAAAGATGATTTTCTCGTAAAGCTCTTTTGCTTTTTCAGGCTGTGCTAATTGGTTCTGGTAGAGTTCTGCTAAATAAAAATGTGCGTCATCCGCAAGAATTTCATCTCTGTAGTTGGCGATGATATATTCGTAAGAGGCAACAGCTTTGTATATTTGTTTCGTTTTCTCATAGAGTTTGGCTTGCATATATAACGCTTGATCTTCTATGGATTCGCCTTTGTGCTCCTTTAGGATTATATCTAACAATGCAATAGCCTCTTCACTTTTGTTTTGAAAAAACATTAAGTCGGCTTTTGCATATAAATTTAAAGCGGTTTGAAGTGAGTCTTCATCTTTATTATCTGAAATGAGCAACTTCAATTCTAAAGCGTCATTAGCAATCAACTGCGATGTTGAGGCTTTCAAGATTTTTAATTGTGATTCTGCCCATTCAAAATCACCTTTGTAATAGCTTGTTTTTGCAACTTTAAATCGTGCTTCTTGAGAAATGGTACTATTTTTTAAATTGGCTTGGATTTGCGTGTAATAAATTAAGGCTTCATTAAATCGCTCTTGAAATACCAAAACATCTCCTAACTTTAATTTTACGGTAGCTTTCTGGAAATTTGATAAATTTAATTTTAGACTCTTTTTCAAGAAATCACTAGCTTCTTTTGGTTGCTGTTTATTGAAGGCCAGAAAATTTCCGTAGGCGATCTGAAGTGCTATCGTTTGCTCATACTTACCAAATTCGAAAAATAGTTTATTAAATTTCTCATCAATATCTTTAAGTTGCTTTTCATCAGCATTTTCAATCTCAATTTCCAGCATGTACTGATGTGCTGTCAATACCGTTTTAATGTCTTGTGAATTTTCTAGAACAAATTCAAAAATGGAGTTGGCCATTTTATAGTCCTTCTGCTTTACAGTGGTTAAAGCCAAATCCAGAATACGACTTAAACTTTCTTGAGACCTACGATACAATGCTTTTTCTTGAATAAAAGCTTTGTTATATTCTTTTTGCTGGATGTATAACCAACTCAACATATCGTTCCAGTGTGGTTGCGGATTGAATTGTGATTTCTTGAGAAGAAGCGTTCTTAACGTACGATTGTTTTCGTTCTCTTTATTCTCTGATACAAAATCGCTAAACGCTCGTTTTGCATTATTAAGAAAATCTGGCTTCGCTTCTATGTAATCTATATAGTTTGAAAATAGTAATTCAATATTTCCTTGTTCTCCATAAATGCGAGCCATTTGCATATTAAAGTTAAGATCTGGATTTAACTCCATTCCCTTCTTATAGGCTTCTAAAGCTTGATTTAATAATGAATAGTCTTCGAATTTTTTTGCTATTCCGTAGGTGTAACTTGGTCGCTCTTCCCCCTTTTGAAGGGCTTCTTTATAATATTTATTAGCTAAATCTATACTATCTTTAAGTTGGTAGTTGTATCCAAGTTCTACTAGTAATGGCGGATAATTAATCTCCTTCATACGCTGTAAAATCTGCTCTTGAGCCTCGTCATAGCGCTCTAATTGCTGTAATGTTTCTATAATTTTATAAATGTATTTAGAGCTTTTTTTATTTCCGTTTAATTTTTGATAAGATATCAATGCTTTATCAAATTCACCACGCTTAAAGTAATCATCTGCCAATTGTTCGCTTTGCGAGAAGAGAAGACCACATGATAAAAAAGCAATACAGATTATAATTTGACGCATACTAAATTTTAATTTATGTAAATATAACAAATGCTGTAAGTAGATATTGTGAATGTTTTTATAATTAATTAAAACAACTGTTTACGGATATCATAAGTGTTGTTAATTTAAATACATAGCAAAATAAATGCCTAAACTCACGTTTAGGCATTACCGACAAAATAAATGTGCTATTAATCTATTCTTTACAAAAATGATTCAGTTATTCTGTTTGGTGTTCTTTAAGGTTTTTATGTCAAATTAGTTTTAAAGAAAAACTTTACTTGCCATAACTATGAGTACTGCTAAGAGAACAATTCGTTTTATATTTTTCATGATTAAGTAGGTTACTTGTGATTTGGAACGCTAACATCACAAATAATATCCATAAAATAAAGGAAAATGTCAAAAACTCGTTGAACAACACTGTTTTTTAGCATTTAAACGATATTTAAATATAAATTTCCTACAAAATTATATTTTATCGAAACCTGTATATGGGATTAAAACTTCTGGAATATTGATACCATCTACAGTTTGGTAATTCTCTAAAATACCTGCAAGAACACGAGGTAATGCTAGAGAGCTTCCATTTAAAGTATGCGCCAATTCGTTTTTACCTTTACTGTTTTTAAAACGCAAACGTAAACGATTTGCTTGGTAAGATTCAAAATTAGAAACACTTGAAACCTCCAACCAACGGTCTTGAGCAGTAGAAAACAATTCAAAATCATAAGTCATTGCAGCAGGGAAACCAGTATCTCCACCACACAAACGCAAAATTCTATAAGGTAATTTTAATTCATTTAAAATTTCTTTTACATGATCAATCATGCCATTAAATGCTTTATAAGAATTGTCAGGATGCTCCACACGAATGATTTCAACTTTATCAAATTGATGCAGTCTATTTAATCCACGCACATGTGCACCATAACTTCCAGCTTCTCGCCTAAAACAGGGTGTGTATCCAGTAATACCTATTGGCAGATCACTTTCGGCCAACAACACATCTCTAAACACGTTGGTTCCTGGAACTTCTGCAGTAGGAATTAAATATAAATCGTCACGAGAGTCGTGATACATTTGTCCTTCTTTATCTGGCAATTGACCTGTACCATAACAAGAGGCCTCATTTACTAAAAGCGGAAGTTGATACTCAGTATAACCAGCATCTGTATTTTTATCTAAAAAGTAAGCGATTAATGCGCGTTGTAATCTCGCACCTTTTCCTTTATAAACAGGAAAACCTGCGCCAGCTATTTTGTTACCTAGTTCAAAATCAATAATATCATACTTCTTGGCTAATTCCCAATGCGGTAATGCGCCTTCATGAAGTTTTGGAATCTCACCTTCACTAAAAATCTCTTCGTTGTCTGCTTCAGAATTTCCTTTTGGCACACTCTCATGAGGTACATTTGGAATCTTATATAACAAATTAGTTAGGGCATCAGACGTAGCATTAAGTTGATCCCCTAGAGCCTTTGAAGCGTCTTTAAGTGTCGCTATTTTTTCTTTTAATTCATTGGCTTCAGCCGCTTTACCCGATTTATAGAGCACTCCAATTTCTTTTGAAATGGCATTAGATTCTGCTAATGTATTATCCAACTGTGTTTGCAATTGTTTACGCTCTTCATCAAAGGAAATAGCATCATCAATCATTTGGGTGGCGTCCATATTTCGTTTAGCCAAACCTTTAATAATGTCTTCTCTGTGTTCTCTAATAAATGCAACTTGTAACATGATGGTCTTCTATATTAAATTCACCAAATCCTATTGATAAGGTGTCTATTTTGAAACGCTAAAATTAATGAATTGTGAGTTATTCTAGTCTAGATTTGATGGTAAAATCCAATCATGGTGTTTAAAAAGATTCCATTTTACGCTAGCGAGATCAACTTTAGGGTCAATAAGCAGTTTAAGTGGTCTTCCATTAACACCGACATAAGCTTTTACATAGACCTCAATATCGATACCTTTCTCTGTATAAACAGACTTTAAACGTTGCGCAAATTGCCAGATGATGTCTGGTTTACTACTTACGCTTCGTATTTGTTTTTTGGTTAAATAATCTTCTAATTTAATCTTTGTTTGTGCTTTTGAAGCTTTGTCTACCACCGTAAAAAGCGTACTAGCCCTTTTAGATCTTAGCATCATTCTCCAAGATAATCTATGACCTTCTTCTGTCCACAGCACATTATCCTGTATAAAATAATGCCTTACAGGTAGTGCAATTTGAATGATAAAATATAAAACAAAAACAGTTTTAAATACGGTCGCATAAGATGGAATTTCTATTTTTTCTTCGGAAAACAATGTCTTTCCTTTTAAAAATAGCTTTTGTATCACTTGAGGTTCGTAAAAGAACACTGCAAAAGCTAAGGACAAATACGGAAAGATTCCAACCTGAAAAATAAACGAGTTAAATAAATGAAAAAATATGGAAACAAAAAAGGCTATTCTTCGGGTTCTTTTCCATAATAGTAAAGGTATTATGAGTCCGTCAAATAAAATTCCCCCATAAGCTACCAAATAGTGCATGAACTTTTGCTGCAGCACATTTCCGACGAGAACATAATGTTGCTTACTTTTCATCAACAGTTCAGGAACTGTCAAATCCAACCAATCTGGATACATTTTAGCGATTGACGCATAGGTATACAAAATGAATAATTGTATGATAAAAACCAACCTGCACCAATTAGGCATTGATATACTTTTAATACTTGGATTTTGCCTAACGTCAATTGAGGCGTATTTATGAGCAGGCAAAAACACCATAATAGCACTCAAAATCATTAAAAAATAGTAGTGGTTATTATAAGAGGATTTTTGCATAAAATAAGATGTAGCCCATAACAGTGTAAATGCCAGCATACTCATTCTATACTTGTAGCCCACCATGACAAACAGACCACAAATGCCCATTATAGTATAATGCGCATACATCCATTCACCTTGTATAGCTTGTAAAAAATCAAAGCCTATAAAATTAAATGTAAAGTCTGGTTCAACGAGTGTTCTTCTAATCCAACCCGTAAAAATGGCACCAATACTTTCTAGGAATATTAAAGCTCCAAACAAGACTCTAAATACAATGAGTGCACTGTTATCTATATGTTTAAATAAGAACTTATTCATAATACTTTTCAATAGACTTTAAAGCCTGTATTCTATCGTTTTGAAGTTGGGCCTTAAGCAAATCAACAGATTCAAATTTATGCTCATCCCTTAAACGATGTAAAATTTCAACTTTTAATATCGCATCATACAAATTTTGATTTATATCAAAAAAGTGAACTTCAATGGATTGTTTATCACCGTTAAATGTTGGGTTGCTACCAATATTCATCATTCCAAATACCGTAACACCATCAATAGATGATCGCACAACATAAACACCATCTTTAGGTATGAGCTTATACGTTTCTGGCACATGAATATTTGCAGTTGGGAAATTTAAAGTGTTTCCTATACCCCTTCCTTTAATTACTTTTCCAGACACAAAGTAAGGATAGCCTAAATAAGAATTTGCAGTCTCAACATCTCCTTCTAAGAGTGATTGCCTTATTTTAGTAGAACTTACTGCTACATCTTCTATGTCTTGCGCAGAAATTTCTTCTACGGTAAATCCGTATTCCTTTCCATAGATTTTTAGGTCATCAATGTTTGCTGTTCTGTTTTTCCCGAAGTGATGATCATAGCCAATTATGATATGTTTAGCATTGAGTTCATCCACAAGGATCTGCTTGACATAATCCTGGGCAGACAAATTAGCAAAGGCCTTTGTGAATTTTTTAATCACTACTTCTTTTAAACCAAATTGAGATAATATATCTTGACGTTCATCAATAGAATGTAATAATTTAATATCAAAATCAGGCTGCAATACCATTCTAGGATGCGGAAAAAAAGTAAGCACTATAGATTTTAAATCTTTATTTTTTGCTGTTTCTACGAGTCGTCGTATAATTTTTTGATGACCAATATGCACACCATCAAAGGTTCCTATAGTAATTATAGAAGGTGATTTATGAATAATATTTGTGGTGTTTGATTCCAGTACTATTTTTTTTGGTAAAAGTAGTTAATTGAGTGCTTAAAGTAAAAGCAGTACACGAATTATTCAAGACACATTTTTAGACTTGATTATAAAATATAAAATTACATAAGCTTAAACTAATTCATGAAATAATGTCGCATTCTCTTTTCTAACAGTTATGACACCCACAATTATTAGAAAAACCACTCACACTTTAAATATTTTTAAATATTTTTACCTATTCCTATATTAATTAAAATTATATCATGAAAAGAAAAATTACAATGACAAAAACATTAATGTTTGCGCTTACATTTCTTTTGGGCTACTCTATGTATGCTCAAGACAGGACTTGTGCAACAGACGACTATATGCAAGACGCTCTTAAAGATCCTGTCTTCGCTGCGCAACACAAAGCGAATCAAAAAAAGTTTCAAGCTGAACTTACAAGAAGAGCTAATGGTGACTTTAGCCAAAGAGGCGCAATAATTTCAATACCTGTAGCGGTACATTTCCCATCAGGAAATGAGGCAGATAGAGCGTGTTTAGTCGCTCTTGCTCAAAGCCAAGTAGATGTATTAAATGCAGATTATACTGCTACCAATGCAGATATTTCAAACTGGGCTGCTGCAAGTGGTTCTTATCCTGGATTACAACCAGGAGTTGCGAACATTACTTTTTGCTTAGCAACATCGAATCATCCTGCAGGCGTTGATCCTGAATTACTAGAAGGAGAACCAGCAGTAACTATTGGTTATAATTTTGCAAATGGATCTGGTTTCCCAGAACAAGACACCAACTTTCAAGGTTATATGAACTTTTTAATCAAAAACATAGGCGCTGGATTATTAGGATACTCACCAGGAGGTGGAAGTATAGCAAATGGTGGAGCAGTCGTTATGAACTTAGGTGCATTTGGTACTGGTTCTGGATGTTCTGGTGGTATTGCACCACAAGCTCCTTTTAACCTAGGGCGCACTGTAACCCATGAGCTTGGACATTTTTATAGCCTAGATCATACTTGGGGCCCAGGAGGAGCATCTTGTGCTACAGATGATGGTTTTGCAGATACTCCAAATACGGGTGTTGAAACTTATCAGTGTCCCGCAGCAGGATCTTTAGCGGGTTGTACAGCTGGACAAAATATACTTTCAATGAACTATATGGATTATGTAAATGATGCTTGTATGTATATGTTTACACCACAACAAATGAACGCTGTTGATGCCTACATCACAAGTGTTATTGCGCCTGCAATCAAACCAGGAGTTTGCGAACCAGCAGTTCCTGGATTTAATCTTGTTGCATTAAACAGCTCTACAAGTGACTGTTCTGGTGAAGATGTGGTGTTTGATATGAGTTACTCAACAGTTATGGAGTTTTCTGAAACAACAACTTTTTCGGCTACTGGACAACCTGCTGGTTCTACTTTAGTTTTTGACCCAACTTCAATGTCAATGGATGGACCATTTACTTTGACTATTGGAAATATTGGTGGTGCAGCTTTAGGTGATTATGTTATTACTATTACGGGAACATCTACATCTCAAACAAAATCTACGGATGTTGTTTTATCTATCATTGATGATATATGTGACTCAGTGGGAACAACACAGTTCCAAACAAGTAATACTGGTGTTATCTTTGGTGATATTAGTAATTTAAACAACGGTAAACCTTCTGGTTACACTGATTATACAGCTACAGATGAAACAGATGTAAATAAAGAAGAATCTTACGATTTAACTATAAACGTTAACACAGATGGAAACTACCCAGTTTTAACTAAAGTATGGGTTGACTGGAATCAAAATTGTAGTTTTGATGATGCAGGAGAAGAATATGATTTAGGTCAAACTATAAATACAGCAAATGGTGCATCTGGAGGATCTCCACTATCTGTTTTAATCCCTACTAATGCAGCCATAGGAGTAACAACAATGCGTGTGGCAACTAAGTATGTAAATACAGATGACCCAGGACTACCAGCGTCTTGTTTAATGAATTATGATGGTGAGACTGAAGACTATAGACTTAATGTAATGGCTTCCTTATCTGTTGGAGACAATGAGTTTGAAAACTTTGCTATTTTCCCGAATCCTAATAATGGAGAGTTTACAGTGAAATTAAATTCTAATTCTGGAAACGCTATTAATATAAGCGTTTATGATATTAGAGGGCGAAAAATTTTCAACAGCTCTTATGATAACGGATCTGATTTTCATCAAACAGTTAAATTAAATAACGTTCAATCTGGATTGTATTTAGTTACTATTAAAGATGGTGATCGAAATATTACTAGAAAGATAGTTGTAGAATAGCTCAATTAATATTTATAACTAATTAAAAAAGAGAGACTTATATAGCCTCTCTTTTTGTTTTTGATCAGATTATTTTTATCCATTTCTAATTGAATTAAATACTCTAGAATTAAAGAACTTAAATATTAAAGTGAAACTTATTAGTCCAATAAACGTTAAATCTTAGTCAAAACACTACAATCAATGCTTAGAATTCTGCTTCTCAAAAGCATTAGTCAAAATGATATATTTAGTCTTGAGCTCATCTTCAATACGGAAAAATAAAGAAACTACTTTTTACATTTCTTAAATATCCTTTTATTTAGACCAGATATCTCTCTATCAATAATGCTCAACAATATCAAATCTAGGTTATAATAACATTCTTACAAATAAACACATCTAAAGATGTTGATCATTTTTTTAAGCTAGTTATTATTTTTAATATTACTATGACTCCTATTAAAAGTTTTTCTATTGCCTATAATTACAGGCAAATAAAAAGAGGGTTGATAAAATCAACCCTCTTTTTTATAAAAATGCTTAAGCTTTTATTCTTTAATAAACGGTAAGGTTATCGAAGCATTGTCTTTTGTTATTCTAATAAAATACATCCCATTACTTAATGCTGTTGTATTGATCGCAAGATCTTCATTAATAGCAATAGCTCTCTTAGTAATGACCTGTCCTAACATGTTAACAATCTCATAGCTCGTAGGCAAATCATTAGTATTGCCTAATTTGATATTTAATTGATTAGCTGCTGGATTAGGGTACACATATAGGTTATTGTTTGAGAAATAATCATCTACGCTAAGCGCGAATGTTGATATTTGAGTAGCCTCAGAATCTGCAAATTCTCCACCAGTAAAGATAGGTGTGTCATCATCTGTTCTTAATTGATATGAACCAATACCATAAGCACAACAGATACCATCACCAAAACCATCATTAATAACAAACGTATAACACATTGATGGAACAACAGCAAATACTTCATCAATTGGTGTGGAATCATTATTAGTGTAAGGCCCTCCAGTGTCTACAACACCATTTTCATCACTCCAAGTCCAAGTCGTTTCACTACCATAATTATCAGGTACTATTGTAAGTCTAACCTCTGTGGTACCTGCATAAGAATCTGATCCTGTAAAAGTAGCACTAGTAACATCATTACAATTACGCTCATCTGCATTTCCGTTAGGAGATGCAATTGACACATTAAATATATGTTCTCCGCCACTAGCAGTAATAACTGGAAGATCAATATCTTCAAATGCTCCATTGGCAAGATTACCGGTCCAAGGAAAATCTGTAGATGTTCCACCATCTATATCATAGGACAGGGTTGCTGATGTTAGCGTAACCGTTCCAAAATTTTGAATTCTAATACTAGGAATAACTTCTCCTGTACAAGCTGCACCAGGAACCAATAGATTAATTTCTACACTACCATCATTGCTCACATCTGCTAGAGGTGTACACTTGTCTGATGTAGTCGTATTGGGTCTATTTGCAGAAGTTGTCATAGCTGCAATAACTCGAGCCTTTTGATCATTAGTAAAAACATTCATACAAGCATCATCTGTATAATCCATGTAATTTTCGATCATATCTACATCACCACATGATTGGTGATTTGTAGGGCAGCCAAAATTAGGTGAATCTACAGCTGGAGTATCATTACATTGATCTCCTGCTCCTCCACATCCACCTTGAAAGGTGTGAAATAAAGCTAAATAATGACCTACTTCATGTGTCATAGTTCTACCTAAGTTAAAGGCTCCAGGAATAGATACACCAGGTGCATCATTACTTCCAAAATAGGTGTAGTTAGAAACGACACCATCAGTATTTGCTGGACCTCCAGGGAACTGTGCATAACCCAATAAAGAACCATCTGCAAAATTTACAGACCACATGTTCATATATTGAGAAGCGTCCCAGATAGTTGCAGGTTTTAAAACTGAATCAGTACTTCCACCAGGACCAGACCAAGTTGTGCTAACAGCAGACATATCTACGCGATCAATCCCATTAGACACACATCCCTCTGGATTTTGCTTAGCTAAGCAAAATTCAACTTCAACATCAGTACCATTTGGATTACTATTAAATCCATTAGACCCTACTATACGTCTAAAGTCTTCGTTAAGTACTTGAATTTGTGAAATCACTTGGGCGTCAGAAATATTAGCACCAGTTCCAATTGGTTCTCCATTATGAATCACATGGACTACAACTGGTATAGTAAATTGAAGAACTCTGGCTGCTGAGCCAGATTCTAACTGTCTTTTAATTTCTGCGATTTTTGGAGCCATTTGACGTTCAAAAGCATCACTACCCATCATGTTTGGGTTATCAATTAATAGCTGAGCATTGTACTCATCTGTGCCGCAGTTGCGGATCTGCTCAATATTTGCTTTTTGAGCATTTAGACCAAAGCAGGAGACTATCATCGCAAAGCACATTAACTTAAAAGTAAAATTTTTCATATTTTCAATTTTTTTAAAACAAATTTAGGAATCGAAATTAGTGAAATTATTTCGAACCATAAATTTATGTTAATATCATTTAACATGCATCCTATGATTTTTTTGTAAACATTGTGATAGAAGACTATTTTCTTAGGAGGTATAAATAACAAAAAGAGAGACTAGATTAGTCTCTCTTTTTGTTTCTGATACACTACTAAGTAATTTTAGGACGACATACAATATCAATCATCCCTCATCAAATATGATTTAATTAAGAGATTAAAATTCATTTGTCTCTTTTCTTTAATTTAAGTGAATACCTAAAAAAAAACATAGTATTAATTGAAAAATCTTTTTCTTGTTAATATTTGAACATCTCCGCGACAATTATGCTATTTTTATAAAAAAAAATTATTGTGAAGAAGAAATTACAATCCGTGCTTTTTATCTGTTTATTATTTACATCTATCTGCCTTTATGCTCAAAATAGCGAATGGAAAAGAGTAAATAAATTTAACAAGTTAGAATCTAATACTTTAGACAGGTTAGACAAAGCCAACTTTAGTTTATTTGAATTGGATATTGAAGCATTTAAATTAAAATTAGAGAATGCGCCATTACGACGTCTATCAAATGGAGAATCCAATGTCACCATAAGCATTCCTGATGTAAAAGGTAATCTACAGCAATACCGAATCGTGGAAACTTCTATTTTTTCTTCAGAAGACAATGCAACGCAGCACCCAAACATTAAAACATATTTAGGGTCTAGAATAGATAACTCTGGAACCAGAGTACGATTTAGCGTCACACAATTAGGTTTAAAAGCTATGATTTCTGAACCTGAAAAGGAAACAGTTTACATACAGCCTTCAACTAAAGTCTCCGATGGACAGTATTTAATTTATAACAGACAAGCAACGTTGGACTCATCTGATACTTTTGAATGTTTAACAGAAGATATTGATATTTCTAAGAGAGGTAATGGAAGTGAAGTCTATCGAGATGCAAACGATCAATTATTAAGAACTTTTAGAATGGCAATGTCTGTTACTTCGCAATACACAAATTTTTGGGATGATGGTAATAATGCCAATGGTGATGCACAAGCAGATGCATTAGCTCAAATGGTTTCCACTTTAAATAGAACCAATGAAATTTTTGAAGTAGACATGGCTATTACTTTTGTTTTAGTTGATACATCAGATGATCCAGCATTAGATTTAATTTATTCTGGCACTGACCCTTATGGAGGCGATTTAAATGGAGATTTGCAAACAAATTTAACTGCGACTATAGGAGAATCTGATTATGACATAGGACATTTACTAGCTTTTGGCGGTAACAACGGTAATGCTGGATGTATAGGATGCGTTTGTACCAATGGAAAAGGTAGTGGTTTCTCATCGCATAGCTTTTTAGATAATGATGGAGGACCTTACATGGCAGATTTCTTTGATATTGATTATGTACCACATGAAATAGGTCACCAAATGGGAGGAAACCACACATTTTCTTTTAATTCTGAAGGAACAGGCGTGAATGCAGAGCCAGGAAGTGGCACAACCATTATGGGTTATGCAGGAATTACTGGACCTAACGATGTACAAGACCATAGTGATCCTTATTTTCATTACCATAGTATAAATCAAATCCTTATCAACGTTAATAGTGGCGCTAATCAATGTGCTGTTACTACAGCAATCACTAACAATGCACCAGTTGCAGATGCAGGTGCCGATTTCACTATTCCAACGGCAACAGCATTCATTTTAAAAGGTGCAGCTACTGATGCCGATGGTGGAGATGTTTTAACGTATACATGGGAGCAAATTGATAATGGTATTACTACTAATGGAAATTTTAGCCCTAATAAAACTTCTGGAGCAGTCTGGAGATCTAGACCACCGAGTACATCGCCGAATAGATATATGCCAATTTTGAGTAGAGTGTTAAATGGACAGTTAACAGAATCTAATCCTGTTGAAACAGTAGCTAATACCTCTTGGGAAACAGTCTCTAACGTTGGAAGAGCTTTAAATTTTGCTTTAACTGTAAGAGATCGATCAGAAGCTGGAGGTGTTGGACAATCACCTCAATCAGATTTTGATACAATGTTAGTCACTGTTGATGGAGCCTCAGGTCCTTTTACAGTAACATCACAAACATCAAATGTGACATGGGACGCGGGTTCCTCTCAAACAGTGACTTGGAATGTTGCAGGAACAGATGGAGGTGCAGTAAACACACCTACAGTAAATATATTACTATCTATAGATGGCGGACAAACATTTCCATTCATAATGGCATCAGACGTTCCTAATGATGGAACTCATGATGTTACAGTTCCTTTGACCGGAGGAGACACGTCATTGGCGAGAGTCATTGTAGAAGGAAACAATAATATCTTTTTTGCTGTAAATTCAAGTGATTTTAGTATTCAAGAATCAGAATTTGTGATGACTATAGGTAATCCCGAACAAGATGTATGTCAACCAAATGATGTTATATACAACTTTACTTATAATACATTTTTAGGTTTCAATGACACAACAACGTTTAACGTAGCAGGTTTACCAGCAGGAGCAACAGCTGCTATTAATCCAACTACAGCAGTCAATGATGGCACCACAGGAGCTATTACCATAAGCGGAACAAATGCTGTAGCAACAGGAAGTTATTCATTTAGTTTTACAGGAACTTCTGGTGGACTATCAAAAACAGTAGATCTCACTTTGAATATCTATAGTGACACGTTGAATTCTTCAATATTAGCATTACCTGAGAATGGCGCAATTGATGTTCAAAGTGACGGTATGCTAACATGGAATTTAGATGACAATGCAGAGGAATATTTAGTAGAGGTATCAAATAATGCTAGTTTTGGATCCATTATAGAATCTGCAACAGTACTAACAAACACATATTCTACTACTTCACTAGCCGCTAATACAGAATATTTCTGGAGAGTGAATGCTTCTAATAATTGTGTTAACGCTAATCCATCTTCCGTATTTAGTTTCACTACAGTAAACCTAACATGTGACACTTTTACTGATGATGTAGCTCAAGCGATTTCACAAAGTGGAGGCGGCAATTCTTATACTTCTATCGTCAATGTTTCAGCAGATTTGACCATTACAGACGTTAATGTAACTTTAGATATTACCCATACATGGTCAGCTGATTTAGATATAACTCTAACAAGTCCCAATGGAACTATCGTTGAATTGACCACAGATAACGGAGGAAATGGAGACAACTATACCGCTACTGTATTTGACCAAGAGTCTACAAATGGACCTATAACAGGTGGAACAGCTCCATTTACAGGAACATTTGTACCTGAAGGAGATTTATCTACTATTTATGGAGAAATGTCTGGTGGTGATTGGATATTAACAATTGTTGACGATGCAAATCAAGATGGAGGATCATTTAATAGTTTTACACTAGAGATTTGTGCTCAAGGAACCCTATCTATAGACAACTTGGAAAGCTCTATATCTGGGTTATCGGTATATCCTAACCCAAACAACGGATCGTTCAATGTTAGTTTAAACAGTTCTTCAAATAACACTATTTTAATAAGGGTTTTCGATATTAGAGGAAGAAAAGTTTTCGATAAACAATATGATAGCAGTCCAACAATTAACAAGGTTATTAATCTAGAAAACGTTCAATCTGGAATTTATCTCTTACAGGTTAGAGATGGCTTAAATAAACAAACTAAAAAAATTATTATTAAATAAGATATCACCTAATGGTAAATAAAAAAAAGAGGCTTTCAGAGCCTCCTTTTTTTATTTACCATTAAACGTATTCATTGTGTTACTTATTCCTGCTAAGCCAAATGATTTGATAAGTTCAATAGATTTCTCAAAACGTTCAGGTAACTTTTCATTCTCCTCATCTGTCCATTCTCCAAGCACATAATCTACTTGTCTTCCTTTACTAAACTCATCACTAATACCAAACCTAAATCTATTGTATGTATTGGTCTGTAATGTGTTTTGAATATCTTTTAGACCATTGTGACCTCCATCGCTACCTTTAGTCTTTACTCTAATGTTCCCGAAGGGAAGATTTAAATCATCTGTAATGACCAATAAATTATCTAGAGGTACTTTTTCTTTAGTCAACCAATATTGAACCGCTTTACCGCTTAAATTCATGTACGTACTAGGCTTTAAAAGAATAAACGTTCGTCCTTTAAATTTATAAGTCGTTAAATCTCCAAGTTTTTGAGTTTCAAAAATGAGATCTTCCTTTTGCGCTAAAGCATCTAAGACTTTAAAGCCTATATTATGTCTTGTGTTTACATATTTCTCGCCAATATTACCTAGCCCAACGATAAGAAATTTTTTCATAGGATCTGTTTCTTCGACATCTAACGATGTGGAGTTCCAATTACATATATTACGGATGACTTTCCAGATAATACTTATATTTAAATATGTTCAAAAATAAAAAAGCATTCTAAATAAATAGAATGCTTTTTAATATTATAGATAAATAAGTTCTATTCTTGAGCTTCTGCTTCTGGAGCATCTCCGCCTTCAGCTGCTGCTTCTGCACCTTCTTCTAATTCTTCTTCTTCATCTTCAACAACAGCTGCTCTTGCAGTCTTAATTTGAATTACAACTGTATTATCAGTATGAAGTAACGTGTAATCTTCACCTTCTAAAGCGGTAACATATAATTTATCACCTATTTTAAGAGGCGTGATATCTGCTTCTAAGAAATCTGGTAAATTTTTAGGTAACGCTTTAACTCTTAATTTACGTCTGTTTCTACGAAGAATACCACCATTTAAAACACCTTTAGATGTCCCGATAACATGCACAGGAATGTTCATAGCAATTTCTTTGTCTTCAAATAAACGGTAGAAATCTACGTGTAGAATTCTATCTGTTACTGGGTGAAATTGGATGTCTTGTAAGACAGCGTCATAAGTTTCACCGTTTTCTATGGCAATCACAACTGTATGCGCGTTAGGCGTGTATACAAGTTTAGAAAAAGCCAATTCTGGTGCAGAGAAATGCACGTTTTGGTCTCCTCCGTATAATACGCAAGGAACCTGACCAGCATTACGTAAAGCTTTAGTTGCCTTCTTGCCTACGCCTTCTCTTTGAGATCCATTGATTGTAATTGATTTCATTTTTAAAATTTATAATTATTATTAATATTCTAATTTATGATCAAAGTAAATAACTTACTTTGGTATCTAATGCAGTCGAAACTACATTAAAAATTTTGAGCTTATCGATTTGTTGTAATGCACATTATGCATGACTTCTGCAAATAAATCTGCACAACTCAACACTCTAATTTTTTCACTTTTCTGTTTTAAAGGAATTGAATCTGTTACAATTAATTCCTGTAATTTAGAGTTCTCAATTTTGTTATAAGCATCTCCAGATAAAATAGGATGTGTACAAATAGCTCTGACGCTCAGCGCACCTTTTTCCATCATTAAATCGGCTGCTTTGGTTAAAGTTCCAGCGGTATCCACCATATCATCAACCAATACTACATTTTTTCCAGTAACATCACCAATCAATTCCATATGAGAAATCACATTAGCTTTTGCACGTTGCTTGTAACAAATAACAACATCACTCTTTAAAGCTTTAGAATATGCATACGCCCGTTTTGATCCACCCATATCAGGTGAAGCAATGGTAAGGTTATCTAAATTAAGTGATTTTAAATATGGTAAAAATATAGTTGATGCAAACAGATGATCTACAGGTTTCTCAAAGAATCCTTGTATTTGATCTGCATGTAAATCCATTGTAATAATACGTGTAGCTCCAGCAACCTCCAGCATTTTGGCTACTAATTTAGCAGCAATAGGAACTCTTGGTTTGTCTTTACGATCTTGTCTTGCCCAACCAAAGTAAGGTAAAACTGCTGTAATATGTCTTGCCGATGCTCGTTTTGCAGCGTCAATCATCAACAACATTTCCATTAAATTTTCTGGTCCAGGGTGTGTAGAACCTATAATAAAAACTCGTGACCCTCTTATAGATTCCTCATATGACGGTTGGAATTCGCCATCACTATATGTTGATGTAATGACATTACCTAAAGGCACACCAAAGGTTACTGCGATTTTCTCAGCAAGCTCTTTGCTTTGTCCGCATGTAAAAATTTTTGCTTCTGTAATTCCGTTTGGCATTGGTAATGAATTATTTGTGATAATAAAACACGCTATAATTTAACGAGGTGCAAATTTAGGAATTTATTTGAACTGAAAAAGCATAAAACCTACTATTTTTGATTGATTGTAATAAAATATTTTATAATTTTGTAGTCAGAAATCGCTCAAGTGGTGGAATTGGTAGACACGTTGGATTCAAAATCCAATGTCGCAAGACGTGCGGGTTCGATTCCCGCCTTGAGTACTTTAAGGGACAAATCAAAAATTTTTGATTTGTCCTTTTTTTTTATCCCCTTTAAAACCCTTATTACTGCTGAAAACCTTATGAAGTATCACGTTATAATATGTATTAAAAAAAGCAACAGCCATTACAATTGCTTATAATATTATCCTCTCAATTTTATGTCAACTAATTCTGCAGATTGAATAACATTAGCAGCTCTCCAAATGATAATATCCCAGAATACATTACTACAAGAGCCAAGAGAATACAAATGCGTTTCATAAATAACAAAAGCATGGAAGAAAAAAAATACTTAAAAACGCTTCTTTTATTATTTTGTTCATACTTTTTATATCAATTAAAAGACCAACCAAATCCACTTGTGAAAATATAATCCACATCGTTTCCAACTATTGCCGGTTTATTATCATAGTTTAATGTGAATCCTAGTTTTATATAAAAATCCAAAGGAAGATCATATTTTAAGGACAGGTTATAATCTGTTCTAAAACGACCACTTTCAGAAATACTTGGATACAGTTTCAAATCAGTTACAAAATCAAAATCTTTTACATCATAGATTTTAAATGAGGCAGAAATAAAGACTTCTGTTGATTTTTTGTTCAAGGTTGTATCTGAGTAGTTTTCGATATTTAGTGTAAGTCCAGTAGCGATACCTAGGTAAAATTTATTGGTACTGACCACAAATTTTCCAACTCCAAGACTCGGACTTATACGTGAATCTAATGCTTGCTCTGTGTTTGAAAGGAATGGTATTTCTCCAGTTAGATACAATTTTCTTTTAAAAAGTCTCACAAACTCTAAACTGGCATCCGTTCTTTTCGTTTGATCTACATCATCTTGATTCGTATTAAGGCTATTAATATCTGCTTCAAATCGCCATAACTCACTATTGTAATTTAAATTCCCAGAAACAGAAAATTGCTGGGTTCTATTAGCTCTCGTGAAATTATAACTCAAATCAATGGATGCTTTAAAACGCTTAAAGAAATTTTCCCTTACTTCTTTAAGCATTATAATCTCTATAATGGCATATTCCTCTTGCACATTATTATCTAAAGTAATCGTTATTCTCCCTATGTCGTTAGATTTAATATAACCAAACCGACGACGATTATCAGTCAAAACAACTAAGCATTTACGTTGTATTACTAATTTCGTGACTTTCTTGAATTCTATATTAAAATCTTTATCACTGTAAGCCGTCTCTATCTTTAGGACGCCTTCTGAAATCATCTTGATTTCACCTACTAATTGATCACCATTAACGAGACGAATCGTATCGTTTTGTGCACTTATACCCGAACAAAATAATAAGCTACAGATAAGAAATTTATAAATCATTTGGTTTTGTCTTAAATAGTTATTTAACCATAGTATGTGCAAGAGAGGTCTGTTTAAAACACTTTTTTTGACTCTCATTTCTTGTTTTTTTGCACTATGCGACGTCATAACACTTATTTTATTGGCATTTCTAAATTCTCAATCATGAGATCCACATATTTTCCTGCAGTTTTATAAGCTTCTTTTGGATTGTCTATACTCATGGTAACAACTGCTACTAATTGATTTTCTTCTCCTTCGTCTAAATTGTAAGCCACAGTCTCTAAAACATACTTTGTGTCATAACTTGTTGATGTTGATGTTGGGATATAACCTCCAAATGAATCATAATAAGATCCATAAGCATAAGGATACGTGTAATAATTATAGAATCCACCGTAATAACTAGGGTAGTAGTTACCGTATGATGCACCAAAATAAATTCCGTTTGATGTTACCCTTTCAGTCACTTGCTTGTCTTTAATAACTGTTAAAACAACAGCATCAAATCCTTCACTTTTCATTAAGCCCTTTATGAAATTCAGACGCTCTTCAGACATTTCTCTATTTGGATGTATTTTTGGAGCCTTACTATAACTTTCAGTCGCTTTAATTCCTCGTTCGCCCAATGCTTTAACAATCTCTTGTTCAAAAGCCAAACGTGCTCGATCATTAGAAGTTCGTGCGATAACCAGAACCTTTTTTTCTTTAAAAAGCTCCACTACTGATGGTTCTGCTTTCCAAGCATCTAGCACTTTAGTACTCGCACAATTTTGAAAGAATAGTGTAACGATTAAAAGTGCTGCTATTTGTTTAATACTTTTCATTTTTATTATTTTATTACTTTATTACTTTATTACTTTATTACTAATGTAAATGTTTTTGTCGGTTGTATAACCTTATTTCAATCAATACTTACCATTACGCAACGAAACCCTACATGTTCCATTGAGGTGTCTGGAGTATTTCTCATTCGTCTCGCATTACGATAGCCGGAACACCAATCGTCATGACAAAGAAAAGAACCTCCACGTATTGCTTTACGTTTTTCAAAGGTACCATATATTTCATGTGAAACTGAAGGTCCAAGTGGATCTATAGCAATTTCATTCTGTTCCTTCAGTTTTAAATAATAAATAGCGCTATACCAATCATTAGTCCATTCCCAAACATTACCTGCCATATCATATAAACCATAACCATTAGGCGGAAATGATTTAACTGGAGCTGTTCGTTCAAAACCATCTTCTATTGTATTCGAAAACGGAAACTCGCCTTGCAAATGATTTGCATTGTGCTGACCTTGGCTGGTTTTATCATTTCCCCAAGGATACATAGCGTTTTTTAAGCCACCGCGCATGGCATACTCCCATTCTGCTTCTGTTGGCAAGCGCTTTCCTGCCCACTTTGCATAAGCTTGGGCATCATACCAGCTGACGTGTATTACAGGGTGATCTTCCTTTCCCTTTATTGAACTACCTGGGCCTAGTGGCTGTTTCCAACTGACTTCTGGTTGCATGGACCACCAATTGCCAAGGTTGTCTTTAGAAGACCCTTTAGGCGCATAAGAAAACACGAGGGATGCAGGCAATAAGTTTTCCTCAGGAGGCTTAGGTGTTCCTGGAGGTAATCGTTTTTTAAATTCCTCCCAATCTATTGGTCGCTCCGCTACTGTAATATAATTCGTTGCGTTTACAAATACTTCAAATTGAGCATTAGTAACCTCGTGTGTATCCATCCAAAAATCACTGACTTGTACAGGGTGTTTAGGAAGTTCATCACCTTGAGCCAAGGCGGACTTAGGCATATTTTCAAAACCATCTGGAGCATCACCTCCCATTTCAAATACACCGCCCGGAATTCTTACCATTCCGGAAGTATCCTTTGCTATATTCGAATCTTCTTTGATTTCCGAAATCGCCATCAATAATTCACTATCCAAATCTTTAGCATCCACCGTGCCTGCTTTTGGCGCCACGCAACCTATAGCTGTCTTATCCTCAATCTGAACTTCTATTTCTTTTTGTTTTATATCTGTATTACATGACAATACGCTCATGACTGCGCACATCACAAACCCTTTAGTATAACAATTTTCACTTCTTATTTTCATTAAGCTTTCTTTTCTTATTTTCATTTTCAATTCAATACTACACTCTATTAAAACGACTCTTCGATTCCAAAATAGATACCCGTATTTCCATCTCTACCAAAGGCAATATCCATTCTTAAGTTTACGTTTTCTTTCTTGTTGAAGAGGTAACGCAATCCACCTCCGACACTATATTTCAAATCTTTTAAAGCTAAATCTGTCAATTCTTCACCAACATCACCAAAACCTCCAAAAGCTACAAAACCGAATTTTTTAGTAAAATACTGTCGAAGTTCTGCCTGAAAGGCTACATAATTTCGATCTCTATAGCGCCCTTGGAAATAACCTCTCATTCGGTTCTGACCTCCTAAAGCAGCTAATTCATAAAAAGGGGGATTACCACCTACACTTTTTATGTATAGGTTAGTCGCCAATACTTGATTTTTTAATAATTGCTTGTAGTGTCTAACGTCCACTTCAAAAGTAGAAAACACAAAATCACTAGGCTCCGGGTACATAATAAACTTTATATATTGATAATGGCCCTCTGTTGGGTAAAACACGTTATCGCGTCTATCCCAAACTAAATTAACGCCTATACCAAATATATCACCGCCCTCAAAACCATTAACAGATTCATCAATTAGAAATTGATTTTCTTTAACATCAACAATAGATGTGTTTTTATAATCTAAAATAAAGCCGGTACGATCAGCAAAAAACAATACTGGAGGTACTTGTACTTCTAACTGAAAGTTGAAATCCTCCCTAAAATATTCCTCAGACCCATTGTCTACAGTCGAATTACCAATTCCAAAAAATCTATCTAAGGTATAGCCAAAAGATACTGGCATATTGACAACGAGATTATTTGAGTTGAAATAGACACTTGGATTCAGAGAAAACTTATATTGTTTATTGGTGGTATAATGCGCTCCAAAACCAATTTTAGAAGGTCTTAACTTTTTATTATCTTTAGTATAGAAGAGAACAATACCGCCTCCTCCAATTGCTGCTTGAGTTTCTGGCGAATAAAACACATAAGGATACGCACTAAAATTTACTTTTTTAAGCTGAGTAGTATCCTGATTTCGAACTAAAATAGAATCAATAGCAGCCTTACGACCCTGCGAATATCCGTAAATGGGAAAGCTAATTAATAATAAGAAAATGAGTTTCTGTATCATAATTTTAATTACGCAATACACGACTGCTGTTAATACTATTTTATACTCATAACACCATACCGCCTATACAGAGTCTAATTCATGTACAAACTAATCAAAACTCAGACAACTCCAATTATAGAATTAGAATTTTTTCGCGATTCCTATACCGAGATTAAAACTATCATAGGCATTAAAGATGACATCATAGTTAAATGCAAAAATCACTTCCATTTCTTTAATTGGAATCTCTATACCGTATTCTGCTCCAAATCGAGCAACTGCAAAATTTTCGTTTGTTTCCCATTCAGCACCCAACCCTACAGCAATTCCGAAGCTTTCTGATAGTTTATGAGATCCCACCACGAGTGCAGAAAACGGGAGGTCCCGTTCCAAAAAACCCTCATTAGAGCCCTCGCGCTCTACTATAAAATCTTCAATAATTAAATCGGTATGCAAACCGAGTGACCATTTATGGTTAAAACTGTAATTATAATTTACCGCAAATGAAGGCACTATTAACCAATCTTTTTCACCATTAGATACACCTTGATTAATATAACTATGTGTTAAGAATAACCCTAATGAATGCTTTTTAATCGTCTCCGCTTTTTCTTCTTGAGCATTCATCAGCAAACCACCTAATAACATTATAGTTAAGATTAGATATTTTTGTGTATTCATCATCCTATTTGTTTTAATTACTTGTTATACGCTGTGAATTTAAAATCCATCTTCTTCATTAATATTTAATTCTTGTTTTTTAGGATTTCCTTTAAACACTCTTAACCTCAAAATAAAATCACTTGATTTATTATTGGTTTCAGTAATATTTTTAGTACTGTTAAATATGACATATAATTCAAATCTCCAATCGTTTTCTAATCGATAACCTATTCCTGGTGAGATTCTGAGTACATCGTTAAATCGGTCTGCTTTTATTAAATTAACAAATACTTCGGCCTGCAGCGGAATATATAAGCCTTTTGCAAATGATAAATAGTGTTTATTCCAACTTAAAATTGTAGACACCTTATATCTCAATCTAAAAGCAGTCGTCCAACCCGAATTATTAAATTCATTTTGAAACCGCTCTTCTAACCTCACATAATTATATAAAGTGATCGGTTTTATAGTTGGAATCTCAAATTTAACGCCTTGCATTAATCGAAACTCTAAATTATCATTAGTATCATAATTTTGAGTATAAATTAGTCCTGTACCCAAATGATACGATTTAAGAAAAGGCTTCTCGTTTTTTAAATCTATTAATTTTTTCTCGTTTTTTATATTTAAAGTTGAATAGCCTAAAAACTTATTATAAATTTCGGGTGTAATTTTACGAAAACCGATTTGTGTACTTAAGTTTTCATTTTCATTGAAAATATTGGTAAAATTATAATCTAACCAAAACTGTTGATTCACCTTGACATCTTGATCAACAATACTATCTTGGGCAGATCCCATATTACAAACACAACATACTATGATAAAAAAAAGAGGCCTCTGCCACATACCTTCAATCCTTGAATTTAACGCAATAATACAGCAATATATTTATTTAAAAATTATCTTTTGATATCTCTTATTAATTTTAAAGCTAAAGCCAATAATACTATCGTTACTGGCAATATGAGTTGTTCATACTGAAACTCTCCTGGATGCGCAAAAAAACCTAAAGCGCACCATACCGTTAAGGTTAATAATAAGGTCTCCCAAAGGAGTACTTTTAAATCCATAAAGGTTTTGATTTTTGAAAATACTGCACTTCCTTTAAAGGTATCTTCATCGCCTACAAAGAGTTTAAAAATCCCACCACCTAGAACTAGAATTACTAAAGAAAACAAATATGTATCAACTGCTTCAATGAGATAAATTCCTGGTTGACTAGTGCCCTCGTATAACCCAAATAGTCCCAAAACGCTTTTAAATAAAAACATAGACCCAACGACAACTGCTATAAAACCTGACAACAAGATCATTAATGAAATAATCAGAGCAAAATATTTTAATGTAAACAGCCTTTCAAACTTTGAAAGAAAATGTTTTTTAGGCGTAATATTTGGCATATTATAAAAAATTGAAAGATAAGAATCAATACTAAAAATATATTATTAAGGTCCTTAACTTTTTGTTCAGAATTCGATTTAAAAATTAGTTCTTTAATTCATATGGATAGATCACTTTCCAGTCTTTAGCCATATCAATGACCGTCCAACCGTCCTTATTTGCCTGATCTAAACCTTTGTCTAATTTCCCTATATGGGAATCTCTATCATAGGCCCATTCACGAACTGAATCTGTATGATGAAGATACAACATTAAGCTTTTATGAGTATTAGAGGCTGTCCATTGCATCATTTGTAAATCACCATCAGAATTTCCAGATGAAAACACAGGTTTTTTACCAATAATTTTCTGGATATTTAGTGGTTTACCATCTTTATCGTCATTGTAGTCTAAGCCAGCTGTGCGAATAATTCTTGGGTTGCCATCGTTATAATCAAACTCGGTTGTAATTCTACTCCCTATAATTTGTTCAGAAGGGATACCATAGACTGGAGACACAAATGCTCGCATAAAATCTACACCACCACCTGAAACGATATAAGTTTTAAAATCATTAGCTCTTAAATAGCCTAATAATTCCAACATGGGCTGATACACTAATTCGTCATAACCGACATTTTTAGTTGGATGCTTAGCTGTTTTAACCCATTCTTTAACAGTAGTATCAAACTCTTCAGTAGTCATACCCGTATGGGTGGTCATTATTAACTCCATCAATCCATGCATGCCTTGTTTTGATAATGCAGACATGTCATTATCTAAAACTGCTTTAAATGGTTGCTCCGTTTTCCATTCAGGATGATCTTCTGCTAAGGCCTTTACCCTGTCAATGGCAAAAAACAATTGAAAATAAGCAGGTTGCTCAGACCAAAGGTTTCCGTCATTATCAAATGTTGAAATACGGTCTGCTATTGGTATAAAATTTTCACTTTCTGCATTTGTTACATCAGTTACATAAGCAATGATATTTTCTTTTGAAGTACTCTCATTCCAAGACGGGAATGGATCAACTACCTCCATGGAAGTAGTGTCTAATGTTTCTTTTGAATCTGCATTGTCTTTACATGCAAAGCATACTAATAAGACAAGCAGGATACTTGCTATTTTTTTCATGATTATTATGGATTTTAGAAGTCCTTTTTTTTTATAAAAAATATGGGATTGTATTTAAAAAAACACAATCCCATATATTAGTTTTAAATATTATTTAGAACCAGAACCTTTCTCTAAGGCTTTCATAGTGTCTCCTAAATTAAAACTTGCTGCCTTCATTCTTGGAGGATACTCTTTAAATGTAGATATAAATTGACCTACATATTCAGCTGCTGGTAACAATAGAAATACGTGGTCGAGGTACCAATCCCAGTATGTATTTGATGTTAATGTAGCCATTTCATAAGGATCTCTTCTTAAATTATAAAGCAATGGTATTCTTGTCGTCACCATTGGCTTTGACCAAGTTTCTAAAGTACCTTGAGACGTTTGGTGCATAAAAGTTACTTTCCAATCATTAAAACGTAACGCCATTAACTCACCATCATCAGAAAAATAGAATAATTCTTTACGTGCGCCTTTTTTCTCTTTTCCAGTTAAAAAAGGTAACATATTATAACCATCTAAATGTACTTTATAAGAACGCCCATTTTCTGTAACACCCTTCAATAAATTTTCTTTTATATCTGGATTTCCAGCTGCAGCTAAATACGTTGGAAACCAATCCATTCCCGACATGATTTCATTTGAAACAGAACCTGCCTCAATTTGTCCTGGCCAGCGCACCATTGATGGTGTTCTCCAGCCACCTTCCCAATTGGTGTTTTTCTCACCTCTAAAAGGATTAACACCTGCATCTGGCCACGTATTTTTGTGTGGACCATTATCAGTTCCATATTGTACAATCGTATTATCTGTAACACCTAATTCATCTAATAAATCTAATAATTCTCCAACATGCATATCATGTTCAACCATACCATCACCATATTCGTCTTGTCCTGATATACCGCGATTTGAGTCTTTAACATGTGTTCTAAAGTGCATTCGTGTACCATTCCACCAAACAAAAAACGGTGTATCTGATGTCACTGCATTTCTGATGAATTTTTTTGCAGCAGCAAGTGTTTCATCATCGACAGTTTCCATACGCTTTTTCGTTAATGGCCCAGTATCTTCAATCTTACCACCTGCATACGAATGGATGACACCACGTGGGCCAAATCGTTTCGCAAAACCTGGGTATTGAGCAGGATCTGGATAATCTTCTAATTCTGGCTCTTCTTCTGCATTTAGATGATATAAATTTCCGAAGAATTCATCAAAACCATGATTCGTTGGTAACATTTCGTCAAGATCTCCCAAATGATTTTTCCCAAATTGTCCAGTTGCATATCCTAATGGTTTTAGCATTTCAGCTATGGTAGGATCCTCTACATTAATGCCTTCTGGTGCGCCTGGCATACCAACTTTACTCATACCTGTTCTTAATACACTTTGTCCCGTAATAAAAGAAGAACGTCCTGCTGTACAACTTTGTTCGGAATAATAGTCAGTAAAAATCATACCTTCTTTTGCTACACGATCAATATTTGGGGTCCTGTATCCTACTAATCCCATAGTATATGCACTGATATTAGATTGTCCGATATCATCTCCCCAAATCACGAGGATGTTTGGTTTTTTTTCTGTCTGCGCATAAGAAAAACCTATACTAAATAATAGTAATGCCAAAAATGTTTTTTTCATGGTTGATTAATTTAAATAATGGATTAATTGTTACAGTGAAATTACGATTCTTAATTCTATAAATAGAGAAAAAAAATATTATTTATTGTAATTAAATAGCTATCAGATATTTACATTTCGATAATGCAAGAATTTCATCTTAGTCTAAATTAAATGAACCATCGCTAACTATATTAACAACCATAATTATAATTTGATATTTACGCACATCAAAGCCTATACTTTGAAGTATAGGCTTTAGTGTTTTTAGGCGGTTTTATTTTTTATCGAAACTTTTTGAAATGGCTTTAACATACTGTTTTGCAGCTGTAGTTGCGCTTTCTGGGTCTTCAATTTTTGAAGTAACGACACCTACCAATTGGTTCTCACCGTCAACTTCTAAATCATAAATAACCGTCTCTAGGATAAAGTTTTTCGCTGTTCTAGTACTAATTGTTTGCTCCACATAATTACCATATGTAGAATATGACATCGGATTACGATAATACCCGGAAAACCCACCATAATACCTTGGGTAATACCCAGCATAATTACCTCCAGCATAATACCCACCGTCTACTGTTGTTTTAGATAACTCTTCAACATCTTTTATGACTGTTAATACAACACCATTAAAGCCTTGGTCTATCAACATATTTTTAATCTCCTCTTGTTTCTCTTCAGAAATTTCTTCATCAGGATTTAACTTCGGAAACTTTGTAAAACTAGGCGTAGCTTTAATACCTCTTTCTTCCAATTGCTTTACAATTTCATTCTCAAAAACCGTTCTAGCAGACATGTTATCTGTTCTAGCAATTACTAAAATATTGTTGTCCTTAACCGACTCTATAGTATCGGCTTTCCAAGAATTAAGCACCTTGACACTTGAGCACGAACTAAAAAAGATAATAGTCATTGCAACTAATAAGGGAGAGATAAATTTTTTCATAATAAGGTCTAATAATATTATTTTAAATAAAAAAGTAAAAATTCTCATAGTCGAGAAATTTCTTATACTTGCAAATGTAATGGTTTTGTGTAATAATCAAAATATCTTTTGATAAGTTATAATAACAAGAAAAGTTTTAATTTCTCGGCATACATCATTCTTAAAAAGAGTCACTTAATGGCTATTTAATTTTATTTCATAATGATAACTATTAAACATAATTTTATAATAAAGATCTGTCTTTTACAGGTCATACTTTACTTTTCTAATTTTAGTTTTGGCCAAGATATTGAACCTAGACGCTGGAATCCCTTACCCTTAAAAACCAATATTTTGGCTGTAGGTTATGCAAACACGTCTGGTGAGATTCTTTTTGACCCCTTATTACAGGCGGAAGATGTTACCGTAAACGTAAATGCTGTGGTTGCCTCTTATATTCGTCCTTTTAAAATTGGTAGTAAAGCAGCACGATTTGATGTGGTTATCCCTTACGTCAATGCGACTTGGAAGGGTTTACTTAATGGTGACCCAGCCCGAGTACGTCGTGACGGTTTCTCTGATCCTCGGTTAAGACTATCTGTAAATCTTACAGGTGCACCTGCAGGCACAGGAAAAGAACTGCAAGAGTATTTTGCAGCGCACCCAGTTAATACAACACTAGGCGTATCATTGGCGGTGACTGTGCCTCTAGGACAATATTTTGAAGAGAAACTTATTAACCTAGGCCAAAATCAATTCGTATTTCGTCCTCAAGTTGGTTTCGTTCACAACTGGAGAACATGGTCCTACGAATTGACAGGATCCGTTTCTTTTTTTAGTGAAAATCCAAATTTCTCAAGCGGACAGGATAAAAGACTAGATCCCGTGTTTGCCATGCAAACACATTTAATAAAAACTTTTAAACCCAGGTACTGGGCATCTGTAAGTTTAGCGTATGGTCTAGGTGGCCAATCAGTGGTTAATCGACAACCTAACAATGATGACCGTGGTGATGTGCAGTATGGTGTGGCGTTTGGGTTTCCTCTACTCAAAAAACAAGGGGTGAAAATTTTTTATATTCACTCTGAAACAGTAAAAGATATTGGCTCAAATTTGAATGTTCTAGGAATTGGTTGGTCCGTTTTATTTTAAGTCAAAATTTATGCTAAACAAAATAAGCCTAGGTTCTAAACACTACATATCATTTGATATTTGAAAGAAAAATAGGTTAGCCTATTTTTGCGATTGAATTAAAAATAAAATCAAAAACAATACTTGTATTTAGGGTATTTCTACTTGCGGTTTTAACACTCAAATTCTGCGACTCTATTAAAAAAATGAATCAAAATAATAGTTGATTTTTTTTAAATTTAAATTTAAAAAATACTTTGACTACAAATTAACACATCTTTTACTATGAATAAATTTTCCTTATTTATTTTAATGACGCTCCTATCGTTAAGTGCAATTGGTCAAGTCATTGAAATTACACCTTCTTATGGCTTTCAATTTGGCGCTAAACTGGGTTATGGCCCAAATTATTTAAAAATGGAAGATAGTAGTCAATTTGGGATCACTCTTGGTGTGGAGACGTATACAGGATTAATGGCCGAAGTGACTTATGTTAATATGAGTTCAGCACTAAGAATTAGAGATGTAATATTTTCACCTTCCGAAAGTAAACTAGCAGACCTTAACCTTGATTGGTTTCTTGTTGGTGCTACTCGCTATTTTAAACAAGGAAAAGTAAAGCCTTTTGCTGGAGCTGGTTTAGGGTTTGTTGTTGTTTCACCATCAAATGAAAATAACACGATCATAGATAATAGTCTTGATAGCACGACACGATTCGCCTTTAATTTTAAGACAGGTGTCAATATAATGCTCACTGATGTCATCGGTTTAAATCTGCAAGGAAATTTATATTTTCCAGTAAATTGGGCTGGCGTTTATGTAGGTCCAGGTGGCGCAGGTATAAGCACAGGTTCTACGGTCATTTTAGGCGGTTTTAGTGCTGGTTTAGTATTTCGAATAGACAAGGATTAAATAGGTCGTTCTTTACAATTCATTTAAAATTAATTCTTAAGAATTAATTTTATTCATCTATCTTTAAAATTACAACACTTTATAAACCAACTTTTTATGAAAAATTTATCCCTATTTATTTTAATTTCTTTGTTATCCATGTCATTGCTTGCTCAAGAAGACATAGAGTTAAAACAACAAAAAAACCAAATAGACATTGATATCACTGATATACCAACAGCTTTTTTTACATTTAGCTATGAGCGTAGCTTAGGTAAACATATGTCGGTTGGTTTAGGAGTTGGACTAAAATCTGAAGATGGTCTTATCCAATTTTCGGGTATCGATGCCGAAAGAATACAAACCAATGATATTAAGTATTCTGGTTACAAATTAATACCAGAGTTTAGATATTATATTAATGAATCTGTTAATGGTGCCATGCTCAGTGGGTTTTATGTGGGTGCTTATTTAAAGTATTCCGACTTTAACTCAGAGTTGGTAGGTACATATGTTGACAGTGAAGATGTGTCTCATCTCTTTGAATATAGTGCCGATATTACAGTGACGTCTTTAGGTTTCATGGTAGGCTATAAATTACCTGTTTCTAAACGTTTCAGTATTGATTTTTTAATAGCTGGGCCAGGGTCTGGTAGTTATAATTTTGAATTAAATAATGTTATACCTCCACCAGACGAATTTTATGATGATTTAAATAACGCATTGGATGAATATAGTGTTTTAGATCTGATTGGTGCCGACTTTGGATTTAATGATAATAACCTTAGATCAAAATTTTCAGCTCTTTCCTTTAGATATGGGATTTCGGTTGGTTATGCCTTCTAAGTTTATTAATTAAGTGATACGCTTGAGTTCTATTTTCAAAGTTATACTGAAGTAATAGTGGTGATTGCAACTCTCTATATCTAAAGTAAAAAAGCGTCTTTCAGAACTTTCGTGCGTTATATAATTATGCTGCAATTCTATAATGCCATAGGCCGAAATTATCTTTTCATCCTCAGAAAATTTAGAGTGTTCAAATGACACCTCTTTTGCGAGTTCCTTAACGGGGAGATCAGGTTTGTCATTAGTATTAAAACTGGAGATTACTAACGCTACTAAAAAAACTAATTTAGTTTTCCGTCATGATTCTCAATGTATTATTCTTTTCTACATTTTATTTTCTATATGCTTTCGGAATGGTTGTTTCATTACTTGATCGCTCTACGCGGTAATGCGGAGAAAGAATCTCGATACCTTTTTCGTTTAAACAATCTTGTAAGTTTTGATGTAATTCTGAATAGGTCCCTCCCATTTTAGCAGGGTTTTTAGTATAAGCATTTAATTCATAAGAAACATTAAAATCATTAAGAGCCGTTTGCAAAACAAAAGGTTTTGGATCATCTATTATTTCAGACGTTCTTTTTGCAGCTTCTATCATTACTTCGTGAACGTCACGCCAAGACACATCGTAGCCCAAAGTAACAATAGTATGCATAAAAATCCCCACGCCTTTTTCTTCAGAACTATAGTTTACAATTTGCCCTTCAACAATCATTTTATTCGGAATACTAATTTCTTCATTTTTTGGTGTATTTAATCGGGTAACCAGCATTTGTTTAGAAACAACCGTTCCTATGTGTTCTCCAATTTTAACAACATCACCAATAACAAATGGACGCATATAAATGATCATTAAACCACTAACCGCATTGGCCACAAAACCGGTTGAACCCAATGATAACAGTACTCCTACAAATATTGACACCCCTTGAAAAGCAGGAGAACCTGAGCCTGGTAAATAGGGAAAAACGAAAACTAAGGCAAAAACATAAATGATTAGCTTAACGATTATTGATGTTGGTTTTGCCCATTCTTTATAAAAACCATCGATTCTTAAACGTTCGTTGGATATTTCTTTAGCAAAGAAATTGATTATTTTATTGATATATCTAACAATAAAAAAAACAATGCCAATAAATAATAAACTCGGCAAATAATCTACAAAAGAACTTCCCAATGATTTAAGTGGTTTAATAGTATAGCCAATTAAGGTGTTTGAAATATCTTTAGTCCAATGAAAAATACTGAAAAATAGCGGTAACCAAAAGTAAAATATAATAAGTAAAATTAATAGTCTTACTATTTTAAACCCAGTAACAATTAAAGATGCTGTATATTTTGGTGTTAAAAACTGATAATTTTTAAAGCTTAAACCCTTTATTTTGTCTCCAGCTAAGCTGTGAATTTTTTTATCGGTAAATTTAAAAAGTCGATTTATACCAAAAATTAAAATGAGTAAAAAAGCTACTGCACCTATAGCAAAACCAATACTTAAGAGTGTTTCATTGTCTATTTTAAAGGCCATCATAAATAAATTTTAATAGGTTGAATTCTTATCTCTTGTTCTATATCAAATACTAAACGGAATTGAATATTTTTTTATACCTGTTTTATTGTATAGGAATTGTTTCGGTCATATTATCTTCTTCATCTAATAATCCATAAGTTATTAAAAATTTAGGATAGGCACCCGCATTTTCAGGAGCTTCATACCTCGCTATCAGCACATTAATTGTAGTCGCTGGATATTCCATTTTTAAGTAATCTGCAACTGTTTTGATAAGCTTCTTAGATTTTACAGTTGCCAAACTATCCATTGGAAATGATTTTGAGAGTTCTTTAATCATATCAACTGTACTTAAAGAATCCTTACCAGTTTTGTTAACTAGGTATGCATTATAATCTGTATCATTTTTAAGATAATCCTTGCTTGTGGCTTCATTAAATTGCTGACCAATCGTTTCAGCAGCGATGGCCTCCATCTGTAATGTTTTATCTACATAATAGGTCATGGTGATTTTTAGTTCTTCCTTTTTCTGCTCTAAATCTAAGAGTTTATTGAGTTGTCTATACTGCTTTTCTGAAGGAATGGTATCATTAAACCTAAATTCCATTTCTTCTAGTTCTTTGGGATCTCCACCTACAATACCTACTAAAAAATTCACAGGCGCAGCGACTGTTTTACCAATAACATTTTTAAATGTTTGCCACACTATTTTACCAACATTGACTTGTGGATCGTTAAGATCACCTCTTACCGGAATATCTAACTTTACATCGCCATTTTTATCTGTTAATAAAAAGAAAGCAAACTTAAGCGGCAAACTATATAAGCCCTTTTTGGTGTTTTCTAGAGACGCATTTTTAACGAGGAGTTTATTCTCACTTTGTATTTGTCCATCGCTAATTTTTGATTTAGATATATAATACATATCTCCATTCAATAAACTATGCCCCATATAGTAATTGGTATAAATATTTAAATCTGGTAAAAGGAAATTTTCTACTGAAATATCGAGAGTTGAATTGTAGTAGTTGTCCGGATTTATACCTAAATCAGCCTTAAGCGTCCCACGTTCGTTTAGTAACATGGTTGCATATATATCCAACCATTTAGAGGTGTTACTAATGCTGTCAGAGTTTATTTTGACCTGACTTAAATTATACTTGAAAGGTTGTCCGGTGAGATTATCAGTATAATCTATAACACCATTATTCACACTAAGATTTCCGATGGTATAGTTGATATCTGGTAACTCAGCACTTGGTGTCTCCGAAAATGTTGCGATTAACGATTGTTTGGAAGAATCAATTGATGTCACTTGTTCTTCTTCAATCTTAAAAATTCTAAAAAAATTGTTCGATGTAGAATCAAGTTGAAAAAAGGTATAAGATTCTGAAATATCTAAAGTTTTGATACTATAGCTGCTATTGTAATAATCTATGGTTTCTAAATCGGTACTAATTTTTTTTGCTCCTAAAAACAGTTTATTGTTTGTATCTGTCATTCTAAAATCGTCGATTTCAACATGACCAGAAACTATAGATTTAACAGCATCATTTGTATTTCCTTTAATTTCGATTTGAGAATTTAAAACCCCATCAAAATCATTAATATCTGTATAGGCAGCAGCATATTCGTAAAAGGTGTTCAGGGATAAATCACTAATCATAACTTGTGCATCAAATGCACCATCTATGGGATTAATGTTTAGTTTTGTTTGAAAGTAACCTCCATTTTTAAAATTGAATGTTACGTCTGCTTTACTTTTTTCTTGTTGATTCCACCCCACATAAGGAATGGCGAATGAGAAATCGTTAATCTGAGTTTCCTTACCCACATTTTGGTCATCAAAATAGATGTTAGCGTCCTTAAGTTCAATATTCGAAATGCTAAATTTAAGAGGTGCTTCCTCTTTTTTAATACCCACGGTATCTTGTGTATTATGGAAAGCAATTAAATCGTCAAAATTAAAAGAAGACTCTTTCGTAATGGTTTTCACCATTAATCCGCGTAGATAAATGTGTTCAATTTCAATCTTATCCTGAATAAGTTTTAAGGGCTCTAGATCTATAACCAGCGTATCAAAAGTTGTGAAGTGGTCTGTTCCATTTTCTTCAAACATTTTAAAATCATAGACTTTGACTGTACTCGTAAAATAGTTGTATTGTAAGCTTGAGATATCAATTTTACGTCCAGCGAGCTCTGTACTGTTATTTATTATATAATTTTTAATGAGCGTCGGGGCAACTAACATTATAATTATTGTAATAGATGTAATACTGATAAGCGCAATTTTGAGCTTTTTTTTCGTTTTGAACATCTCAATTTGGTTGGTAAGGGTTATTAAATATTCAAATGTTGTTCACTAAAAAAAGTGAAGCATAGTAAAACAGAACTAAGCTTCACTTTTAAGAATTACCTTATAACAAATCTGTTCTATTCTTCTTTGATTTCTACTATTTCGTACATGCTTTTACCATCTACCTCGATCGGTTGATAATATGTTTCTCCAAATTGAACGTAGGTCTGATCACCAATCTTCACTTCTTCTCCTCCTTCTGGAAGATTAGGCACGATTGTTCCTGCTGTTGCTGGCACAACTATGTATCCTTCAGCATTTTTCTCATAAAAGGCACCTCCATAATAATAATTATTGGTTTCATTTACTACTACCTTTTCAGCTTCTTTGGGTATGGATGGGACTTGAGCACCCACTGGTGCTTGAACAGCCTCAAAACCATCTGCTGTTTTTACATAGTACGTCCCTTCTTCATAATGATATTCTTCATCGTTTTTATCATCATTATCACTTACAATGGCTACAATAATTGCGGTTGTAGCTAATGTTGTTACGAAATAACCCCATGGATGATAATATGAACCATAATAAAATGGCGTATATGGATGATAAAAATAAGGTCTATGGCAATAATAACCACGACCACCATAGCGATATGGTGCTCTGTTGTAATTTCTTGAGCTTCCTCTTACCCTTGTATTTCTAGTATTCCTAATGTTTGTGTTCCTGCTTTTGTCAACATTAATATTAACATTAGTATTGCCGACACGCGTTTTATTACCAACTTTATTATTGTTGCCAACCTTATTGGTTTTCTTGTTTTTTACATTAGATGTTTTCCTATTTTTTCCGGTAGTCGAATTACCTCGTTTAGTCGTTGTTTTCTTTCTAGACGCATTTGGTTTTGTTGCTGCTCTTTTAGTTGACGCTTTAGGTTTTGAAAAATTTCTACTTTTAGTTGCTTTGCTACCTCCATTTATAGACCTCTTAGATGAAGAAGACCTTGATGCACTTGGTTTAGCTCTTGACGTACTTGGTTTAGCCCTCGATGCACTTGGTCGAGACGCAGAACGCCCTCCTCCTCTAGAACCACCATGGCCCATACGTTGCGCTAATAAATCTGAAGGAAAGACTAATGCTAGAAAAACAAATAGGATTCCTAATTTGTGCTTTATGTTAAATGTATATGTTGTCATGATAAATTAATTTTGTGGTATTACAATTAAGATTTTTTTAGGATGCTTATTAATCTAGCATTTGGTGGTGCTAAGAAATCGAATACCGCATCTGGAATATTAGGATTTAATAACCAATTACTAAACGTTGATTCGACTTGAAGATTTGATTTGTTTTTATAAATAATAACAAAACGTTTTGGGAGCAGAAAGGTCTTATTTGAAACCCATATTTGCACATTCAAATCTTTATTAGTCGCCATGATATGATAACACTCTTCGTCATCAATAATTTTCTTTCCTAAAAATTTAATACTCGTAAATTGTTCCATCATGTCATCTGTAAACGTTGGATAGAAAAAATCTGCAGCAGGAAATTGAAAGTCATAGTCCGTATGCATTTCATCAATCATTTCTAAAGTAGATTCTGGAGCTTCGAGAGTTATATAATTATTTTCATCATAATTATAATAAGACATGTATGACCCATCATAATAAAAACCACTTCTACCTTTTGTGCCTTCTGTACGAATACTTAGTTTATCGGGTCCAGAAAACGAAATCGTACTGTTAGCATAGTGCTTTACAATATTTTTATTCGCATCCAATTTATCTATAGAATTATCTAAATCGAAGCTTACAGCTTCTAAATCACCGATAACATTTGCCATTTTATCTAAAAGGAAGATGGCTGTTGAATCAATGTCTTTTACTTCTTGTGCATACCCAAATAAAGATATCAATAGAAGTGGAAGTAATAAAACGTTTTTTTTCATGGTTGTAAAAGTTATAAATAAAATTAAATAATTATGATGAACAAACCTTTGGGTGGTTTAGTATTGATTTTAGTTAATATTAATGGGTACTGCATTCATATTGTAAGATAAACAATTAACGTAGAGCAATCTAATTAAAAAACAACAGAATTAAGACGAAATGGCAAACCTTCCTTAAGTCTCATTCAGTAATTGGTTTTTTATGTAATATCGCACTAACAGATGCTATTAAACTTGTTCCGTTGAATTCACCCAGCGTAAATAGAATCGATGCGCTAATGCCAAAACAACAGTACCAACAAACAATCCAATAATTCCATGAAGTATAACCCCTCCAATGGCTCCTAAAAATATAATTATAGTTGGTGTTTGTAATCCTTTTGACAATAATATTGGTTTTAAAAAATTATCTAATAGTGATACTGCCAAAATATACACTGTAAATATGATGGCATGTGTTGTATTATCTGTAATTGAAAACACCAATGCAATAGCAGGAATCACCACTAAGGTTACTGGTAGTTGAACAATAGCAGCAACTAGAACGAGCATCGTAAAGAGTCCTGCAGCTGGTATGCCTATTAATTTAAAACCAATAAAACTTAATAAAGTTTGGATAATAGCTACTAATAAAATTCCTTTTACGACACTTCTAATGGTATTACGAGACATAATAACGACGTCTTCTCCCTCTTTTCCAACGATTTTATTTGCAAATTTGACAGACGTATTATGACCTCCATCTGCATTATACATAAAGACAATGGCTATAATTAAAGAGAAGATAAAACCCACTAATGCACCCATAAGGCCCAAGAAACTGCCAAACACTCCTTTTCCTTTTTCAAGAATAAATTCTTTATTAGTAAGTGCATATTCTTTTACATCTTTAGACGCATTTTCCCAATTTGAATATATTTTATCACCCATTGGCCAACCCTTTACGTTGTCTGTAGGCGCAGCGATCTGCAAGGTGCCTTCTTTTAATTGTTGTATCGTTGTTGTCGTACTCTCCAATACTGAACTAAAAATGGAATACGTTGGAACAGCTAATAATGAAACCGTAACTAATGTGAAAATTATTGTCACTAATTTTTTCTTTTTCGCACCCGCTTTCGTTATTAATTTTTCATAAAACGGATAGATGGCAACAGCTAAAATAATCCCCCAAGCTAGTGCTCCTATAAATGGTTTAACAATAAATGATGCCCATAGAATTAGCCCTACTACGACTGCAAGTCTAATGAATGATGTGATGTTGGTTGTACTTTTCATTGATTTTGATTTTAATGGTTAGTTTTGATTTCCCCATCCACCTCCTAAAGCTAAATACAATTTAACGATAGATTGTAGACGTAATTTATAACTTTCAGATGCATTTAATTGCGCACTAAATAATGAGGTTTGTAAATTAATAAATTCTAAAAAAGAAGTTACACCTTCATTATAACGTACCCAGGATAAATTTAAAGCCTCTTGTGAAAGTTCTAATTGTTCTCCTCTTATTATGAATTCTTTTTGATAGGTATCTATGGCTATTAATGCATCTTCTACTTCTTGAAAGGCCAATAAATAGGCTTGTTCATATTCAACGACAAGCTGATTAAACCGTTCTTCTTCTATTTGGATAGAATTCTTAATACGATTATTGTTAAAAATAGGTCCTACCAAATTAGCTGCTAATCTGCTAAAAAACAGGCTAGGGTTAGTAATTTGAGATCCTACATCTAAAGACAATGTGAAATTTGGATAGCGTAATGCTTCGGTAGCACCAATAACTGCTAATTGGGCTTTCAGTTTACGTTCTGAAATTAGTATCGAAGGTCTTCGTTGTAATAAACGAACAGGGACGCCCGTTGGAAATTCCGAAGGAAATACTTGTTCTTGTAATGGTAAACCTCTTGGAATTGATTTTGGTGTCGATCCTAAAACGGTACTTAATGCATTCTCTAATTGTCCTCTGGAACGGAATAGTGCTTGTAAGGTAACTTCGGCATCTTTTAAATTAATAGTTACTTGATTTACGTCTACTTTAGAAATAAATCCACCATTATATCTCGCTACTATAACATCTTTAAAATCGGTTAATGATGTGATCATATTTTCGGCAACTATAATCTTATTATCGACATCTCGTAAAGTAAAATAAATGGTTGCTATTTGCGAAACCAAAGTAGCTTGCACCTGGTTTCCGGCCATTTCTGTAGCCAAATATCCCTGTAATGCTGCTTCATTTTGATTTTTAATACGTCCCCACACATCTAATGTATAAGACACGTTTGCTGCGGCAGTAACATTTTGAGTTGTTGCAGCTGCAAGGCTATTTTTAGTAATATCACCTCCAACACCATAGTTTACACTAGGGTATAATTGAGATCTTGCAATGTCTAATTGAAGTTGAGATTGTTTTATTAAACTGACTGTGTTTTTTAATGAAAGGTTATTAGTGAGTCCTTCTTCTACCAAAGTAACTAATGTAGAATCATTAAAGATTTCCCACCAAGACACATCACCAAAGGTTGTACTATCAATCGAGGTGCTATTTCTATAATTTGAAACGTCCTCTAGTTGTGGCGCTACAAATTCTTTTCGAATTTGACAGGATGAGAGTCCTATAAAAAGAATGATAACCACACCGTATTTTAAATATTTTTTATTCATTCAATAGTTTTGGATTATTAAATGTATTGGCAATTTTAAAAGCTATAATAACATATATAATAGCTAGCCCTATTTGTATTAAACGTTCCCAGATCGTATTCCCTGCCTCATCTGTAGATGTAGATATAGTTCCCATCACAACAAAAAAGGTATTAAAGCTAAGTTTGAAAATTGGAGCTATTTTTTTACCTGAATATAAATTCATTACAAAATAAAAAGCAATACTTATGACTAAGCATATATATAATAGATAACTCGGTGCAATGACTAAAATATTGTACGCCAAAACGCCTATGGAGCCTCCAAGGATATTTGCAAAAAGTAGTGCACTTCCTTTTTTAGATTGATACATAAAAGGATCAAAACTTAATAATACCGCAAATACTAATGTTAGTAAGGCGATACTAGAATTGAATAGATAGAATATAAAAACGATAGGAAATACCACCAATAAACCATTAAACGCTAGTTTATCCATGTTCATATTTTTATATGTTACTGGCTTTTTCTTTTCTATACTAATATCCTCTTGTATTGTTAACGGGAATATAAAAAATGCAACGCGAATGACCACCAATGCAATAATTAAATTAAGAAGGAGCGCTGTTAACACCACACTTCCTAGCATATTAGCTTTTAGGCTTATGAAAGGGATTAATACAGCTAGTATTAAAAACAGTAATCGTATAGGTTCTGGTATTTTTATGAAACGGAATGACCAGTAAATAACCAATGCTAAAATAGGCAGTAATACTAAGGGGTAGTCAATTAGATACTGTCCAACGATGACGCCAAAATACCCCAATAAAGAAAGTCCTAGGACAATGCCAATTTCAGTTTTTAATCCTAATGGTTTTTTATTGGGTTCTAAAAACATCAATGCAAAAATGGCGGTTATGTGCGGAACTAGATAGCCTAAAGATGTTGAGACGATAAGCGCCAAGGTTACCCCAAAAACACAACGTAATATAGGTGTCTCGGCTTTTAAACCCCAATAAAACTTAATTGCTTTATCTAACATAAGATAGTTTGGAGATTATATATATACGTGTACCTGCCAAAGAATTAAGCAACCAGTTGTTTCCTGTATAGACGACTATTTCAGCTTGACTTCCTTGTCGTAGTTTCCGCTTAATCTCTGGGTCTTCTATTTCAATAATAACAGGAAAACGCTGTGGATCCCTAAGCCAACCTTGAGCGGTACTAATTCTTGGCAAACCTCCAGCATTGTTTCTGTCTGTGCTAACACCATAGGAGATACTTTTAATTTTACCTTTATATATTTCTCCGGGATCGATATCAAAAATCACATCAACTTCGTTGCCGATTTCTATATTGGATATGTTATTTTCTTTTAAATTAGCTTGAATCCACATCGTATTGTTAGAAACCAAAGTCACCATAGCCCTTCCAGATCCAGCAAAATAGCCAACCTCAACATTAAAACTTTCAATAACACCATTTGATGGTGCGACAATAGCAGTATGAGCTAAGTCCCATTCTGCTTTTTCTAATTGGCTTACAGCTGCTTTCGTATTTGGGTTGTTAGCATCTGTAGGTCCTAAAGCTGCCAGCTGTTTTTCTACACCTGCTTCTGTAGACTTTAGTTGCTCGATAGCATTTAAGTATGACGCTTCAGAGCGGTCTTTATCCGCTTCCGAAAGTGCACCTTCGTTTTGAGAAATAACACGTTGTGTGCGTTCCCAATTTTTAGTAGCTCTATCTAAACTAACTTTAGCCTTGCTTACTCTTGCTGTCGCTGCTTTTATTGAAGATATTCCTGAACTAATAGATTGTGACACTTTTTCGAGATTAGTTTCAGCAATCGCCACAGCAATCTCATACGGTTTTCTATCAATCATAAATAGGGTATCTCCTTTTTTCACTTCGGAATGTAACCCTACATTTACCTTTGTAACATAACCATTAACCATTGGAGCCACAGAGAGCACTAAGCCTTTTACCCTCGCTTGATCTGTGTTAGGTGTGACCCTATCAGAAGCGATATACCATATGAAAATTAAAAATGTAAGAATCAGAGTTACAACACTCAACTTCTTTACAGAACTTTTTTTGTCTTTTGATTTACCCATTAATTATCATTTATTTTTTTATAGATGTTTTGAATTAAAGAAAACATCATTGCTGTAGACCACCCAATGAGCATGATACCATTGATGGCTTCCAAACCAGATAGTAATCGCCACTCTGAAGTCAATGATATATCTCCATAACCTAGGGTTGTAAACGTTACCATAGAAAAATATACTGCTTCAGATAAGCTAGAAAATTGACTTGCAGTTTCAGGAATTATATAGTAACTAATTGCCCAAACCAGTGAATGAAAGGTGTGAATTAATGTAAAAAGTAAAAATGAAAATAATAAAATTTTAAGAATTTTATTATTTGTAATCTCATTTTCTTTTTTGGTTATGCTTGCAATTTTCCGAAGCCAAAATACATTACCCAAACCTTGTATCCATAAATTAAAGGCTATAATAAGAGCTCCTATTAATATAATTTTTAAGATCATACGTTTACTATTGTAAATTTAGCTTAACACTGTTTTTTGTGCGCATGGTAAGTGTTTTTTACTTTGGAAACAATAAAATTATGTTTGCACGAACTCCCCAATCTGGATTAAATGGATTATTTCCATAGTACACTTTTGGACCAGCACTTAATTGTACCATTTGCTTTCCAAATTTAGTAACTTTAGCATAATAGATTCCTGTAAAGCCACCAAAGAAATCATTATCCCAATCTTGTGTGTTTTCAGAAGCTATTGTATAAGAGGCGCCTGTTTTTGTTGCATAAGTTGCAAATGGCTGAAAGAATGATGCATTAACATCATTAAGTCCACTTCCCGCATAGGACCAGATATGATTTACTAAAGCACCATAAGTCCATTGGCCTTGTAGTTTTAAAACTAAACCATTTGGTCCAACTCCCCATTTATTCACTCCTAATACATCATTTGTGGCGGTAGGTAGTAATAATACAGGTCCAACTCCCCAAACAAGACCATTTTTCACTTCTTTTGGAGAAAAGAAAATACTTTGAGCGATATCACCAAGTCCAGTGTCATTATTACCAATTCCGGTCACATCACTTTGTGAAATAACAGGAATAATAGTTCTACTAATCATATTCCATTTCTCATTTAAAGATATAGGAATAACCGGTTGTATATTTAATGCATATCTAAACCCTTCAAGAGGGCCAACATTAAAATCAAAATTATTTTGAAACGGAACACTAATTAAAGATGCTACTGGGTTCGCCAATTGTTTTGCTAAATCTTCAGCTGAAGTCCCTTGCGATTCATCTTGTGCCTGAGCGTTTAGACTAAGACCTATTAAAAACAAGGCGATACATGTCTTTAACATTGTTTTATTTATCATCATATAATTGTTTATTTTTTTAAGTTGCTTATAAATCAATAACAGAAAACCCAATATTTATATTTCCAGTTTCTTTGTCAACAAATAATTCTCTTTCTTTAATAGTTCCGTGACAGGTTTTTTCAGAACAAAACAAAGATCCACCAGCAAGCCTGACCTTGTCATTACTTTTGTTTTTGGTAATATCCCAAACATTGCCGACTATGTTTACGGTGTCTATTTCAGAGATCGGAAATTTATTATCGGATACGATAATACGCTTATCATTCTTAACTAGGTCCCAATATTCATTATAACTAGGAAGTCTCATTTTTGACCATTTACAATAGGCCAAGGCATCATTATAACTGACTTGTGTCACTGGAAGTGCTCCAGAAGCTACTGTATTGATTCCATCAGGTATTTTCCAAGTCGCATTTTCTGATGTTGTGTAATTATAAACATCTAATTGAACGATGGACCATCCAAATTTTTCGGCGTCTGTTATATATCCCGTTTCATTAACGAATGATTCAAATTGACTATACGAAACAGCTTTTAAATCGATTTCATCTTCATTACAAGACGTAAAAAAGATTAAAAAAAGAAAAAGATATGGACAAATATTAAATGGCTTTCTGTTCATTTTCAAAATATGCCTAAGGCACCTTATTTAATAAAGATAGCCGATTTCAGAGCAATTTAATTTCAATTTTACAAAGCAACTGAAATGGGTTTAAGACCCTAAAATTGATACAAAACCGGCTATTATTTTATCCATTGTTGGACTAGTTTATTACTAATATCCAACAATTAGTCTGTTTTATTTATTGGCTCATCATGATACGCTTAGCTTCCGCTTCTAAGTCAATATATTGTGTGCCTTCAACAGTGACTCCAACAAAGTCAAGAGTACCATTACTAAATCTACTTGGCGATGGGTATAATTGGCTTACTGCATCTCCACTGTCATATCCAACACATAAACCATCTCCAGATAATGTGAATTTAGCAGGCTGGGTTCTCATAGGACCTTCAGCAACTAATTGCTCATCAATGTAAAGTTTAGTAGTACCTATAGACTCCCCTTTTTCACCTGTTTTTTCTCTAATGAATTCCATACCTAACGTATGTTTACCAGGAGTCAATGTTATTGAAGATTCAAAAACTTGCTCTGGCTGAATGCCAAGGAAATTATACACATAATAGAGTTTGTTGTTTTTTATGAATAAGGAATGACCTCCAAAACGTGAACCATGCGCAAATAAAACACCAGATGTCTTATCTGTTACTTCTACATTAGTTAACATTTTATAAGAACGACCTCTTATGTTTACTGCATTCCCTTCTGGAACTGCAGCAGCAAAAGGATAATAAATATAACGATCTCTTGCTTTTTCTTGTGATGGTCTTTCTAGACCAAGTACTTCAGCAGCACCTCTGTCATCAAGAGGTAACACATTATTCTTTTCTGCTTCAACAAACCAAGCGTCAATTAATTCCTGAAGCTTTTCTGGGTTTTCTTTAGCTAAATCTTTAGATTCAGATCTATCAACATCAACATGGTATAATTCCCAATCGTCTTTATCAAAGTTACCTACTCCAGAAAGTGGTGCGTGAACAGCAGCAGCTTTCCAACCGTCTTTCCAGATCCCTCTTGATCCTAACATTGCAAAATATTGAACGTCTTTTTTAGTTGGATCGTTTGGTTTTGCATCAAAAGTATATGCCATAGAAACTCCAGAAATTGGTACTTGTTTAACACCCTCATAAACTTCTGGCATTTCTAAGCCAATCACTTCAAGAAGTGTTGGTACAATGTCTACAGAATGGTGATATTGGTGACGAATTTCACCTCTTGCTTTGATTCCCTTTGGCCAAGAGATGACTAATGGGTCATTTGTTCCACCAGCATATTGGCTGTAACGTTTAAACATTTTAAAAGGTGCAGAAAAAGCTGATGCCCATCCTGTAGGGTAGTGCTCATATGTTTCTGGTCCTCCTAACACATCTAAGTATTTCATGTTTTCTGATAATTCATCTGGATAACCGTTAAAGAATTTATTCTCATTAACAGAACCATTTGGGCTTCCTTCTCCAGAAGCACCGTTATCGGCAGCATACATTACTATGGTATTTTCTAATTGACCACTCTTTTCTAAATAATCAATAACACGTCCTACTTGTGCGTCAGTATATTCTGAAAAACCTGCATATACTTCAGCCATTTTAGCAAACAACTTCTTTTCGTCATCATTTAAAGTATCCCATGGTCGCACCATATCAATAGCTTGCGCCATATCTTCACGCATAGGATTCACAGGCGTGTTCACTGTTCCTTCAGGTAAAATTCCTTTTTCAGTCATACGCTCCGTTACCCAATCTCTATAAGCATCGTAACCTGCATCAAACTTCCCTTTATATTTTGCTATATATTCTTTTGGTGCATGGTGAGGTGCGTGATTTGCTCCTGGATTATACCACATGTACCAAGGTTTTGAGGGGTTTGTTGCTTGTTGATCACTTATCATACCTAATGCATGGTCTGCTAAATCTTTTGAAAGGTGGTAGCCTTCTTCAAAATCCATCTCAACAAAATGATTATCTTCAATAATATCTGGATACCATTGATTGGTTTCTCCTCCAATAAATCCGTAAAAACGGTCCCAGCCCATTTGAAGAGGCCATTGTTTTTTACTTCCACCAGAAGCTACATCTTGTTCTGGTACATTGTGGTTTTTACCAATCCAGAAGGTACTATATCCATTGTCTTGTAAGACTTTAGATAAGGGTGTTACCTCAGCTCCCATTCGTCCATTTGAACCTGGAAAACCGTCAGCAGCCTCAGTAATTGCAGCCATCCCATTTAAATGGTGATTTCTTCCTGTCTGTATTGTAGAACGGGTAGGTGAACATAATGCTGTGGTATGCCATTGAGTATACGTAACACCATTGGCGGCCAATTTATCCATAGTAGGCATATTAATTCCTCCACCATAAGGAGACCAAGCACCAAGACCTGTATCATCATAAAGAATGAATAACACATTTGGCGCACCTTCTGGAGCAGATTTAGGCGTATACGCACTCCAATCTGATTCAGAATCGCGAATATCTAAAGCAATTTTACCTTTAAACTCTGACGTGGAATCATTGGTTTTTTCTTTCTCTCCAGTAGCTTGGTTACAACTTGTCATTCCAATGGCGAGCAGTCCAAAAGCTATTGATTTAAATACTGTACTGAATTTAATTTTTCGCTGTTGCATTAATTTTATAATTTAGTTTATGTAGTTTAGAAATATCATTTTTTTATTTTTAAAAAAATTTAATGACGAGGTCATTATGTGGACCGGTTTCAAAATAATTAAATACCTTTCACGCTGTAAAACTTTGAATATAAACAGTATTACTTGTTTCGTGAGAAGAAGATAAATATTCCCTATTTTCACGCTCATTTAATTCATTTTTATTTACCAAAAACCAGTGTAAAATAGTCATTAAATACGGATTTACAACATAAAATAGCAATAATATCAGTTGATCTATTTGTTCATATATCTAAGGTGTTTTGCTCTCCGTTTCCAATTTCTATCTCATTAACTCCGTTGACGACTGTCGACTGGCATCTCCATTTTGCCTCAAAAGTTTGATCAGCTACTGAACTAATTAAGCTACGTTCTCCACTATCATAAAGATAGAATATGACGCCTACTTCATGAAAATCGGCAATAGCTATTCTGGTTGCTCGTGTAACGTCATCATCAGCATCATCATCGCAGTATTGAAGATGTAAAACTAGGTGTGAGAATAATAAAAACACAACTATTTTTTAATAACAATTTTGAACTAAAAGCAAAAATAGGCAAACCTTTGTTTTTCACAAATATCAAATGATATGTGACAGTAATAACTTAAAAGACAACTACTTTTTATGCTTTACTCTATGAAATGTTAACGGTGTAATACCTAAAAAACTGGCCAGATGCTTGTCATAGGTTGATTTCAGATAAAGAGGGTTCCACTGTATTAAATGGTTATAGCGTTCTGTTGCATTCATAGTCACAAATGATCGTATGCGATGAGAAAAAACCACAATAATTTCTTTCATCAGCTTTAAGTAGAATAGCATCATTTTTGGGTTTTTAAGAGCTATTGCTTCGAGCTCTCCCAGATCAAAAAGAAGCACATGACTTTCGGTAATAGCTTCAGTATCTAACAATGAAACCGTGATCTCATTAAAGGACGAAGGGTCTCCCATAAGAAAGCCTTCAGAACGTAAATGACAATTAAATTCTACCCCATCGACTATAGTGTAAGATCTTGCTGACCCTTTTAAAATGATAAATGTTTTTTTATCCGTTCGTCCGCTTTTCAAAATAATCTCCTTGCTTTTACATACTTTATAAGTGGATATCGACATTAAGATTCTTGCTTCCTTTTCTTTCAAATAAGGATAAAATTTTACTAATAAATCTTGTATTTCTGATTCTAAGAATTTCATGTTGTTGTAGTATTCTCCAATGAAATCCAAGGTTTTAAGGCTGGGTTTACAACGCCAGTTCACAAGGTTCACGGATAACTTTTATAAGTAACAAAATTAGTAAAAGAAATCGGAACAGAGGAAGCATTCTAAGATATTGCTTGGCCCATTCGCTATGCTCTTGACCGAATACGAAAAGCCATAGCGGCTAAATCGATATACTATTAATTCTTCAATCATATCCATTTGATCTCAATGTACTGCGACGCTCTATTACATAGGTTTTTTTAAGTGATGTGTTTATTTTTTTTCCTTATTAAGAAAATAATAAAAGACAGCTCCTATCACAAGTAAAGAGTCCACTGCAAAAATTAATAGGTAGTGTTCTGAAATATCACTATTGGTCATCATAAAATAGATTAAAAGACCAACCATGTACAATTTTTCTAAAGTGGCATAGATAATTGCAGCTTTTCTTAATTTTTGAACTGTAGCAGCAATACATAAAAAAACACCTATACCAGTAACCATTACTCCCCAATGCGCTACAAGAGGAATTATATCTAACTGAGCCGATAAATCAATCCCTAAGGTCGACTTTGTTGCTTTTAAAGGCAATATCATAAATGGAAGTGCGCCCAGAGCTGTAAGAATTCCTGCTGTCCAAAAATAAATTTTATTGAATTTTTCTTTCATAATAAGAATCTGATTAAAGTTGAAAATTTGTTATTGCTATTCAATGTTTCACTGTACTGCGTTATGAATCCTTTTATTTATTTACTTATTTTGGAAACAATAAAATGATATTAGCACGAATTCCCCAATCTGGATTGAATGCATTATTTCCATAAAAAACTTTTGGACCACCGCCTAGTTGCATCATTTGTTTTCCAAATTTCACAACTTTAGCATAGTAAACGCCTGTAAAACCTCCAAAGACTTTGTTATCCCAACTTTGCGTATTTTCAGATGCAATAGTAAATGATGCTCCACTTTTGTTTGCATAGGTAATAAATGGCTGAAAAAATGAAGCATTAATATCATTTGGTCCATTACCAGCATAAGACCAAATATGATTGACTAGTGCGCCATACGTCCATTGTCCTTGTATTTTTAAGACTAATGCATTTGGTCCAACGCCCCATTTATTTGCACCTAATACGTTATCGGTAGCAGTAGGTAATAAAAAAACGGGTCCAACTCCCCATACAAGACCATTTTTCGCTTCTTTTGGTGAAAAGAAAATACTTTGAGCGATATCTCCTAGACCTGTTTCATTGTTTCCTTTGCCAGTGACATCAGTTTGAGAGCTAATAGGAACAATAGTTCTACTAATCATATTCCACTTTTCATTTATGGAAATAGGTATTACTGGTTGCACATTTAGATTATATCTAAAGCCTTCTAATGGCCCGACATTAAAATCGAAATTATTTTGAATTGGAACACTAATTAGAGAAGCGACCGGGTTTGCCAATTGTTTTGCTAATTCTTCAGCCGAAGTCTGTTGTGATTCAGCTGCTTTTGTCTGAGCGATTAGACTAAAACTCATTAAAAACGCAATACTAATTGTTATTAACGTTATTTTGTTTGTCATCGTTTATTTTTTTTCAAAGGTTTGTATTAGAATAATAGCCGGTATCAGAGCAATTTTCTTTCAATTTACAATGAAGTTGAAACGGGCTTTTAACCCTAAAAATCACGACAAAACCGGCTATTATTTTATACTTTGTTGGATTATAGTTATTTCTACTTTCCAACAATTCGTCTAGTTGATTTATTCACTAGCGCCTTGAAATGGGCTCCAATCTGCATCGACGTCCATTATATTATTCTTAGTTTTATAAGACTCATATAAAGCGATCATTTCTGTTAATTTTTCTGGTTTTTCCATTTCCAATGGTTGTGTTTCCGAAGGGTCATTTACAACATTGTATAAATGCCATTCACCATCACCAAACATTCCTGTTCTCACTTTCATGGCTTTTAACTCTCCTTGCATCACATAGCCATTTCCAAATAACTCAAACGCCCACCAGTCTTTGTCTGTTCTCACAACTTCTGATGTTCCTTGTATAAAAGGTTTCATACTTATGCCGCTTGGAGGAACAATACTTCTTCCCTTATATTCAGTCATTGGATGTGTAATGTTTGCATATTCCAAAATGGTCATTGGAATATCTTTGGCGTAGGCCACCGCATTCGATTTTGAACCAGCACGAGCATAGTCTGAGCTAAATGCACCAGGAGGGACCACCATCATTGGTACCCTAATACCACCTTCGCCAATAAACCATTTCCACCATTGTAATCCGCCAGTTGCTGCATTTGCCCAAGATGTCCCAATTACATTTTCTGAATTAGCGGTTCCAATCGCTTCAAATGAAGAATCAAATTGGTTTTCAAGCCATTTTGCCATCTCTGGATTACCAGTTTTTGGATTGGTAGGCTCAAAACCTTCTGGTCCATTATCCGTAACATAAACAATTAAGGTATTGTCTAATTGACCAGACGATTTAAGATAGTCTAAAATTTGGCCAATTCTATTATCTTGATCTTCAATCATCGCAGCATAAGTAGCCATTATTTTGGCTTGCTTTTCCTTATCCAATTGAGATAGATTTTCCCATCTTCTTGTCAAATTATTAAAAGGTGCTTCTGTGGCTTCGTGAGATATTAATCCGTGTTCTTTAAGGCTTTCATATCTGGCTTTCTTTAATCCAGCGTATCCTAACTTTAAATAATTATCATAATATTTCATAATCAAATCTTCTGGAGCCTGAATAGGAAAATGTGCCGTTGTAAATGCCATATATGCAAACCAAGGTTTTTTGTTTCCTTCGCCTTCCTTTATAAACTCTAACATTTGATTCGTATAGATTTCACCAGAATAAACTCCACTAGGTCTTTCATATGGCTCTCCATTTAAAGTCCACTCTTCAACACGTTTCACGTTTAGTCCATTCGGGTCAGAGAAATCAGGTGTCATTGCTAAATTATTCCAATGATTTGAACCTCCAGAGTAGATGCCGAATTCTTTAGTAAATCCAAACCCTAAAGGTCCCTTACTTCCTGGTTTGTCTCCACCTAAATGCCATTTTCCAACTTTATAAACATCATAACCATCATCTTTTAGTAATTCAGAGATAGTTACAGCATCATCGGTTAAATAGGATTCATATCCTTTTTTTCCTCTAGTAGGAGGATATACTGAATAATCAAAAGCTCCTAAACCTACCTCTATATTATTGTTACCAGTTAATATCATTGATCTTGTCACAGAACAAACTGGTGATACGTGAAAATTAGTAAATCTAACTCCTGCATCTGCAAGCTTATTCATATTTGGTGTTTTAACCTCTGACCCATAAGCGCCAATGTCTCCAAATGCGGTATCATCACCAACCAACAATAAAATGTTTGGTTTTTTTTGTTCCGTTTTTTCTGTTTCAGTAGTTTTTTCTTTTTCGGGTGACTGTCCGCAGCCTGTTAAAATTAGTGCTACAAAAGCAAAGGGAAATAGTTTTCTCATGATTTTTTGGAATTGTGGTTTGTTATGATTTGAATATAGTGTTAGTAGTTATATATTATTTTTTTATTAAAAAGATCTTATGGCGCGCACATTATATAAACCGTTTTCAAAATCACTAAAAACGTTTCCTGCTATAAAGCTTTGGATAAAAACAGTATTGCTTGCGTCGTGTGAAGAAGACCAATATTCAGTATCCTCAAGCTTATCCCCTCCATTTACTAAAGCGGTCTCGTTAACTTCCCCTCTGTTTTTGTAGAGCTCATTTAACTCATCCTTACTTGCCAAAAACCAATCAGAATAGTCATTTAATACTAAGTTAGAGCATAAACTAGCAGCAATATCAGTTGAATTGCATGCTCCTATTATATCTAAGGTATTTTGTTCTCCAGTACCAATTACTATACTATTAGCTCCGTTAACAACTGTTGGTTGGCATCCCCATTCTGCCTCAAAACTTTGATCAACTAAGGCACTAATTAAGCCATGTTCACCAGTAGCATCCAAGTAAAAAATAACACCTCCTTCGTAGAAATCTCCAATAATCAGCGCGGTTGAAATTCCTCCATCATCATCACTACTGCAAGATTGGACTGATCCTATAACTATTAAAATAAGTAGGGTTAAAAGAGATTTTTCCATTTTAAAATTTAGATCTAATTTTTTTGCTAATTTAATCCAATCTACGAACGAAAAAGATATCATTTGATAGGTTTTACAATTTCTTTTTTTATCCTATGTATCGTTAAGGGTTTGATGCCCAAAAAACTAGCGAGATGTTTGTCATAAGAAGTTTCAATTAACACGGGGTTCCAAAGCAATAAATCCAGATAGCGCTCTTTTGGAGTCATCGTAATAAAAGTATTTAAGCGATGGGTAACCGTTAAAATTATTTCTTTTAAAATATTTAAATAAAATTTCATGAGTTCAGGGTTGCTATATCCTAATTCTTCTAGGTTACAAATATTAAATTTCAAATACTGTATGTCTCCAATAGCTTCAATATTGAGTATTTGAATATCATTACCAAAAACTCTTGCATCTGCCATAAGCTTTCCTTCGGCTCTTATGTAGTCATTTAATTCTAGCCCTTTTTCGCTAATACTATAGGCGCGCGCCACTCCTTTTAAGATTAGGATTACGTTTTTATCTCTTCTCCCACTGTATAGAATTATTTCTTTATTCGTTGCAACTTGATACTCCGAAATAGATAAGATACAATCAATTTCTTTTTCTTTTAAACTAGGAAAGAAGGTTATTAATAAATCTTTTATTTCTGAATTTGAGAATTCCATTTTGTTGTATACTATTTTTAATGCAATCTCATAAGCAGGCACATGCTATTGCTGCGCTAATTTGTTGTACCTGACTGTTTGTAAACCGAGAGCTGCTCCTAAGTTAGCAAAAGAAAACGAATTAGAGGATAATTCTTAGGTTTTTGCTTTGCCAGTTCGCCAAGCTCATATCCTACTATCCGATAACCAAGTATGTTATTATAATGGTTGTTGAGCTTAGTCGTTTAATTATTTAGTTGCAACTTCAGATCTTTTTCCAAATTGCCACATTAAAATCCCGCCAGTGACATACATCCACATAGCATAAGCTGCTGTTGGAATGCCAAATTCTACATTATTTAATATGGATGTAGCAATTACAAATGCTAGTGCGCCATTTTGCATACCACTCTCCACTGTCACTGAAATTGCACTCTTTAAATTTAATTTAAATACTCTAGCTGTCACATAACCCAATCCCATAGTTATAACATTTAACAGCAAGGTAACTAGTCCAACTTCTTTCATTGCTTTACTTATTATGTTGAAATTCGCAGCTATTACAGCTATAAAAACTAATATAAAAATTACAGTAGAAGCGATACGCATTGGTTTTTCCATACGTCCTGCAAAATCTGTGTTACATCTACGAATGAGCATCCCAAGCGAAATAGGAATCACCGTAATTCCCATTATTTGTATTATGGTATCTAATATGGGTAATTTAATGGTCACATTTGTGCCACTACCAAAATAATCTAAGGCATAAGACAAGATAAAAGGTATTGTTAATACACTTATAATACTAGCAATAGCAGTTAATGTCACCGATAATGCAATATTTCCTTTACAAATCTGAACTATTAAATTGCTAGTTGGACCCCCTGGACAAGTCGCCAAAATCATTAACCCAACAGCCATTATTGGACTTAATCCAAAAACTATAGCTAGTGCAAAACCAATAATTGGCAAAAAGATAAGCTGATTGGTAAGACCAATTAAAATGGCTTTAGGATGTTTTATGATTCTTGTAAAATCATTAAGAATTAAGGTCATTCCCATTCCTAGCATAATAATAGCGAGAGATAACGGTAAGATTACTTTAGTTAATATTTCGGCTATAGTCAATCGTTGTTTATTTAATTAAAATCATTGGTAAACAGATGTCTAGATCTGTAATAGTGCTAAAGCTAAAAACTAAACTTACTCTACCTCTAGAACCAAAGTCACTTTATTAAAATCTGCAGCACTATTGATCACAGTTCTATACTCCTCATAAAGACTAGTATCTACATGATTCATTCTGTAATGTTCATCTGCTGTAATGGTAAGCACTTTTCCGTTTAGTTCGTAATAGGACTCAAAAGTCAATAGTATTTTACCGTCTTTTTTAAATTCATTTTTTATATTAATGTCATCGAGGTTTGCAATTTTATAACCTTCAGGAATTGTAATATTTATAGTTCTAAAGTAACTACGTTGAAACTCCCCTTCAACTGGTAATTTACGTTCCTTTTCTTGATATAATTCCTGTTGTCTTCCGATTAAATCACCAACATTAAACAATTGTTTTCTACCTGCATTTTCTACAAACTTATTGGATGTGAACTCTAAGATAAATTCGATTGGTTGTATTCCGAAGAACTTAGGACTTTTATTATTAATAGTTTTACTTATAATCTCCGCATCTTCATCAAGGTTTTTGGCAAAACCTTCTGTGATTTCCTTTTCACTTTCTGGTGGAATCATATCCATATAAGGGTGGATAAACATCGCATAATACCCACTCATTGATCGCTGTAATTTCACATAAGTCTTAGAGATATCATCGGCATCAAATTTAACATCAATAATCATTTTATCAACGTTTTGATCTGCTTTAATAGGCTTGATGTATTTAACTTTAGCTACTGCCGATTTAAAATCACCAATAACAACTTCTTTGATTGTTAAACCATAAGTGTCTGTAAGATATGCGGGCGGATAGCCATAACGCGAATCATTTTCGGTTGAAGAGAGATACTTTTTTGATTTTGGAAAATAGAACAACACATCTTGTAAAAAATTATTGGCCTCAAACTCTTTATCAAAACGCATATACTCACGACTACAGGTGTATATAAATTCAAATTTTATATCTAGTTCATTGAAGATCGTAGTATATAATTTTATTGCACCTCTTTCATTTGCCACTTTATCATTTATGATATCTAACAAATTAGATAATTTATCACCACTAGATTTGGCTACAAAAATATTGGTTTTGATATATGCTTCTATAGCTCTTAACTTCGTATCTAAGTCGTCCTCTTTTTTGAAATCTAAGTTTTTCAAAAACTTTTTAAGTGCTGATACTTCCTTTTTTGAAAGCTCTTCATTGTAAAAATCATAAATATTTTGAGCAACGTTAGCGTATGAACTAATGTCCTTTACTCCAGCTGCTACATTTGCATCTAAAGCATATATTAAATACTTTTGATCTGCAGTGTACGACGCCATTTCTTCTTCCTCCAACAATTCTATAGTGTTTAATTTGAGGAAATAGTGTTTTTTATCTTCGAAAATTGAATCCTTTACAACCTTGTCAAGACCATTAAAACTTTTAAATTTAAATAGTAAATTGGATGGCGAATACAAATCAAACTCTACATTGTTTCTAGTATAATCAGATTGAAGCGTGATGCGTTTACCCTTATAACCTGGAAATCTATTTACAACATACATATACTCAATAAAGCTTCCTTTTTCTACACCTTCAAAAGCAAAATACTTGTAACTTCTGTTCGTTTCAGAATCAGTCGCTGTAAGAATTTTAGAGTCGTCCAGATCAATAACTTCACCTTGTGCAGTGATAACTCTTGCTTTATTGACTACTAATTTAGAATCTGAATCATAAGGCAAATACACTTTGTTAAAAGCTTCTATTTTATCATCAGAATTTAGATAATACACTTTGTGCTCTAAAAAATATTCTGTCAAGTTACCTTCATCATCAAAATAAAATTCGGTAACCGTTTTTTCTTTCATTGAAGCCATATTATCATCTTCAACGCCTTTGTTGGAATATTTAGGATTCGCATCCCAGTCGTAAGATTCGTAAAATGGTTGTGCATTGCTAATTGTTAAAAACGCAAAAAATATGAGGCAGGTATTTAAAAATAATTTCATGTTTGGATATTTATTGTTTTTCAAATGTCACATGCTGTTCGCTATTAATCATTCTCATGAGTAATGAGATTTTGAACATGCTCGTTTCATGTATTTATATTTATTGTTTTTTGAGTACGATGGTTTCTTTAAAGCTTTTCTCTACAACTTTTATAGCATCGCCTAGTATTTTTTGTTGCTCAGGATTAAGCGTTAGAAAACTCATTTCTAATTGATGTTTATACACTATTGTATTACTCACAGTTTCATAGGTTGTCTTAGAGTTCATAAACTCATTTGATAATGACAGATCCTTGGGCAGGTAATCTACAACATAGCCTTCTGGAATTTCTAGAGTTGTATGGTAATCATAACAACTTTTATAGGTAACTTCAATATCATTCTCTCGATCGTCTTCAAATTTAAAATCGGTTTCATCTTGTCGCAAATTGAGGTTGATATATATTTCATCTCCTAATATTTTTGCGTAATCATTGATATTAAACATATAGTCAATAATTAAATCTTTATCATAATCGTATTTATTAGTTTCAGTAAAAGAATCGATTAGAAATTTATTATTCCCTTTTCGCATTTTAAAGTTATAATACTCCTTAATTTTTGCAGGTGTATTTGCATCCTCTAACTGATTAAAGAAATCAATTTTATAATATCCAGAAATTTCTGCTTTGGTAGCGCCTACCAATTCTGTATCATCCAAACGTAATGTTGTGACCTCTTTAAAGGTGTTTGTTTTGGCATCTACAACAGGAACCTGTTTAATTTCATATTTAGATTCTCCATTAGAGACTAATGCTTCTTTGCCTTGAATAAACGACGATGGCATTTCAATTGGTAAATAACGACCTGTAGCATCTAAGAAATACGTTTGATCATCAATTTCTATTGATAATATCATGTGATTATCTACAATTGGTGTAGGCACATCAATATAACTATAGGTAATACTTCTAGTTCCTATCCATGTCAAATTACCTTCTAAACCTGCAATTTTTAGCATTTCATAAAGGATGCTGGAATTATCTTTACAATCACCATATTTCTTTTTATAAACATCATTAGCTTCTCTTGGTATAAAACCACCTAAAGCGTATTCAAACGCAATATATTTTATGTTTTTTTGAGTCCAATAGTAGATGGCTCTTGCTTTTTCTAAATCGGTTTTTTGATCTTTTGTTAATTCATTTACAAGGCTTACTAAATTGGGATCTGGCTCACTCAAATTGATATTTTTAACCATAGAATAATACCACTCGTATAATCCAGAAACATCGTTTAATAGATTAACATTTTTATCATTTGATTTATAAGATGTAATTATAGGAATGATATGAGGAAGCACATTGGAGTAACTTGGCACATTACTTTCATACTTATGTTTATCGACATCTAAAATCTCCCAAGTGTAAATAATATTGCCACGTTTTTCTTCTTTAGTGAATTCAATTTTATAGTCTTTTGTATTAAATTCTTGAAATCTAAACTGAATGTCTTTATCTGCTACAAGCGTTACCTTTTTTTGTTTTATGGGATAAAAATCTCCAAAATAAATAGGGCTTAAAAATCTTGGGTTCTTAACTACTTCTGTATATTCAAGCTTTGTTTTGCTACCGGTTGATAGATTAGAATAGATGAAATTTAACGATTTTGCATCGTCATGAAAGGAGTTTTCCATTTCATCTTTTTCAAGAAACTCTTCTACTCTATAGGTTTTATATTTTCCGTTTTTATACTCATAAGAGGATGCTTCTACAGATTCTAATTCAAAAAATGATGAAAACCTTATGTTTCTTTTAGAACCATACGTTGCAGATTCATCTAAATATAAATCCTCTTCTATGAAGGACTGCTTCACCTTTAACTCTCCGTCTTTAACTTGTACCGAAATTTTCACATCCTCAAGTAATCTGACAATTTTAGAGTCGGGATACTTGTTTTTGAGTAGATCAAACTCTTTGTTATATTGAGCTAATGCACTTTTTGGCAAAAGCACTAAAAACGCAATACAAAGTAATGATGCTAATGATTTATTATTTAGATTCATAAATATTTCCGTTTATATAATATTCTGTCATTGTGAGTTTTCCATTTTCGTCATAATAGGTGACCTCACCATGTTTTTCATTATTTAAGTAATTGGTACGCTCTTTACTATTTCCGTTAGGATAGAATTTTTCTGAAAGTCCATGTCTATCTCCAAATAACATGTTTTCTTTCAACTTTAATTTTCCGTCGTTATAATATTCAATGTCCAATCCATTGTATTCGCCTTTTTCATAACTGGTATTGTTTTCTAGTGCACCATCATAATAATAAGCTTTATATTCTCCATCAATCTCTCCATTAACAAACTCCATAGTTCTCGCTGGTTTCCCGTTATCAAAAAACCCATCTAATCTACCAGTCTCATTTTTGATAGGAATCATTTCTTTTTCAATTCCATCTGTGCCCAAATAAGTGTAACCAACTAATGTGCCATGATTGTAAATCCTAACGATTTGTAATTTCCCTGTTGGGCTATAGAATTCTTTCCTACCATGATTTTTATCTTCAGCATACGCTGTAGATGTAAAAATATTTCCGTTTTCGTAATATGTCAACCAAACACCTGTTCTATCACCTTCATCAAATAAATAATCATTTTGTAATTGACCAGACTTATAATAACGTTTTGAGACACCATCTTGTCGACCATTAACGTAGATATCTTCATCTTTTAGGGTTCCATCCTTAAAATACCATTTCCAATCACCACTCTTTTGATTATTATGGTACTGTCCATCAACTGTTACTTTTCCGTAGAAACTATAATGCGTATACGAGCCATGTTTTTCACCGTTTGTATAACTCGTTTCGGATTTTTTATTCCCATTTTGGTAGGTTGATGCAATCTTGTATGATTTTGTTGGTTGCTTATAAGTGTATGTATTATAGACCTCATCTTTGTTATTATATCTTCTTTCTGAAATGAGAAAGTCGTAATCATAATCAATTTGGTTATCCATAGTACCATCTACATTATAGTAGTATTGTGTGCCATGAACATCTCCTTTATGGAAAAAATTGATGGCTTCAATAGCGCCATCATTATAATAATAATGCCATTCTCCATGTTTTAACCCATCTTTAAACCAACCTTGAGTCTTTAATTGACCACTCATTAAGAAATATTGGTAGTAGCTTTTATCCTTGTCAGCATCGTGAACTGTTATACTTTCTATTACCCCACTTTTATAGTATGTTTTTTCTTCGCCTAAAGGTTTACCTTCATTATAATTACCCGCTTCTGTTAGTGCTCCATTGGCATCGTAAAACTCCCATTCTCCCGCTTTCCCTCCTTTTAAATCATACAATCCTTTTGCAGATTTACTACCATTAGGATGGTAGCCTTCGTAGAAAAACTCTCCTCCTTTTTTACGATTTTCTGAAAGCACCTCACCTGACTTATCATAAAAGGTATAACTTATAATTTGTCCTCGCCTGTATTGAAACTCCGATGTAATTAAACCGTCTGTATCATAGGATTTATAGTTCCCATCGAGATCTCCAGCTTTATAATTATAGTGGTTATTTAACGTCCCATCTTTAAAGTAACTTTTCCATGGACCATCATAATACCCTTCACTAGATTGACCAATGACTTTTTTGTTTCCATTAGAATAAAACGTTGCATAAGGTCCTTCTAACTTGTTGTCTTTATAAGTGGATTGCATTGATATTTGTTCGTTTCTATAGTATTGAATTTCATTTCCATTACGCATTCCATTTTTGAAATTAATCACAGAATATGTTTTGCCATTAGCATAATACTCAATAATATCTCCTTGAACCTCATCGTCCTTGTAATCAATATTGTATTCTACAAGTTCTTCTCCAACATCAAAAAAGGCTTGGTATCTACCTGTCAAACTACCGTCTTTAAACGTTTTCTTTTGTTTTAGTCCGCCTTGTTTCAAATAATATTTATACTCGCCATCAAACTCACCATTTTTTGAAATGGTCATGATATAACGCTTGCCATTATCATAGTACCATTTATTTTCACCTGTAGTTTTTCCGTCTTTATAGAAAGCGATTTCTTTAATAGCATCATTGTCATGATACCAGGTCCACGTTTTCTCTTTTTCTCCTTTTTTATTATAAAACCCTTCACTTATTTTACGACCATTACCATCATAAAATATCCAATCTCCATTTAAGGTATTATTCTTAAACAGCCCTTCACCTTGAAGCAAGCCATTTTCATAATTATGTGAGGATACTCGTTTTGGATTATCACTAAAAATTCCATAAAGTTGAGTTACATATGCAGTAATGAATTCGTCGACATCATCTTTATTTCTATCCACTACTTTTTTATACTCTTTATTTTTATTAGCATAATTTATGGTGTAAGTAAAATCATTAAAATAGTTATTCTCAGTAATCCATTTATAAAAAGTAATATAATAAATGTCCCAAAAACCACCATTCCCTTCTATATTTTTTAATTGCTCTAATAGTGCATGATTTTGTTTAACTAATGGGATCTCAATTTTACTCTTCGTATCATAATCCGAATCTAACACCACTCTATTATTAATAATTAAATCGATATCCTCAAAAACTTCATCATCTTGAGAAACCACTAAATCTGGATCAGGCTCATTGTCATTTTTAGTCGACACAATCTCATTCACATACTTTAAAAGCGCAAAACCTCTGTCACTATCTGGCTCAATCATTAAACTCATATTATAGCACATTAAGGCTTGAGATATCAATTGTTGACGATAACAAATATTACCAAGCTGTAGATGTGCATTTCTATGAATTGGGTTGTAAATAATGGCTTGTTGATACGCTTTTATAGCCTGTGCCGTATTATTGCTTTTTTCGTAGGCTAACCCCTTATTATACCATATTCTTGGGTTTCTAGGAAACGTTTCTAACGCTTCATCATAGACCTTAATAGCTTCATCAGAACGTTCTGTCTCGACTAAAGAAACACCTTTATTTATATAAAAGAACAGCTTAGACTCGCTGTCACAATTTAAAGCTAAGCCTTCGTTTGTTGCAGCAATAGCGTCGTCATATTTCTCTAAAAGAATATTGTAATATGATTTTGAAGTTAATATAGAACCGTACGTAGAATCATTTTTATTGATGCGATTAAGTTCTTCTAGTGCTCCTTTATAATCTTCTTTAGCAGCTTTATCCACAGCACGTTCAGAGACCTCCTCATAATCTACAAATGGTATTTTTTCCTGCGCATTAACAGTAAGACATGAGCATAGGATAGCAACAAATAATAAATATTTCATAAGCGTTTAAGTTCTTTTAGGATATGAAACTCATTTAAACTTTTTCCTTTTACTAAAAAATTGTTCTTTTTTTCATTATTTGTAATTTTAATCATCTATAGCTAGCTATGAAACTATAAAAAGCCTTCAAATGTGTAAAAAAGTCTCTAATTTTCGCCTAAACGCAAACAGGTTGAATAAGTTCATCGAATATAACACTGTAAAATATAATATCATAGGGAAATTACGTTTTTAGACAAAACCCATTAGCCGAGACTAGACTTTAAAACATTTTAATTTTCAAACTCAGTAATAAAACGTAAATTTGATATTATAACAACTTAACCTCAAAATACCCAAATACAATACTTATGATAGACCAATTTCTGTCAAATTTTCAAGATGGTGTTTACCATATATTTAATATAAAAGCCTACGATCATATTGTGTTTTTAATCGTGCTAACTGTTCCATATTTGTTTAAGGATTGGAAACGCGTATTTGTTCTCATTTCAATATTAACTTTAGGTCATTGTGTTTCGCTAGCACTAACAACCTACGACGTCATCAATGTAAATCCCAAATTGATTACCCTTTTAATTCCTATATCCATTATAATTATTGCTTTATTTAACGTGTTTACTTCAGGTAAAAAATCTCATGGTACAACTTTTGGGCTAGTGTTTTTTGCGACTTTGTTTTTTGGTTTAATTCATGGACTAGGCTATGTTAGTACCTTTGAACGTTTAATTTCTTCTTCAGAAAACAAACTACTTGCACTTTTAGAAATTGGCTTGGGTATTGAAATTGGACAACTATTTGTAGCCTTTATCGTTATCTTTTTAAGCTTTCTCTGTCAAACTATTTTTAGATTTTCAAAACGCGATTGGGTAATGGTAACATCTGCAATCGTCGTTGGTTTTGTATTACCAATACTAATTAATAGTGACTTATTTTCTTAATAAATAGTGTTTACGATTTACCTTTTGATAAAACTTTAATGTTATGAAAGTCTTAAAACGTGACCTACATTTTTAATAATTATTACATTTGAAATATAACGGTTATAATTGAGTTGATATTTCCGAAGAAAACTTAGCAAAGCTAAACTTAGATAATGTCCAAAAAAAAACAATTACGATACGACAAAGCATACTTAAGAATTGCCAAAGAATGGGGTAAACTATCGCATTGTAAACGCAAGCAAGTAGGCGCCATAATTGTAAGAGATCGAATGATCATATCAGACGGTTATAATGGCACACCAACAGGTTTTGAAAACTATTGTGAAGATGATGAAGGCTATACAAAATGGTATGTTTTGCACGCTGAGGCAAATGCCATATTAAAAGTGGCTGCTTCGACACAATCTTGTAAAGGTGCCACTTTATATATTACATTATCGCCTTGTAAAGACTGCAGCAAACTCATACACCAAGCAGGTATAGTTAGAGTTGTTTATCACAAAGGTTATAAGGATGACTCTGGATTACAATTTTTAGAAAAAGCAGGCATTGAATTAGAATTAATTGAAGATATAAAAGTATAAATGACGTTCCATAAAAAATACATCCCTCTTATTATTGGTGTTGCCATTGCGGCGGGTGTTTTTATTGGCGGTAAATTAAATTTTACTGATACTTCAGATCGTCTTTTCACGTCGAATAGTAAAAAAGACAAACTCAACAGGCTTATAGACTATATTGATTATGAATATGTTGACGATGTAAATACCGATAGCATTGTTGACGTTACGGTCAACGGGATTCTGGATAATCTTGACCCACATTCTACATACATCCCTAAAAGTGAATTAGAGCGTGTTACTAATAATATGAAAGGTGATTTTGTTGGAGTAGGCGTTAATTTTTACACATACAAGGACACTATCGCTGTGATTAGAACGGTTAAAGGTGGTCCAAGTGAGAAAGCAGGAATTAAACCTGGTGATCGTATTTTGATGGCAGATGGTGATTCTATCTTCGGAAAAGAATGGAGTAACTCAGATATTATCTCCAAATTAAAAGGAGAGAAAGGCTCTAAAGTCAAGCTTTCTATATTTAGAAAAGGCGAAGATAAGCTGTTAGAAATTAAAGTGAAAAGAGATATCATACCAATAAAAAGTGTGGATGCAGCCTATATGCTCACCGATAAATTAGGCTATATAAAAGTTAATCGCTTTGCTGAGTCTACTTACAAAGAATTTAAGCGTGCTTTAGATATGCTTCAAGATCAAGGCGCAACACAATTAGCTTTAGATTTACGTGATAATCCTGGTGGCTTTTTAGGCATTGCAGAACAAATTGTTGATGAGTTTTTAGAAGATGACAAACTCATTCTATTCACAAAAAACAAAACAGGCAAAATTGAGAAAAGCTTCGCGACTAGAAAAGGTGATTTTGAAGAAGGCGAGGTTTATATTCTAATAAATGAAAGTTCTGCTTCTGCTAGTGAAATTGTTGCAGGTGCTCTACAGGATAATGATAAAGGAACTATTGTTGGACGACGCAGTTATGGCAAAGGGCTTGTACAACGTGAGATGTCATTGGGTGATGGTAGTGCGGTGCGATTGACTGTTTCTAGATATTATACACCTACTGGTCGCTCAATCCAACGACCTTATGACAATGGCAAGAGCAAGGCTTATTATAATGATTACTTTAAGCGATTAAGTAGTGGGGAGTTTGAAGATCAAGAGTCTATGCAATTTGCAGACTCTTTAAAATTCACAACACCCAAAGGTAAAGTGGTTTATGGTGGTGGCGGAATCATTCCAGATGTTTTTGTACCTCTTAATACTACGATTCAAAACGAAACTTTAAACTATCTCAAACGTCGCGAATACATTAGCAATTTTGTTTTTGAAGAATTAGATAGAGACCGAAGTGTTTATGATGATGTAACCTCTGACGATTTTATAGAGAATTTTGAAATAAGCGACGACATTGTCGTTAAATTTCAAGATTTCGTAAATCAAAAAGAACGCACTAATATTACATTTGTGGCTTATCATGATCAGATGAAGCGTTTGATAAAATCTGAATTAGCCCAGCAGCTCTATGGAAGTAACATTGCTGAAAAAATCCTCAATGAGGTCGATGATATGATTGAAGAGGTTATTTTATTAAGTAGAGGTGATGACTACTTTGAGGTAAATCTTTCTGAAGAGAACTAATTATTACACCAAATGAATTTTAAAATAATTGGTATCACACCTTATCATGTATTTTAGTTTGTTTCCCATCGTTCCAAAGCGTCAAAATATCTGTAGCTACCTGAGCTCCACTTCCAGATGCAATTGCAAACTGACTTCTCCAACCTGCTAAAGTTCCTGCCACATATAATCCGTTATCCAATAAATGATCTTCATTTTTTAACCAAATGCGACCTTTCTCTGTTGCCGCTCTTGGATGCGGCTCTACATAATGTTCTAAACCTCTAATAGTTAATAAATTTGTATAACCCACAGTAATAACGACGAGCTTTGAATGGTACTTGTTTTTATTGGTAGTAATAGTAAACCCTTCCGAAGTTTTTAAAACAGAAACCACCTTCTCATTTTCAATTTGCTCAATATGAGAATACAACTCATGGAGTTGGGCTTTTCCATTTTTTAAAATATCTGCACCCAAAGTCCCAGGAGCCAATCCTAATACGTTATTGAACAATGCATTTTGCAAATGACTAGACTTTTGGTGCACTGCAATTGCAATATGTTTATCAACTGCAAAAGGTTTTGATTTTGCAGATCCCAAAACCAAAGCGCAAGACATACCTGCTGCTCCACCTCCAACTATAAACGCATCATACATTAATCTCGTCCTTTAAGTTTGTCCTCTACCCGTTTTGATAATCTCAAAACTTGCAAGATTACAATAGCACATAATGATGCAAAAATTGTAATAAGCGCAATAATGCTTTGACCTTCAAATAGATTATCAAAATCTAACATTCTTGCATTATAAATAATTAGTCCTGCAGCAATTATCGTAACTAAAATAGTAAAATACTTCATGAGTTCCTTTTAATTATTTTTTAACGGTCACAAGTGGTTGGCTATTAATCAATCTCTAGAATGAATAACGCTTTTGCCTGTTTCGTAAGTTGTTTTTAAGCCATCTCAAAGAGGGCTTTAATATTATGAGCAAATAATTTAACTGCAATAGCTAAAAGAATAACACCAAATACTTTTCGAATTATATTAATCCCATTTTGACCAATAAATCTCTCAATCTTACTAGATGTTTTTAATACAATAAAGATAATAATAACATTTAATATAACTGCAATAATGATATTCTCTATTCTGTATTCTGATCGCAATGACAATAACGTTGTTAAGCTTCCAGGTCCTGCTATTAAAGGGAAAGCTAACGGAAAAACAGATGCTGTCATTGCTGTGCTTTCATCTTGCTTATACAAGGTAATCCCTAAGATCATTTCTAGCGCAATAAAAAATAAAATAAAGGCACCAGCTACTGCAAAAGAATTGACGCCAACACCTAAAAAGGATAATATAGTTTTACCCAGAAATAAAAAGAGCACCATGATTACACCTGCAATGACAGACGCCTTCCCACTCTCTATATTACCGACTTTTTTACGTAAGTCAATCACTATAGGTATGTTACCTACAATATCAATCACTGCAAACAGAATCATAAACGCAGTGAATATCTCTTTTATATTTAATTGAATATCCATTATTTCAAATTTTCGGCAAAAGTAGGTCTTTATAACAGATTTACAACCTAAAATAATCGTAAAGTTTACCTACTTTTGTTATTATAAATTTCAGTATATAATTTCATGTTTCAACTAGGAAAAACAATAGTTTCAGAAGACATAATTGAAAAGGATTTTTTGTGTAATCTATCTGCATGCAAAGGCGCCTGCTGTGTTGATGGTGATGCTGGAGCACCTTTAGATGCTGAAGAAGTAAAAATCCTAAAAGAGATTTACCCTAAGCTTAAACCTTTTTTACGACAAGAAGGCATTGATGTTATTGAGAAACAAGGCACGTCTGTCACGACTGCTCTTGGTGAGTTTGAAACACCATTAATTAATGGAGCAGATTGTGCTTATGTCATTTTTGATGATAAAAAAACGGCGCTATGCGGAATAGAAGAAGCTTATAATCAAGGTGAAGTCTCTTGGAAGAAACCAGTCTCTTGTCATTTATATCCTATTCGTGTTAAGGATTATTCTGAATTTTCTGCAGTTAATTATGATAAATGGGAAATTTGTGATGATGCCTGTTCTCTTGGTAAAGAATTAGGTGTTCCTGTCTATAAATTTGTAAAGGAAGCACTCATTAGAAAATTTGGTGAAGATTGGTATATGGAGTTGGAAAAGGTGGCCGAGAAAATGCAATCTTAATTTTCAAATCACAAAAAAGAATATTTTAAGTATTACCAATAAAAAAAGTTGCAATTAAGAAAACAGATTCGTCCAATCACTTATAAAACGTATTGAATTTTGTCACTTTAAGTCTTTACCTTCTTCTTTAACAGTCAGTACATTTTTACGAACTAAATGTTATCTCAGAGTAATTCATCGCATTTTACTAGAACTTTTGTGAATGATTCAAAACTCAGATAATTTTCTTGTATATTTAATACGTTAAATTAAAGCTAATGAGAGAGATACCTTAACATCTGCTTTAATTTAACGTGCCCTATACTATTATAGCAAATGACTCGACCTAAATTTGAATTGATATGTTCATTAAATTCTAATGATAATTTATAATTACTTAAAGCATTGTCAAGATCACCTTGGGCTTCATAAGCATAACCAATATTTTGATAATTAATAGCAAGCCCTAACTTATTACCTGCCTGTTTTTCAATCTCTAAAGATTTTTAAAATTGTTTTAGTGCTAATTCATATTGTTCTAATATGAGGTAGATATTACCAATACTATTTTGAGAGACTGCTATATTGTAGGATATCGTTTTAGAAGGGTCCTTAATAGATCGAGCAAAATCTAAAGCTTTAGTATGAAAATCTAGTGCAGGTTTTACAAGATCCATTCTACGGTAGGCAACACCAATATTATTTAAACTAATGATTTTAAATTCTATATTATCAGTAATGTTCGCAAGTTCATTAGCCTGTTTGTGAATTTTAATAGATTTCTCATAATGGGAAATATTTCTATAAATAGTCCCTAAAGCATTAAGCCCATAATTCTCACCTTCTGTATAGCTATTAATTTTTGACGTTTTGATTAGCGACTTCATTTTAGCACTATCTCTAGAATATGTTCTAAAAACAAAATCTATAGTTGCAAAGCGCGTAGGTTTTAACGATGTTAAGCTGGCGATATCTTGATCAAATGCTGTTGTATTCTCTTGATTATAAGATAATTGAATACCCAAAACAAAGCAGAGAACTACTGCTAATAAAAAATTAGTTGGAGATTTGACACTATGAGATTTCATGGCGTTAAAGTTATAGTTTTTCTAAGAAATCTGATTTACGTTGTCTAGCAACTGGTATTTTATAATTAGACTCCATCACAACATAACCTTCACTTTTAATAAACTCTTTAATTTTATTCAAGTTAATAATATAAGAGTTATGAATTCTAAAAAAACAATGTTCTGGTAAAATAGCATC
>JBLHML010000006.1:0-105582 GCA_047622005.1 Dokdonia sp. | reverse complement strand
TCCAAAAACCTCCAAATTTTAATTTAGAGGTTTTTTGTTTTAAGGAAAGTTCTTATATTAGTTGACATATAGTTATGAAAAACTTATTTTTTACAATATCAATATTACTGCTAGCATTATCATGTAAAGCGCAAAGTCCAGTAGTTCCTTTGGACACTTATATTCACGAAATTGCAGATAATTCTTATGTAAAAGATATAGACAATGAATTAAATAAATTTATTGGCACATGGATTTTTAGTGATGGCACTTCATCTTTTACTTTAGTGTTACAAAAACACGAACAGACATTCAATGACGATTATTATGAAGATTATTTGGTAGGTGAATATGCCTATGCTGGCAATGGCTTAACAATAGTTAATACTATACCTAGTTTAAACAATACGCAATTAAGTTTAAATGACAGAAATATTGGTGGTAGGTATGTGGTTAAAGGACCAGATTACAATTGTACTGATTGTTTACCTAACGAAAGACGAATCGATTTATATTTCTCAGACCCAGAAAGAAAATATTTACCGAACTCAATGATTATTCGTTATTTAGTAGACGAAAATAATCCAGAAAAAATAACCGCTACTATTTACAGAACAGGCAGTATAGTTCTACCATATGAAGGCGCACCTACTTCACCTCGTGTACCTTATGGTACATATTTAATGGAGAAACAATAAGTAATTTATTTTAATACTCCAAAAACCTCTAAATCTCAATTTAGAGGTTTTTTGTTTTAAACAGAGTTCTTATATTAGATGACATCTAATTATGAGAAAATTATTTTTTACAATATCAATATTACTTTTAGTTTTATCATGTAAAGCACAAAGTCCAATAGTTCCTTTAGACACTTACGAACACAACATATTAGATGGTTCTTATGTTAAAGACCTCAATAGCGAGTTAAACAAATTTGTTGGCACATGGATATTTACTGATGGTACAACATCATTTACTTTAGTTTTACAAAAATATGAGCAAACGTTTAATGACGATTATTACGAAGATTATTTGGCTGGTGAATATTCCTACATTGGTAATGGTTTAGCAATAGTCAACACGCTTCCTTCCTTAAATAACACACAACTTAGTTTGGATGACAGAAATATTGGAGGTAGATATGTAGTCAAAGGACCAGACCATAATTGTGCCGATTGTTTAGCTAATGAAAGACGAATTGACTTGTACTTTTCAGATCCAAATCGTGAATATTTATCGACAGGAATCGTTCTACGTTATCTAGTCAACGAAACCAATCCTGAAAAAATTACTGCAACAATTTATGTTGTAGGCAATGTAATGCTGCCCTATGAAGGTGCTTCATCCTCACCTAGTGTGCCCTATGGCACTTACTTAATGGAGAAGCAATAGGTGATTTTTTCAAACATATAGAAAACCTCTGAAATAGAATTCAGAGGTTTTTTTATAATAAATTGAGGAAACCACGCAACCTTTTCATAAAAGCCTCATCTTTATACTACAACTGTACATATAAATCAATTTTCTATGAAAATTTTAAAATTCGTCTTACTCATCTCGTTAGTTCTTTTTGCAACCTCTTGCAACAAAGATGACAGCCCAAGTAATCCGCAAAATCAAGATCCTGATCCTGATCCAATAGCATTTGCTCAAAATTTTGGAAGTGAAATTTCTAGAACATTTTTAGGAACTGTTGTAGACACTAACGACAATCCTATTGAAAATGTAATGATTAGCATTGGAAGTTCAACAGCAAGTACAGATGTAAACGGTGTATTCATTATAAATAATGCCTCAGTTAATCAACGTTTTGGCTATGTCAAAGCTGAAAAAGCTGGTTTCATCCATGCGTCTAGAGCAGTTGTACCAAGTGAAGGCACTAATAAGGTTCGCATTACGATGTTAGCAGAAACTAGTGCTGGCACAACCTCAAGCGGAACTCAAGAAACCATCAGTTTACAAAACGGAGCATCTGTAGCTCTTGAAGGTGATTACATAAAGTCAGATGGTTCTTCGTACTCTGGTAATGTGAATGTTATTATGCATCATTTGGATCCTGCAGATGACAACATGCAAGATCAAATGCCAGGTATGCTCTATGCTGCAAATGCTCAAAACCAAGCACGTATGCTCCAAACTTTTGGAATGTTAGCAGTTGAATTAAAAGGTGATAATAATGAAGATTTAAACTTAGCTGAAGGTTCTAGTGCACAAATCACAATGCCTTTAGATTCAAGTCTCATGGCAAATGCGCCAAGCTCCATACCGCTTTGGTATTTTGATGAAGTTAATGGCTATTGGATTGAAGATGGTGAAGCAACTTTAGTTGGTAACACTTATGTTGGAACCGTGTCTCACTTTTCATTTTGGAATTGTGATGTACCTGCTGATTTTGTTGATTTTTGTATTACTGTCAATGATAGTGCAGGAAACCCTCTAGCGAACACAAATGTAACTTTAACAAGCACTAATTATGGTACAAGTTATGGCTATACGAATGAAAACGGAGAAACTTGTGGTTTAGTTCCAAGTAACGAAACTTTAGAAATAAAGGTGTATTCTTATGTTGCTTGTGATGACAGTCCGATTTATGTAAGCACTATAGGTCCATATACTGAAAACACGAATATTTCGGTTACAGTTTCAAGTGACCCAAGTCTTATTTCTGAAACTGTGGTAGGTGTTTTTAATGATTGTGATGGCAATCCTGTGACAGATGGATACGTAAATTTGAGATATGATAATCAATATTTTACTGAGATTGTAACAAATGGTGATTTTGAAATTAACTTAGTACGTTGCGATACATATGACACCTTTAGAATCAAAGCTTATGATTATGTAAACATCCAAGAAACAGACTCTTTAAACTATACGTTCACAACACCAATAACCAATCTAGGCTCTATCCAATCTTGTAATTCTATTGAAGAATTCATAACGTATCAAGTAGATAACCATCCTCCTATAACCTATAACTTTAATGTTCAAGGTGGCTTAGACGGAAACTATTTATACATCTCATATTTTTCAGATAACCAAGATTACTTTCTAAATTTCAACATTAATGGTTTTAACGGAGTAGATACATATACAAATGGTTATTTAGATTTCTTTGATGAGAACTTTGATGGGACAACTTTAGAATCTGAATTTATTGGAACATCTAACGTTACGTTTTTTGGAGACGTCGGCGAATATGTAGACATTAACTTCTCTGGTGTAATTGCAGATTGGAATAGCACAGATGAAATTCCAATCTCTGGAACCATGCATATTTTGAGAGATTATTAGACATAAAATTTTTAATCAAAAAGCCTTCTCAGTTTAATTAAGAAGGCTTTTTTTTCTTCGGAAATGAGCTAATTCATTTACCCTCTAGGTCTTCCACCCATACGTTGCGTTCTAAACTCTTTCATTTTCTCAACAATGGTTTCTTGGTAGTCTTTCTTATTAATTTCTTTGCCTTTATCTGGCGCCTCAATCTCAACGGTTTCTTCTGGATTGATCACTAATTTAGAACATAACATTGTAGTATCTCCTGCGCTTACTTCTAGAATTAATCCTGGAAGTCCCCAATATTCTGAGGGACCATGACTCACAGGAATTTGTGGTGAGTACCACGCCTCTACTTCGGTCATTGCTATTTCTGGTTCTGTTACTTCACCATCTGCAACATCAGTAGCTGGAGCAGCACTCCTCAATTTACCCCAAGAAAATGAATACCATGTTAATTCATCTGTTGGTATGGATGCTGTGGCTTTAAAACACAAGTAGTTTCCTATTTGCTTACTTTCTGATCCTAACTTCCATTCCATAGGTTGCAGACTATCTTTTACTAAAAAACGTTTTCCATAAAACTCTTGATCTTGGATTTGTGTATTGGTCTTTACATTCTTGTATTGATCTCCTGCTGCAAAGTTTTTTCCCCAAGAATCTGTTGATCCAGACATCGCATCTAGCTTATCCTCTTCTGTAAAGTAGGATTCCGTTTTATTAAATGTAAGTGTATATGTTTTTTCTAATCTATTTTTTAATTGTGCCTTCATCGCCTTTTTACGCTCTTCACTCATTCGCGCTCCCCACGCTCCAAAGTCTATTGAGGATTTAGCCATGTAGGTGGCCTGACCTTGAAATTCTTTAGTGTCTTGAACGTCTTTTGTAGCTGTGTTTGGATTAATTATAATTAACCCGATAGATAACAGCACTGTAAATGTGGTAAGTATAGACTTCATAATTGCAAATAATAGTTGGTTTGTCTAACAAATTTATATAAATATCAAACATTACTAGTGGTTTTATTATAAAATTAACAGCTTAAGGATGTCACAGGCTCTTAATAAAAAAGGCCTTCTTTATAAGAAAGAAGACCTTTTTGTCTTTGCGTTAAGGATGGAGGCTTTGTTGGAGCTCCTCGAAGAGAGCGACTGCCGATAGCCTGACCAAGATGATGCTTTTGCATATCTTGGTAACGCCCAAAACCTACTACAAGGTATAAATCACTCTAAAAGTCACAAAACGTGGTTGAATAAACGTTTCTGAATTTAATACAGAAATAGTCCCTGCACTGTTATTAACTCTAGCATCAACATTTAATAAGTTAGACGCTTTCACTTCGTATTCCCATTTGGCATCTTTACCTTTTCTATATGCTAAACTCGCATCCCAAGTTTGAAAAGATTCTGAAGGTCTTTCACCATCAGCTTGATTGGTATAGGTGTAATCTGTTCTAAAGGTTACTGATTTCCAGATATAAGCATCAAATTCTATTGACGGTGAATTGGTTACGAAACGTGTTGTCGTTGTCCCTTGATCATTGTTATTAATTGAATAATCATATTTTATACGCACATTTGGTGCGTCTCTAAAATTTGTACGCAGTTCTGGTGAATACGTTTGACTAAAGTTATCACTCACGACTCGTTCATCTCGAACAAATTGGTTTCTTTTAAAATATGAGAAACGCACAGCCATTCTCGCTCTAATTTTTTTGAAGGTACGTTCTACACGACCAAATACATTTGCAGATTCATCTGCAAAATTAGAATTGAAAAATGAACTCGTACTAATCACATTATCAAAATCGGTAATACTTCTAATTTGATCTATATTCTTACTGTAGTTTGCAATAGCAACCACGTTAGTGTAATTAAAAAGATTAAAACTAAAATATCTCAAACTCAAATTATGAGATAATGAATTTTGTAATTCTGAATTACCATATTGAATATCATTAAAACTATTCAACACTAGTCCTTCTGCCAGACTATTAACGTCTGTAAAAGTATTACTCATATTGTACCTAAACGTTAGCGTCTCACTCTTTTTAAATTGAATAAGTGTTTCAAATTCTGGTAAAACTCTAAAGAAATTATCTTTAAATTCAGTTCCAAATTGTACATTCTTACTGCCATAAGAGTGTAAAGATAAACCTGGAGTAATTGTGAATTTACCTGTTTTAAGTCTGTATTTGAAGCCTAAATAAACATCAGTGAAGCTATATTCCGTATCGTTTTCATTTCTTAAAAGATTGCCTTCTCCATCTGTCAACTCTGCAACTGGATCAAATATCGACCCGTCGTCTAAAAACTGAAATATATTAGAATTAAATTTTTGGTTACTTAAAATAGTACCCATGGTTACATTAATATTACTCTTGTTATTTAGGATGTAGTAGTAATCTAATTTGGCATCTAATTGGTTGGTCTTGACACGTCTCTCTTGATTTAGTCTATATCCAAATTGATCTCTATCCAAACCTAAAGCTTCGGCTGTATTATCAAAGGCATCCTGTTCTGAAGGGTCCCCTGAAGCAATATCGTCATCTGCATCATTATTAGTTGGGTCATTCGTAAGCAGTGCATTATAAAGTGGATCTTCATCACTTATGAGATGCTGTGCTTCAAGAGCAAAAATATTTTTTTCGTCTAACGTATAGTAATAATTGAAATTTTGATTGATACTAAAAGGTGCTACCTCAGTGATTTGATTCGTAATTCCCACTACAGATGATTCTACATTTTGAGCCTCAGACTCCGTAGAAATCCGACCTATTACATCATAATCTAATTGATTATTAAAGTTTGGCTTGTAAGACGCACTTAATTTTGCTAAACCTTGATTTGTAGCCTCTCTTCCCTTTTGCACTGTCTCTTCATCAGGAATACCTAAATCTGAATTAATATATCTCACAAAACTTTCTTCACGCGTTTTTAAACGACTACTATTATAAATTAAAAACCCGCTAAGATCTAGATTTTTTTGTGGTGCATAACTAAAATTACCCGCACCTAGTTTTGTTACAATTTCTTGGGCATTAGCGAGGTTAGTAATCCCGCTAAGACCATTACTCCCTAAATTAATATTAGTTCCACTCCCTTGACTTGGACGTCTAAATCCGCCGCCAAAATTTCTAATATCTCGATTGGTCAAAGCCACTTCTCCAATATTATTCATATCACCAATAACGTTGATACTATACTTAGGGCTGTAATAAAACAGTTTGGGTTGCACAAGATACAAATCATCGGTATCTGCGACTCCTGCTCCTGCTGTAACATCTCCAAACCAAAAGTTCTCCTTCCCTTCTTTTAATTTGATATTAATTGCCACATTATCTTGATTGTTTGTGACTCCTCTTAATTGACCAACTTCAGAATAGTTTCTTAATACTTGTATTTTATCAACCGCATTTGAAGGGATGTTTTTAGTCGCTAATTTTGAATCACCATCAAAAAAATCTTTCCCATTAACCATTAATTTATTGACAACTTTTCCTTCGACTTCTATTTGTCCGTCATCATTAATCTCAACACCAGGCAATTTTTTAAGGATGTCTTCTAGTTTTCGCTCAGAACCATCCTTGAACGAATCCGCGTTATAAATCAAGGTATCACCTTTTATGGTTACTGGCATTTCATAAGTAAGCTCAACTGCTGCTAGCGCATTATCATTTTGAAGCGTAAAATCTTTAGTAATATCGGCTTCTTTGGTAGCGACTGTTAAAGAAACAGTTTTCATCCCGATGTAACTAACCTGAACAGTATACGCTGTGTTTTTATCTAAATTGAGTTTATAAATCCCTTTTTCATTAGTAATACCATACGAGGCCATTGCTTTTGTTTCCTTATTAATAGCAATAACATTTGCTAATTCTAAAGAAGCTCCAATACTATCTTTTACGACACCCCTTACTGTGATTTGGGCACTACAAATACTCGCTATTAAAAGCGTTAAAACAACTACTATTTTTTTCATTTGGTTGATTTTTGTTTCTATTTTCTCTTCGGAAGAATAGAAACGTTTTTTATTAATGATTTAATTTCTTCGACCACCGCGTCCACCATACATTTCTCTCATTTCTGCAATCTTATCTTTCATGATTTGGTTGTACTCCATACGCGTGACCACTTCTCCTTTTTCAGGTTTAACTATCTCATCTTTTTCTTGAGGATTCATTACAATTTTTGTACATAACATCACTGTTTTATCTGCTGTAACCTCCAAAATTAATCCAGGAAGTCCTTGATATTCTCCTGGCCCTGTGCTCACTGGTATTTGAGGTGTATACCAGGCAGTAACAATTACAAATTTTGGCACTTCTAGTTCATCAAAAGGATCATCAGATTCTTTTTTTGTAGAGTCTGTTGTTGCCTCACCTTCCTTCTTTTCATCAGTATCTCTATTTCTTCTACGCATACTCATAAAGTCCATTTCATCAACAGGTTTCGTTACTGTAGCCTTAAAGCACATATATTGTCCAATTTGTTTGGTTTCACTACCTAACTTCCATTCTAATTTTGGTAGAGAATCTCTGACAAGAAATTGTTTGCCGAAAAATTCTTGTTCTTGTAAAATCAAGGCCTCTTTAACATTTTTGTATTGTGGTCCTCCAGTAAAGCTACTCATCATACCTCCCCAACGACTGTTGCCAGATCCAGGTGCGTCTAACTTTTCTTCCTCTTTATATGTCGATTCACTTTTATTGAAGTTAAGCACGTATGTTTTCTCTAGCATACTTTTCATACGATCTGCCATTTGCTTTTTTTGTTGCTCACTCATTTGATTAGCTCTATCTCCCCAACTACTCATGTCTAAAGTTGTTTTGGTTTGATAAACAGCTTGCCCTTGAAAGTCTTGAGCACTTACATTAAGAGATATAAAAAATAGTATTAGAATGGCATAAAACTTAGATACAGGTATTTGCATTTTGTAGATATTGATTTTCATGTTGAGCAAACTTAGATAATGATTAAACAAAAAAAAGTGTCTTTATAATAATATTAACACTGAACTCTTATTCAAAAGTATTCTTATTCTAAACAGTTGGACAACTAAAACTGCAAAAAGTTTAAACCCAATTGTTAATCTTTTCTTAAAAAATTAACCTCCAATTCTAATTTCTATGTGCTCTCCATCACCTCTACCATTTGTACTGAAACGTTCTTCCATTTCTTTCATCTTTTTTTTCATGATGACATCAAATTCTTTTTGAGTTACTCCTTTTCCTTTTGTAGGCTCTATAATTTCACTAGATTTTTCTGGATTCATAACAAGCTTACTGCACATTATAGTTTGACTGCCATCGTTAGTTTCAAGAATCAATCCAGGAAGACCATGATATCCTGCAGGACCATTACTCACAGGGATTTGGGGTGTATACCAAGCAGTAATTGTAATTGTCTTCATCTTCTTTTCTAAGTTTTCTTTTTTATCAGAATCATGTTCTGATTTTACAGTAAAACCGCTCTCAACATCTTCAACCTCCTTTGTCAAAGTAGCCTTAAAACAGGTATATTCTCCAATGTTTTTTGTGTCAGGTTCTAAAGTCCATTCATGTTCTACTAAATCACTTTTAACTAAAAAAAGCTTGCTAAATGTTTCTGTCATGTTCGTATTACGTCTCTCTTTTAGATTTTTATACAATACATCAGACCCTTCTGTACCTACTATTACCATTTGCATTCCTTGTGGATTTGGAGCACCAAGTGATTCTTCTTCTTTATAAATAGACGCCTCTTTATTAAAAGTAAGGATATGTGTTTTTTCAAATTGCTTTTTCAACATTGCCATCACCTGCTCTTGCATTCCTATATTCATCTGTGTGCTGTCTAGCTTAACATCTATTTGTCGTTTAGACTTAAAGGTTGCTTCGCCTTTAAACTCTTGTGCGTTCACTTTTGCGAGGAGAAGAAATATGGACACGATCATTAATTTTACTAGTACTTTCATTTGCTTAAATTTTTATTTTTAATATCAGTTAGAATAAGCTCTGAAATACACCTAAGAGCGACGCATCTCTTAAAGCTCTTTTTATAATTAATTTTTATTATTGTAATATCTGATAGCTGCTTTTCTAATTTTCTTTATTCTTTTTAGAAATCCTTTCAAATCACTTGAGTTGCCATTTACTCGGTATGATAATGTGCTTTTAGTTCCGTTGATCATATCATCTCCCTTACAAATAATTTCAAATGAAATTTCGCCATTATCTTCAATTTCATTTAATATGTTCTTAATGTCTTTCATATTAAATGTTGACTCTACTTCTTCTGCGGAATCTACTGTTACCGCAACACTCAAATTTGTGATTTTAGTGTTTTCTGTGGTCACCTTTCCTACTAAATCTTGAGTTTGACTAAAACTAACTGCTGCTATTAAAAGTCCTAAAATTGTAAATACTGTTTTCATGATAATTTGATTTTATGATTAATACACCACAAATGTAATTCTGCCTTAGGTCGATTATAGTTAACCAATGTTAACGTGTGTTAACCGATTAGTATTTAAGGGTTTTAACATTTACTTTTGAAGTATGAATGATTCTAAATACAGATATATACTTTATGTTATTGTTGTTGTAATTCTATCTACAATTGGGATTCAGGCCTATTGGAATTACAAAAACTATCTATCTAGCAAACAGCAACTCATCAATGATGTGCAAACAAGTATAGATAAAGCTGTAGATGACTATTATGCAAATTTGGCTGAAAACAGCACCATAGGTTTTAGTTTTCAAGGAATGAGTCAAACAAATTTTATCAAAGATGGCAGATTTGATAGTATCATGAGCTCTATTAGTGAATCTGACACCGATGGCTTTAGTGGTATTGATTCTATTGATCCAAATTTATTAGATGGCATTGCTGTAGTTAAAGGACCAAAAGCAGATTCTATTATCAACCAAATGCAATTAAATGAAACTGTTGAATTTAAGGATTCGCCTTCCAATCGCATAACTCATGTTAATATAGATTCTCTTTCTGGATATTATAAAAATATAGATACCCTTTTTTCAGATAAAGATTTAAGAAATTTCACATCCAAGATTATAATATCCATGAAAACAGACTCATTATCTCTAAGAGGTATTGATACGTTATTACAATCTGAACTTCGCAGAAAAGACATAGGCATCAATTACACCATTAAATATATAGATCCTTCAACCGATATTGATTACTATAACTCGGTTGAAAAAGATATAGAACTCATAGATTCGATTCAATTAAAATCATTTTTAAGCACCTCTTCTAAATCTGCATTGCTACCTAAAAACAGTGAATTAAGTATTTTATTTAGTACTATTTCAAATGATATTTTTAAACGAATTATTTGGGGAATCGTTATTTCTACACTTTTGGTTTTAGCTGTTATTAGTTGTCTCTTCTATCTTTTACAGATTATAAAGCGTCAAAAACAATTAGCCGAAGTCAAAAACGACCTCATCAGTAATATCACACATGAATTCAAAACACCTATTGCTACTATTGGCGTTGCTTTGGAGAGTCTTCAGAGTTTTAATATGATTGACGACAAGGAGAAAAGGAAGACCTATTTAGATATGTCGCGTTCTCAATTATCAAAATTAAATACGATGGTTGAGAAACTGTTGGAGACTGCGACCTTAAATAGTGATAATTTAGAGCTCAATTTTGATAATTATAATATTTCCGAAGTGATTACATCTATCATAGAGAAACATAAGTTTCAGGCTAAAGATAAATCTATATCTTATGATATTGAAGCTACTGTTTTTGCACATGTAGATATTTTTCACTTTGAAAATGCCATTAATAATTGTATTGATAATGCGTATAAATATGGAGGCGATACGATGCACATAGTCGTAAAAAAGGATGCAAATCATATATATATTTCAATTTCTGATAATGGATCATCACTTATAAAAGCAGACAAAGAGCGTGTTTTTGAAAAGTTTTATCGTGTCCCAAAAGGAAACACACATGACGTTAAAGGTTTTGGGATTGGTTTGTATTATACTAAAGAAATCATTGAAAAGCATAGTGGATCGATTCAACTAGATCTAAAACCACAATTAACAACGTTTAAAATCCAACTGCCAAATGTCTAAAACCACTATTTTACTTGCCGAAGACGAACCCGCATTAGGGCAAATTATCAAAGAAAGTTTAGAGACTAGAGACTTCAATGTATTGCTTTGTGAAAATGGAAACATTGCGTTTGAAACCTATAAAAAACAAGCGCCAAAATTATTGGTACTTGATGTGATGATGCCTAAAAAAGATGGCTTTACATTGGCTAAAGAGATTAGAGCTATTGATGACACTATCCCTATCATTTTTTTAACTGCAAAATCACAAACCAAAGATGTGGTTGAGGGGTTTAACATTGGCGGTAATGATTATCTCAAGAAACCTTTTAGCATGGAAGAGCTTATTGTTAGAATTAATAATTTAATGAACCGCACACAAGTCCAGAAAACAGCCGATGTTATAGAAATTGGAGGTTACATGTTTGATTTCCCTAAGCAGATATTGCATTTTGAATCTAGCGAGCAAGCCTTAACACATAGAGAAGCGCATTTACTATTTCACTTGGCACAAAATAAAAACAAAGTGTTAGACCGCTCACTTATACTAAATAAGCTTTGGGGAATAGATGATTTTTTTACTGCGAGAAGTATGGATGTCTTTATCACTAAACTGAGAAAGAAACTAAAAAAAGACGACAGTATTCAAATTATCAATGTTCGAGGATTTGGATATAAACTTGTGTTCTAAATTCAAAAATCACACAATCTATCATCTCAATTATAGTTATCTAATTACTGGTTCAATTTTTGTACTTTTCAATTCTGTTAGACACCTATGGCCTTAATTAGATATATATTTTTGTTTTTTACTTCTTTGATTGTTGCTCAAACTCAAATTGAGTTAATCGCAGGAAATTCTATTACCTTGAAAGCAGACCAAATTATAGCGGTAGACAATTTTGAAACGTTTTATTACATAAAAGGTAACATCCTCTATAAAAAACCAAAAGACCAACCAACTATTAACTATAGCAATGTTCAATTGGGATTCCCTACGACGGTTAATGCTTTTAATCCATTAAAAATCAATATGTTTTATCAGGATTTTAATACGATTCTAATTCTTGATAATCGCTTAGCCGAAATTTTTAAAGTCGATTTTAACACCAAACAACCCTACAAAAACGTATCTCATGTTTCAGCAGGTTTTGACAATACTTTATGGGTTTTTAATCAGGATCTTCAGCAATTAGAGCTTTATGATTATAAAAACGATAAATTAAGAGCAACAACAGTACCTGTGCAATCTAATGTTTTGCAATTGGCAAGCGATTATAATTATTGCTGGATGCTTACTGAAAACTATCTGTATCAATACACCTACTTTGGAAGTTTAATCTCTAAACTCGAAAATAAAGGCTTCACCTCATTTGCCGTAGACAATGAGAACCTCATTCTAAAAACAGAAACAGACCTCTTTTATAAATCAAAAAAAGCGGAAACTATGATCGCAGTAGAAAGGCCTAAATTGTTAATAAATCAGTTTTTACTAACCAATGAAACCTTGTATATTTACGATTCTGAAAAACTTCATTCATACCAACTAAAACTCAATTAAATATGCACGTTGCTGTCGCGGGAAATATTGGTGCAGGTAAAACTACACTTACAAAATTACTAGCTAAACACTACAAATGGGAACCACAATTAGAAGACGTGGTTGACAATCCATATTTAGATGATTTTTACAACCAAATGGAACGTTGGAGTTTTAATCTTCAAGTCTATTTCTTGAATAGCAGATTTCGTCAAGTATCACAAATTCGCAAGAGTGGTAAAGATATTATCCAGGATAGAACCATTTACGAAGACGCACATATTTTCGCACCTAACCTCCACGCTATGGGATTAATGACCAATCGTGATTTTGAAAATTACCGTTCACTTTTTGATTTAATGGAAAGTTTTGTAGAAGGTCCAGATTTATTAATATACTTACGTAGTTCTATTCCAAATTTGGTGGCTCAAATCCACAAAAGAGGTCGCGAATATGAAAACACAATTAGTATTGACTACTTAAGTCGACTTAACGAACGTTACGAAGCATGGATTACAACATACGACAAAGGCAATTTATTAATCATCGACGTTGATAATTTAGATTTCGTAGCAAATCCTGAAGATCTCGGTAGTATCATCAATAAAATTGACGCTCAGATTAACGGATTGTTCTAATTTTCATGACGCTTAGCAGGTCCATTTTTTCTAAATTCTGTAGGGCTAAATCCAACTTGTTTTTTAAAAAATTTTGAAAAATGTCCAGGATCATTATACCCTAGGATGTATGTTATTTGTTCAGAGGTTTTATCAGAAAACAACAACAGTCGTCTAGCTTCTGTAATTATTCTATCGTTAATAAATGTAAGTGCCGTCTTATCACTATACATTTTAAAAAGATTCGAAAGGGTTTTAGGTGATTTATTTAGCATCGCTGCATAATCAGACACTTGGTGTTTCTCTTTGAAATATTCTTCAACCAAAATATTAAAACGTCTTATAATATCAATTTTAGCAGTTGGTAGTTGCGGTTGAGTTATATCAAGCTTTATTAAACGTGTCGATTTTATCAAAATCCTTTTTAGCATAACGCGAAGCATTTCTCCTTGAATAGTGTCTTTTGTGTCAAATTCTTCCAAAAGTATTTGAAACATCATGATGTAACTAGCCTTCTCCTTTTGGTTTAAGGCTATCACTCGAGGTAGAGAAGAGCCAAAAAATAAAATGCCATTACAAGACACCTCATGATCATGATCTCTAATACAATAAAACTCTCGATTAAATACAAGCGCTATAGTACCTTTCTGCTCTTTATCTATTGTGACTACATTTATTGGTGTACAAAATAATACATGGGATTTAGAGAGTCTAAAGCCATAGCCGTCAATAGTTAAGTTTATACCGATTTCCCTTGCCCAAATAATCTTATAAAACCCCCTTCTTTTAAGCAAGTGCTGAGACGCTGAGCAATTAAAGTCTGTGACATTAAACATGCTTTTTTCGATATTGCTTGTATAGTTTAGGATCATAATGAAAATTAAAATATGTCAGGGACATTAAAACTGTTTAGCTATCTAATTCTTATTAATGAACAGATTCTTACGAAATATACAAGTTTTAAGGAAGAATCTGTATTCTTTAACCTGACTTTCAATACTACTTTTGTCATCAATAAATTACAAAACAGATAAATTAGTAACTAAAAAGGATTAAAAAATGGAAAGTCAAATTAAAAACGCATTATCAGATTTAAACCAATTATTAGGAAAAGGACAATTCATGGAGGCTATGGAAAAATATTTAGCTGATGACGTTGTTCTTCAAGAAGCGAACAATGAACCTAAAGTGGGCAAAGAAGCATGCTTACAAGCAGAAAGAGAATTATTAGCAACAGTTACACACTTTGGTAAATACGAAATGAAAAATATAGCCGTTGGTGGAGACACTTCGTACTATGAAGCCATAATGGAATTCACTACAAATGACGGCACACAACATCATTTTGAACAAGTTAACAGAACGCAATGGCGCGATGGTAAAATAATTAATGAACGTTATTTCCACGCATAATTTCATTGAAATTCCTGAATTAAAAGCAACTATAAAGAATTTCTCCACAAAAGAGTCTTACTTGTCGTATGAAGTAACTCTCAAAAAATTAATGTAATTCTGAAGATGCTTAATTCGCTACTTTTGATGTAATAACCATTCTATTTTGAAAGCAATCACTAAATATTGGTTTTTAGAAGGATTCAATCTTTTTAGAAAACTAGGAATTCATAATATGATGCGTATGTGTGAAATTCTAGAAATGGATAATTATAATAAAGGGGATATCATTTCGCTAGAGGATGAGAGAGACAAAAGTGTTTTCTTTTTAAAAAAAGGCAGCGTAAAAATTGTAAATACCGCAAATGATTCTGTTAAATACATTGTGAAACGAGGCAACATCTTTGGTGAGCTTGCGCTTTATGACAAAGAAGCAGCTAAAGAAGAAATTGCATACGCTTTAGAAGACTCTGTCATATGCTACATAGAGACGGATCAAATGGAAAAACTTATGGAAAAGCATAAGTCACTCAAAAACGGTGTTCTTAAAATTTATGGATTGCGTATAAAAAAGTTAGAACGTAGACTTCACGACTTACTATATAAAGATAGCCCAACAAGAATAAAAGAGTTTATTCTAGATTATTTAGATGAGTTTGGTGAAACCAATAAGACTGGTCATCGCGTAGCAAAAAACCTTTTATCTCATAAAGAAATTGCAAACCTAACAAATACATCAAGACAAACAGTTAGCAATGTATTAAGTGGCATGCGTAAAAATGGATTGATAGATTATAATATGCAATCCATTTCTGATACAAAAAATTGATAAGAAAGAAAACTAATAAATTAGCTATGAACACAATTGTAGATGACATGACTTAGACTGAAAGTAATTTTAACATATTTCGACAAAATAAAAACTAACCAATTAATCACAACATGAAAAAACCAACTATAATCGCACAAATAAGTGAGTTAATAAATAAACAGCCTGTTCACGCCTTAGTCAATGGATTAGATTTAGTCATTGTAAAATTTGATGAAGACATTTCTGTTCTTTACGGAAGATGTTTGCACAGAGGCGCATTAATGTCTGATGGTCATGTAGAAGGTCATAATCTTATTTGTGGTGTTCATGGTTGGGATTACAGAGTTGATTCTGGAGTTTCTGAATACAATAATAAAGAAGTGCTTCATAAATTCTCTACCAAGATTGAAGGCGATGATTTAATGGTCGATGCTTTTGAAATCGATGCGTATTTAGTAAATAGTCCTCAGCCTTTTAATCGCGATGAATACTTAGGCGCTTATGCAGATACACATCCAGAAGCCACAGAGCCATATACGGGTTATATAAAAGAATTAGCACAAAACGGTTTAAAAAACCTTGGTCATCATGGGTTTTCAGCTTCCATGGGAGTCGACAGAAATACCTTACCAAAATGGAATGATATTCAATTTTTACCAGCACAATTGGCATCAAGGCCTTTATTAGACCATGAAGATGTAGCAAGTAAAGTGGTTATTGGCCCTAAGGCTAAAAAGCCATTAGAATTAGACATGCCCCTTTTTGTAAGCGACATGAGTTTTGGTGCACTATCGCGTGAAGCCAAAATAGCTTTAAGTAAAGGTGCCGAACTTGCCGGAACTGGAATTTGTTCTGGTGAAGGTGGCATGTTACCTGAAGAACAAGCCAGTAATTCAAAATATTTTTACGAATTGGCGTCTGCTCAATTTGGATTCTCTTGGGACAAATTAGACAACGTACAGGCCTTTCATTTTAAAGGCGGACAAGGTGCAAAAACAGGAACTGGAGGACATTTACCAGGAAATAAAGTAAGTGCCGAAATAGCGGCAGTTAGAGGATTAAAACAAGGAGAAACCGCTATATCTCCTGCGGCAAACCCGAACTTTCATAGTGTACAAGATTTTATGGATTTTGCTGATAAGGTGCGCGAACGCACTGGAGGAATCCCAATCGGATTTAAAATTGCGGCAAGTCATATCGAAAAAGACATTCAGTTTGCCTTAGACGTAGGTGTCGATTACATTATTTTAGATGGCCGAGGTGGTGGAACGGGTTCTGCTCCTACTATTTTAAGAGACCATATTAATGTACCAACCATACCTGCATTAGCCAGAGCGCGGCAGTACATGGATAAAGTTGGTGCTTCAGATGTCACCTTAGTAATCACAGGTGGTTTACGTGTTGCCGAAGATTTTGCAAAAGCTATGATGCTCGGTGCAGATGCTATTGCAGTATCAAATTCTGCTTTGCAAGCCATTGGCTGTTTGGGCATGCGTGCCTGTGGTAGCAATAATTGTCCAGTAGGAATCGCTACTCAAAAAGAATCGCTACGTAGTCGTATCATTATTAACGAATCTGCAAAGCAATTGCACAACTTCTTTGATGCTACTAATGACTTAATAAAGGTCATTGCAAGGTCTTGTGGTTATAATGATGTCACCAAATTTAATCACGATGATTTATCTACTTTCGATAGAGATATACATAAGTTAACAGGAATTAATTACGCAGGAATTAAGTAAAATAATTTGGGCGTTACCACGCAAAAAAGCGTGGTCAGGCTTTTGGCTTTATCTTTTTTGCTTCAAATGACAAAAAAGGATACCGCCTCAATCCTTAACGCAGAAACCACTAAAACATGAATACAATAGATTTATATGGTGCCGATTGGTGTCCAGACTGCCAAAGAGCAAAAGCATATTTAAAAGATAATAATATCGATTACAATTTTATCGATGTCGATTTAGATAAAGATGCCACCGCACGAGTGGAAAGCATTAATAATGGTAAACGTATTATACCAACCGTCATTATTAATGAAAAACCTTTTACAAATCCAGATAATAGTGTTTTGGCAAATGTATTAGGTATTAACCCGCAAGGTACTGTTACTTTATATGGAGCCGATTGGTGTCCAGATTGCCAACGCGCTAAATCGTATTTGCAAGACAATCTTATCAATTTTCAATATATCGAGGTTGATAAACATACTTGGGCTGCTCAAAAAGTAGAGGGAATTAATAATGGAAAACGTATTATTCCTACTATTTTCATTGGCGATAAAAGTTATACTAATCCAGATAATGCTGTTTTAAAGGATGTTTTAAACATTGGTCAAGAGTCCGAAAAAAAGGTATATGATAGCATTATTGTAGGCGCTGGTGCTGCAGGACTAACGGCTTCTATTTATATTCAACGTGATCGCTTTAGTTCTTTAATTCTTGAAAAAAAGAATATCGGAGGTAATGCTTTTCTAACTCAGAAAATCGAAAATTATCCTGGTTTTACAGATATTTCTGGACCGAAACTAATGGAAAGAATGGCAGAACAAGCTAAAGTTTATGGGGCAACTATTGAAACTGGCGTTGACGTAAAGACTATTAGTAAAAGCGGAAACCTGTTTCAAATCGATACTAATATGGGCGAATACCAAAGTAAATCTGTGGTATTGGCATTAGGGTCTACCTATAGAAAATTAGGAATTACTAACGAAGAAGATTTAGTAGGTGCTGGTATTCATTTTTGTGCCACTTGCGATGGCGCATTTTATAGAGATAAAGAAATTCTTGTTATTGGTGGTGGAAACAGTGCCTTAGAAGAGGGCATATTTTTAGCAGGTTTTTGTAAAAAAGTAACGATTGTCAATCGCGGTGCCGAATTTTCTGCTTCGGAAACTTATATCGAAAAATTACCGTCCATAAAAAATATTGAAACTCATCTAAACAAAACATCATTGTCATTTACTAAAGATGAAAAAGGCAACTTTAAAGGCTTGCAAGTAAAAGATAATAGTACTGGAGACATTGAAGAACTAACGGCAGATGGCGCTTTTATTTTCATAGGATTAATTCCTAACACAACAAATATAAAAGAGACGATTGCATTAAATAAAAATGGTTTTATTACTACAACCGGATTAGGAGAAACTTCAGTAGAAGGTGTTTTTGCAGCTGGTGATTGTCGTGAAGGTGCCATTGCTCAAGTTGCAGCTGCTACAGGCGAAGGCGTATTAGCGAGTTATGGTGTTCGTAATCATTTAAAATAATAGTATGGAAAACTGGTATTTACCCATCACAATAGTTCCAGGTATAGGCTTATTAATACTATCAACCTCTAACCTAATGGTGACTTTAACGAATGAATTAAGCACATTAATAAAGGAGCAGTCTAAAGACGATTCTATTATTCATCGGAAATTAGCACAGCTAAAGACCTTAAATCGAGCTATGGTATTATTTTACATCGCTGTAGCCTGTCTCGCAATTTCAGGATTAATTGGCGGTTTACAATTAAAAGGGATAGATAATAGTGCTACTTACATTAGTGTTCTAGGTATTGTTATTATGCTTTTAGGCTTATTTTCTTTGATAAAATATTCATACAGAGCAGTAAGTATTCGACAAGATCAGTTTAAAACAAAATTTGATAAAAACTAAAAAATATGGCAACAACCAAAAAATGGTACTCTGTACTAAAAGACAAAAAGACCTTACCTGAAGGTCGTGTTCAAACCGTTACTGCTGGTCATAAAGGCATTTGTTTAACACATTATAAAGGTAAATTTTCTGCCCTAGATAATAGTTGTCCACATCAAGGAGGTCCTTTGGGAGAAGGCTCTATTGAAAACGGCATGTTACGTTGCCCATGGCATGGTTGGGATTATGATCCTTGCACAGGAATGTCACCAGGAGGTTTTGATGATGGATTAGAAACTTTTGAAGTAAAAGAAGAAGGGGATGAAATTTTTATAGCAGTAGAAGAAGAAACACACCAAGAAACCATTTCTGATGTAATGATAGAAACCATGATAAACTGGGGAGTCAACACCGGTTTTGGAATGGTAGGACATTCAAATTTAGGCGTTGCTAACGCCATGATGCGTCAAGAAGCACAAGGTAAATTTCAATTTTTTGGAATCCGTCACGAAGGCGCTGCCGCTTTTGCGGCCTCAGCTTACGGAAAACTTACAGGAAGACCTGCTGTATGTTTTGGTATTGCAGGACCTGGTTCTACAAATATGTATACAGGCATGTGGGATGCAAAAGTAGACCGCTCACCTATGTTAGCCATTTCTGGACAAGTAAATACGCAAGTCATGGGAACTGGTGCTTTTCAAGAAGTAGATTTGGTTGGTGCGTTTCAAACCGTAGCGAACTTTAATCATAGCGTACAGCAAAACTCAAAACATGCAGAGTTAATGAGTTTAGCAATAAAAAGTGCCTTATTGAATAGAGATGTATCACATATCACATTTCCAGATGAAGTGGCTTTTATGCCAAAACCAGAAGGCGAAAAAGCACAAACACCAGAAGACAGAATTACACCTATGAATATTTCGCCACCAAGGCAAATGGTTGCAAAGGCTGTTGATATGCTGAAAGATTCAAAAATGCCTGCAATAATTGTTGGTCATGGCGCACGTTTTCATATGAAAGCGATTACTGATTTCGCTGAAAAATTAAACTGTCCAGTAATTACGACGTTTAAGGCAAAAGGACAAATTTCTGATCATCATGACTTAGGTTGCGGTGTATTAGGAAGAAGCGGAACACCCATCGCTTCGTGGTTTATGAACGAAAGTGACTTGCTGATTGTATTTGGAGCATCGTTCTCTAATCATACAGGAATCACACCTAAAAAACCAATCATACAAGTCGATTATGACCCAACAGCATTGAGTAAATTTCATAAAGTTGATGCCGCGCTTTGGGGAGAAATTTCAGAAACCTTATCTATTATAAAAGAGCAAACAGAAGGAAAACTTACAACTATAGATAGACGTCCGGAAATCGCAAAACGTTGGGCCATATGGAAAGAAGAAAAAGCCAGTCGTTTAAAAGATGAAAGCGACATTGGTCTAAGTTCTATTGCTGTTTTTGAAGCAATGAACAAAGTGGTTCCAGACAATGCTGTGATTGCTGTAGATGTTGGAAATAACACCTACTCTTTTGGGCGCTATTTCGAACCTAAAAATCAATCTGTTTTAATGTCAGGCTATTTAGGATCCATAGGCTTTTCATTGCCTGCAGCTATGGGAGCTTGGGCAGCACAAGGAAAAGACAGACCTATTTGGTCGGTTTCTGGAGACGGAGGTTTTGGTCAATATTTAGGCGAGATGATGACCTTGGTAAAATACAATATGAACATTAAACACGTCTTGTTGAACAATTCAGAATTAGGAAAAATATCTAAAGAACAAAAAGCAGCAGAATTGGATGTATGGAAAACGTCTTTACACAACGTAAGTTTTGCGAAATATGCGGAAAATTGCGGTGCTTTAGGAATTAGAGTCACAAAAATAGAAGAATTATTACCTGCTTTAGAGCAATTAAAAGCGCATAATGGTCCAGCATTATTAGAAATAATTACAGACCCAACATTAATATAAATATAAACTAAATTAGAATGAAAAAGAAACCGCAATATCTAGAAAATGGGAACGCGCTCAAAGGATATGATCCATTAACCGTTTATGCAGGAATAACAACCATAGGAGACAAAAACATCACCTCTTCTTATGAAAATGCTACATACCAATTTATATCTTCTGAAAACAAAAAGGCGTTTGATAAAACCCCTGAAAAATATGCCCCAAAATATGGAGGGTATTGTTCGATTGCAATAAGTGAAGGAAGCCTTGTCGAAGCAAACCCTCATAGTTCATTAATTCAGGATGGTGCTTTACATGTTTTTTACAAAGATCAAGAAGAAGATACTCAAGATGAATGGAATGAAAACCCTATTGAAAATAAAAACCGAGCGGAAATTGGATGGAGAAAACTCATATAATAACCTTGTCAAAAATGCAAAATTATCAATAGTAGACCATTCAAGTCCTTTCTTAAAAACTTAGATGGATAAAATAACGAAATACCAATAATGTGCATAAAAAAATATCTGTTTTAGTCCTTAACCAATGGCGTTTGTTTATTTGTTATGTCTGGTTTTCCTTCGAAAAATTCTAGTATACAAATGGCAACATTTCATACACAATAGACGCTATGACTATTATTGGAATAGTTTTATTTGGCTATTGTGATTGGTGTCTTTGTAGGAAAATATATTAACGTAAATCAAAAATAATCATGTTCGAATCTTTCAGTATCATATTTACAATTGCAGCGCTGTTTAATTATATCAATTATAAATGGTTAAAGCTACCAACGACCATTGGTTTAATGATTTTAAGTTTAATCTTAATCATTCCAATAACTTTAAGTGAAACTATTTTCCCAAAATTTTACAAATTCTTTTGTGATATTATTGTCAATGCCGATTTTAAAACACTGTTACTCAATGGTCTTTTAAGTTTTTTATTATTTGCAGGCGCATTACATGTGAACCTTGGAGCGCTTGCCAAAGAAAAGAAATCAATTTTTTTGTTTGCAACTTTGGGCGTTCTCATCTCAACATTTTTAGTTGGTGGCTTAGTCTTTTTTGCCGCGCAACTAATTGGTTTAGAATTACCTTTTTTACACGCACTTTTATTTGGTGCCTTAATCTCACCAACCGACCCAATTGCCGTTATGGCCATTTTAAAAGAGGCTAATATTTCTAAAAGTTTAGGCATAAAAATAGAAGGAGAATCCTTGTTTAATGATGGCATTGGTGTTGTTGTTTTTTCTGGTATTTTATTAATTGCTACCGCAATGGGAGAACACAATATTACAGAGTTAAGCACTGAAATAGGGACGCTTTTTCTTGAAGAAGCTGTAGGTGGATTAGTATATGGATTAGCGATAGGTTTTCTAGGGTTAAAATTCATTCAATCCTTAAAAGACAACCCGCAGTTAGCGGTAATGATCACACTTGCTGTAGTCATGGGAGGAACAGCAGGTGCATTTATGCTGCATATCTCAGCACCATTAGCGATGGTAGTTGCAGGATTGTTAATTGGAAATAAAATAAATATTAATGAAGATAAAAACCCCGTGCAAAAAGCTATCAATTCCTTTTGGGAGATTCTAGATGATGTTTTTAATGGCATTTTATTTGTCCTAATTGGGTTAGCTATTCACTTATTAGAGTTTAATACTAGTTATATTTTACTAGGTATTCTCGCCATAGTAATTGTGCTTCTTGCACGATTTATTTCTGTACTTTTACCTTATTCACTATTAAAACATGAAGAGAAAAAACCAATTAAAACTATAGCCATTTTAACTTGGGGAGGATTACGAGGTGGCATTTCTATAGCGCTAGCCTTAAGCTTAAGTGAAGAACTTTCATTAGATATAATACTTCATATCACGTACATCATTGTGTTATTTTCGATTATTTTTCAAGGATTAAGTATTGGTCGTGTTGTGAAAAAGTTATATTCTTAAAATCCAGTACTATACATTTGACATATGAGCGATAAATTAAAAGAAAAGGCAGAAGACAAGTATTTAATGGAAGAATTAAATATTGATAAAGACGCCTTAAAACAGTTAAAAAAGAAACTTGCAAAAGTAGCTCCGAGGTCTGAACGTGGCGTGGAAACATTATTTCGGTTATTATCTAAAAATCAGTATACCCTAAATACAATGATAGATACCAAATCAAATATTTTAATATCTATAAATGCTTTAATTCTATCACTAATACTAGGAACGGTTATGGGGCAATTAAGCTCAGATCCACATCTTATTTATCCAATTATAATGATTTTAATGACCAACCTAACATCTATAGCTTTTGCTATTTTTGCAACGCGTCCAGAACTAGTTCATGGAAAAAGCGAAGCAAAGAATTTGATGTTTTATGGTAATTTTCAAGATATGGATGAAAATGAATATGTAAATAATATTACTAATCTAATGAATGAAGGTGATGAGTTATATAAAACCATTGCTAAAGACACCTACCATTTAGGAAAAACGATAGACCGTAAATTTAAGTTACTTCGTAAATCGTTTAATATATTTTTAATAGGAATTATTTTGTCAGTGATCGCATTTGTTAGTTGTCACGCATTATTTGGAAATTTGATATAATATGGAAACAATCATTATTATTATTTTTTTAGCAGTTCTAGGCGTTTACTTTGCTTTAGGCCTCATTTTTGGTTTATACTTCCTGTTTAAAGGTGCTACCAAAATAGACCCTTTAATGCAAGACACTAAAAAGAAAGTACGCTTTCTACTGCTGCCAGGAGTCATTGCGACTTGGCCTTTTTTAATAGAACGTTTATTCAAATCTAAAACCGTTTAATTATGACGTCAGGATTACGTAAAGCACATAAGTACATTTGGCTATTACTCCTTATTATAGTCCCACTTATTATGATTTTATCTGTCAAGGATCTAGAAATATTTTCTTCGGAAAGCGATACAACATCGCAAAGTAATGGCTCAAAAAAAGGAAGTCTCAAGACCTCAGAAAATGAACTAATCAAAGCCTCAGTTTTTGAGAGCCACCTGGAAATCATTTTAAAGGCCACCCTTAAAACCTCATCATCTGTAGTCTATGAAATGGACACAAAAGGCAATAAGTCCACTATTATTGGTCAGTTAACAGCAGCTGGCATCTATAACTTCAATATTAATAATCTACCCAAAGGAATCATTATTTATGATGATTTAAAACAAGTAGAAATCACTAAACTTAAATTTTAATGGGATTAGATTATAAATTAGTGCTCTGGAATGCACACAAAAAAACCTATGACAAAATCATAGTAGTAAGCATGTTACTCTATATCATTATGTTTGCTGCTATTACTTTCGTTTTCAATTCTGAAACTAGTATAGAAACATTAGTAATTAGAGCCTTTGGTTCCCTAGCTATTATAATGCTTCATATTATTTTGGTTATTGGTCCATTAGCAAGATTAAACACAAATTTTCTACCTATACTTTATAACCGAAGACATCTAGGCGTAAGTATGTTTATTGCAGCTTTGATTCATGGTGGTTTTTCTATGTTCCAGTTTCATGCATTAGGCGATGTAAATCTAGTATATTCTCTATTTACCTCAAATATGGACTATGGCTCACTCACCAATTTTCCATTTCAAGTGTTAGGTTTCTTCGCCCTACTTATCTTATTTCTTATGGCTTCTACAAGTCATGATTTTTTCCTCGGAAATCTTTCAGCCAAAGTTTGGAAACGTCTACATATGATGGTTTACTTTGGGTATGCCTTAATTATTGCGCATGTATTTCTTGGCGCTTTTCAGCAAGAAACATCACTATTTACTATCGGCATAATGGTTTTAGGCTTTATAGTAGTTGCAAGCCTTCATTTGATAACAGGATTTAAAGAACGTAAAATTGACACCACCAAAACAAAAGAAAAAGAAGGTTGGTTAGAAGTCTGTAATATTTCAGAAATCGAAGAAGACAGAGCTAAAATATTCACTGTTGAGAATGAACGTGTAGCCATTTTTAAGTACAACGGAAAGCTATCTGCCATTCACAACGTATGTAAACATCAAGGTGGACCACTAGGAGAGGGAAAGATTATTGACGGTTGTATTACGTGTCCTTGGCATGGCTATCAATATTTACCGAGTAACGGACAATCGCCTCCTCCATTTACAGAGAAAGTAGCGACTTACGAATTAAAGTTAGATGGCGAAACTGTTTTTATTAATCCGAAAGCTTTTGAAGAAGGCACTGAAGTCAAACCTTGTAAATTCTAAATTATGAAAAAGAACGATGAATTTTATGTGTCTTATATACATGGAAGTCTAGGCTATAAAACAAAGCGAACTCTAAAGCGTTTTGCACTCTCTGCTATCATGGTTATTATTGTTGCGGCAGTGGTGTTTAGCTTTTCACAAAAACCCTTTAAAAATGCCACATTTGAATTATTAAGTGACACAAAAATAACAGGAACTTATCACGAGAATCCTTATCCCATGTTACGCGTTCAAGTCGCTAAAAATACATTTAAAAATATTTTGCTTTTAGGCTTCGGAAAATCTAGTGCTAACCCATTTTTAGAGCAAATTAAAAAAGAAGCTAAAGACCTCAACGGAAAAACGTTAAGTATTGAAGGGAATTTAATTTACTATAATGGGAAAACGCTCATTCAAATAACTGACGAAGAAAAGGTAACACTTATACCAAACTCTACAGGAATACCTCCTAAGAAAACAAGTATTACCAACATGACACTTGAAGGCGAAATCATAGACCCTAAATGCTACTTTGGCGTTATGAAACCTGGCAAAGGCAAAATCCACAGGAGTTGCGCTGTGCGTTGCATTTCTGGTGGAGTTCCGCCAGTACTGGCGACGACAGATAATAATAACATCTCAGCATATTATTTATTAACCGATTTGAAAGGCCATCCAATTAATAACGACATACTCCCATACATAGGAAAGCCATCAAAAATAAAAGGCACTGTAGAAAAAATGGAGGACTGGTATATTATGAAAATTAATGTTTCTGATATATTAGCCTTAAACAAAAAATCATCAATTTATTAAATTATGAAAAAAGTATTGATAGTATTATTCGTCGTTTTAGGTTATTCTGTAAACGCTCAAACAATTGATTATAACACTACAAAAGGCTATGTCGTCGAAGGATATGATGTGGTCTCCTATTTTAGCAATACTGCTAAAGAAGGCAGTGATAAATATGTAGCTACACATGATGGAGCTAAGTACAAGTTTTCGTCTCAAGAAAATTTAGATTTATTTAATGCTAATCAAACCAAATACGTACCTCAATATGGAGGTTATTGCGCTTATGCTCTTGGTACAAAAAATAAAAAAGTTGCGGTTGACCCAGAAACTTTTGAAATTAGAGGTGGAAAATTATATCTATTTTATAATTCTTGGGGAAGTAATGCATTAAAACTTTGGTTAAATGAATCTCCAAATGAGTTATTAGTAAAAGCAGATAAGAATTGGGAAAAACTAAAACAAAAAAAATAATCTCTTAAAAAAAGACTATCCTCTACTCAGTGTTCTTTTAAATTTAAACAACAATGAATTTAATAACATATTTCTTTCTAGGTCTTATAGCAGCAATAATTGGGGCTTTACCATTAGGCACAACTAATGTTGCTGTTATTAATACAACAATAAAAGAAAATATTCAAAGCGCCTTAAAAATTGTTTACACAGCTGCTCTAGCAGAGATTATTCTGGTCGTCCTTGCCATCATTTTCAATATGCAAATTGAAAATTTTGTAGACATGAATGTTTGGCTACAATATACAATTGGATTCATATTACTGAGCGTTGGCATTATTCTTTTAATGGGTCGAAAAGAATGTGTGAAAGATAAAAATGAAGACTGTATTATCATTAAAAAAAGATACAATATTTCTAAACAAACGCTAGGATTTCTTTTAGGCTTGATTAATCCAACTGTACTGATTTATTGGATTTTAGTGATTTCTTTTTTAAATAAAAAAATGATTTATTTAAACATGACTACTGGATATTTTTTATTAATATTATTCTTAGTTGGAGTATTCTTTGGAAAAGTAATCACACTTTATGGTTATGGAAAATTCAGTAATATCCTAAAAGTTAAAATGAAGAATATAACAACTAGAATTAACAGAGTTATTGGTGTTTTGTTAATTTGTATTTCAATTTTCCAGTTTACGAAGTTGTTTTACTACTAAGTTTAACGTAATTATTTCACAAACCCATGTTCCTTAGCATGGGCAATAGCCTCATCACTGCTCTCCACCAATAAAACCGGCAGTTGTTTATACTCTTTAAAGAGCGATTTCACACGACGCATTTTCTTTTTATGACTTACGCTTCTCAAGTAAATAGCAGCAACCTGAGCTGGGAACTCATTAGCCACGTCCATATAAATATCTGCATCATACTCTGCACTGTCTCCAATTAAAATAAATTTTAATTTAGGATAAGCTTTCAAAATATTGACAATTTCTATGTGTTTTTGAGGTCTATCTCCAGACTTCTTTTTAAATATATCTTTAAAACTTCTTAATAAAATAGGCCCTTTAGGAAAAGCATTCTGCTTCAAAAAGAATTCGAGATAACGGTATAAATTCCACGGACTATGGCTCACATAAAAAATAGGATTAGCATGCTCACCAGAGGAACCTCTGTGCAACATATGATAGAACTCTGCAGCGCCTTCTAAGGGAATTCTACTCGTTGCACTTTTAAAAACACTATTGAGGAGAACTTTCCATTTAAGTGTTGACACAACTCCTGTATGAATAATGGTATCATCAATATCGCTAATCACTCCAAATTCTGACCGAACAGTTGGTATTAATAATTCACCCAGAAATCGATTAGAGTTTTGAATGCTGCGTTTTATATTGACATCATCATAAGCCATCTCAAAATTAAGCCAACCTTCGTTATTTGCTAAAGCACTCAAGCTTTCTAATTCTTCATCTATCTTAAAATAACCATGATCATCTGTAGTGGCTTTTAAAATCGTTCCATTTGGAAGTGTAATTTTAAGTTCGGTATGTTTAATTTCATCCGTTTCAAAACGCTTCCAAGAATTAATGAACAAACCAAATAAACCCTTTTGTTCTAAATTAATAGTTTCATCCTCTAGAGCACGACCACGCATATAAAAACGAGTGTTTGTACCATAACTTTGAAACGTAATAATTTGTAAAGGGTCTTTTTTGAACACTAACCTGATAAATTAGATGTTGAAGATACTAAAATCAAGAAAAAGAAAATCTTAAATAGTACTGTAATTAATTTCAGTTTTGGTAAGTTGTTCAATATCAGTCTTGATTTTTTTCAACGCCTTCATGAGCATATCATGTTCGGTTTTCAAAAAACGTAACGATTCTTCTTGATTATTTTTTCCGAAGTTATCAAAAGAAAGCTTGCTCATCCCTATGTCGTGTTCCAAATTACCAACGTTATGATCTAAAGTGTGAATTTTTAAAATCACAGATTTAAATTCGCTTTTAAATTCTGAAATCTGCTTCACGCACTGAGGAAGCGCAATTAACAATTGATCTAAAACATGCTCAAAATTTAAATTAACACCAGAGTGCGCACATCCTAAACGCTTATTTCTAAGTGCTACATCACAAAGCTTTACGCGATCAAAAATAAGAGTCTCACCTATGGATCTATGGATAGGTTTTTCATCAAGATCTGTTAGCACTTTCTCATGATGCATTTGACATTGCACAATTTGAAAAGACTGTATGTTCTCAAAAATTTGTAATATATTGTTTGTATTCTCCATACCGGAGATAAAAATAAAACAATATCAGCACTCAAATACAGGTAGAAACACCTGATTCTTAAACACAAAAAAGCCACGATAAACGTGGCTTTTTTAATCTATATGACATAGCGTTATTATTTAATAACGTCCATTTTTGTAATTACTTTAGTGACATCACCTTCAGCATTTATAGTAGATGATTCAAATACCTCCAATTGCTTGTCAACATCTTCTTTAGTACCTGAAAAAGTTTCCTCCTTAGATATTTCCACTCCATTTTCAACCATTGTATACGTGATTGTTGCTTGTGCTAAATCTTTAGAAACACCTATAACAGTTTCAACCTCAACTTCAGTATTAGTTAACACAGTTTCGTTAGCATGTCCTCCTAAAATTGGAGCTATTACCAATCCAATTAAACAAGTTAATTTAATTAAGATATTCATTGATGGTCCTGATGTATCTTTAAATGGATCACCAACTGTATCACCAGTTACTGCTGCTTTATGCGCTTCAGAACCTTTGTAAGTCATAACTCCGTTAATCTCTACACCAGCTTCAAAAGATTTTTTAGCATTATCCCATGCACCACCAGCGTTGTTTTGAAAAATAGCCCAAAGCACACCACTTACAGTAACACCTGCCATATAACCACCTAACATTTCGGCAACCAACATGTTATTATCTTGATACACTAATTTACCTACTAACACAACAAGTATTGGAAACCCTATCGTTAAGAGACCTGGTAACATCATTTCTTTTAATGAGGCTTTGGTAGAAATATCCACACATTTATCATATTCTGGCTTACCAGTTCCTTCCATAATTCCTGGAATTTCTTTAAACTGTCTTACCACTTCGTTTACCATTTCCATAGCCGCTTTACCAACAGCATTCATAGCTAATGCAGAGAATACAACGGGTACCATACCACCAACAAACAACATGGCTAAAACTGGCGCTTTAAAGATGTTAATTCCATCAATACCAGTAAATGTTACATAAGCAGCAAATAAAGCCAATGATGTCAATGCAGCAGATGCAATGGCAAAACCTTTACCAGTTGCAGCAGTTGTATTACCAACAGCATCTAAAATATCTGTACGTTCTCTAACGATAGGATCTTGCTCACTCATTTCTGCAATACCACCAGCATTATCCGCAATTGGCCCAAAAGCATCAATCGCTAATTGCATAGCAGTAGTTGCCATCATCGCTGAAGCAGCTAAAGCAACACCATAAAATCCTGCCAAAGCATATGATGACCATATGGCAGCAGCAAACAATAAAACTGAAGAGAATGTAGAAATCATCCCAGTAGCTAAACCAGCAATAATGTTTGTTCCTGCTCCAGTGCTCGACTGTTGTACGATTTTTAAAATTGGCTTAGAACCTAATCCAGTATAATACTCAGTAAATGCAGAAATCCCTGCACCAACAACTAAACCAACTAAACACGCATAAAAGACTCTCATAGAAGAAATCTCTTGAAGACCTTCACCAAAGAAATCCATTTGCATTGTTTCTGGTAGCATCCAAGTTACTAATCCAAAACATGCTGCAGCAACCATTAAGATTGATGCCCAGTTACCTATGTTTAATGCTCTTTGTACGTCTTTTTCTTTTGCATCGTTAGTTGAAATTTTAACTAATAACGTTCCTATAAGAGATATGATAATCCCTACACCTGCAATAGACATTGGCAATAGAATTGGTCCAATACCTCCAAATGCATCTTGAATCGAGCCTCCCATATCCTTAATCACATAGTTACCTAAAACCATTGCAGCTAGAACTGTTGCGACATAAGATCCAAATAAATCGGCTCCCATACCTGCAACATCTCCAACATTATCACCAACATTATCAGCAATTGTTGCTGGGTTTCTTGGATCATCTTCAGGGATATCAGCTTGTACTTTACCAGCTAAATCTGCACCAACATCAGCAGCTTTCGTATAAATACCTCCACCTACTCTTGCAAATAATGCAATAGATTCAGCTCCTAATGAGAAACCAGCTAAAGCTTCTAAAACGATAGTCATATCGGATGTAGAAGTCCAAACACCATTCATAAAATAATGAAAGAAGAATATAAAGAACGCTGTTAAACCCAACACAGCTAAACCAGCTACTCCAAGTCCCATAACAGTACCACCACCAAAAGACACTTTTAATGCATTTGGTAAACTAGTTTTTGCAGCTTGCGTTGTTCTAACATTAGTTTTTGTTGCTATTTTCATTCCCATATTTCCTGCAAAAGCAGAAAAGATAGCACCTATAACAAATGCAACTACAATTAAATACGTGCTATCCATATAAAAAGCAATACCTGCTAAAACAAGACTTGCTCCTATCACGAAAAATGTTAATAAACGATACTCTGCTTTCAAAAAAGCTAAGGCACCTTCATAGATATGATCCGAAATTTCTTTCATTTTACCATCTCCAGCGTCTTGTTTCATTACCCATGATTTTTTAATAATCATGTAAATTAATCCTAAAAGCGCCAAAACTATTGGCATGTAAATCATAAGTGACTCCATATTTTAAATTGATTTTGATTAGATTTTTAACTGCGCAAAAGTAGTGAAATCCCTTAAAACTAAAAAACCCTTCAATTTAATTATTGAAGGGTCCCTATTATCTGTTGATTTTAAAGTTAAATTGTAAAATCACCTTTTACTTTATGTTCGCTATTCTCGTATCTATCAATACACTTATTAAGAATATCATAAGCTTCTTCTGCATTTCCCCAACCACCAACATCTACTTTCTTCTTTTCTAAGTCTTTATAGACTTGAAAAAAGTGTGTAATCTCTTTAATTCTATGCGGATTTAAATCCCCAATATCATTGTAACTGTTCCAAATTGGATCAGTAACTGGCACACAAATTAATTTCTCATCTTGTCCTTTTTCATCTGCCATATGGAATACACCAATTGGCTTAACTTCCATCACACACATTGGGAATGTTGGTTCTGTACCCATCACTAAAACATCTAATGGATCTCCATCTAGAGCTAACGTTTCAGGAATAAACCCATAATCTCCAGGATACATCATTGATGAAAATAACATACGATCAAAACGTATTTTATGAAGATCGAAGTCATATTCATATTTGTTACGACTTCCTTTTGGGATTTCTATTAATACATCAAAGGTTACTTTTCCTGCTGCTGCCATTGTCTTTTATTTTTTCTACGGAAATTGGATTCCATATTATTTTCGGGCTGCAAAGATATTATATTGTTTGAGTTAGACAATTAAATTTGTTTGAGATTTATTTTTTTAGGTTAGGGATTGAAACGTTTTGATTTACAGCAAATAAGAATCCCCTTTGATACTGCACTAAAAAAATTATCTTTACAGGATAACAGTATCAAAAACTTAAGATAACCCGGTTTATTTACGGGATATGAGTAATAAAAGTTACTCAATAGCACGTTACCCACAATTAGAAGAAACATCGCACAACTAAATAAACCGATATAAAAAACATCTTAATTGTATTTTTTTCTCTTATTATAACCTCCTTCACTTTCGGACAAGAAAACAGATAAATCGACCAAAAACGTGTCGTATCGAAAATAGATTCGAACTATAATAAAGAGTTAGTTTTAATTCAAGAGTTTGTTGTAAATGTGCCCATTGATTCTGTTAGGACTGCCTATACCACAAAAAAAAGGTTGAGAAAGCTGGGCAGTTTCAATAGCAGAAATTGATTTTAAAATCAACGGACTTATTCAAACCAACTACAATAAAGACGGTAAAATAGGAGATGACTCAACGATTACCTTGCACATCCTAAATTATGTACCCAGACGAATGATTACGCTACAAGCCGAAATCACAAAAAATTTTCCTGAATTCATGAAAGAGGACGAGAAAGATTTATATAACGTCATTCTTTTTGAGGCATTAACTGAAAGTCAAATTTCAGATTTATGGAATAAGATTAAGCCAAACTTACAAAGTGAAGATATTGGTCTTCAAATGGAAATTATGTTTGGTTCAAGAAACTATCCTGTTTGGGGTGGTTATTCTGTTGGTTATGATATTGTGATAACAGCCTTGGAAAATAATAAAAATCTTATAGTAGACTATTGAACTAATCTTGAGGCCGTCAATATTTTAAGAAAGAGTAAATACAAATAAAAACTACCGCTAACAACGTGTATAATTAATTGCTTGAACACGCAAACGACCATACACAAAAACGTTCCAGTGCATTGTCACCCACTTCGATACTTCACACTAAGGGAAACCCTAACAACACCTCTTAAATTTAACATAGTTTTACTAAAAACAGGTATATCTAAGTATCGACTACTTAACAAAAAACAATTAGTTTCGTCTAACTGTGTATATCGACAAGTGAAACTGTAGATCGCCTTGCATATGGTCGTTAACGTCTTTAAGAAAACAATGACCCTTTAGATGGTTAAGGCTATAATTGATATAAATATATATAACATTGTTGGCAATAATTGTGACCCGTCCTGAATACAGGCTACATAATTATGTGCAAAAATGACAAAGTTGTTTTTAATATATCGCATCTTGGCACATCATTTGATAAATACTTGACAAATCTTAAAATTAATTTCAAAATGAAAAATTTATTACTGTTTATTACAATTATTACTTTTAGTTTCAATTCAAATGCTCAAGAAAAAGATAAATTTAGATTTGGTATAGACCTAGGCTATGTTTTTGCAAATGGTGGTGGTGGCTTACTATTTGATTTAGAGCCAAAATTTAATATTACAGATAATTCAAATGTTGGATTACGTATTGGTGTGGCCTCTAGCGTAGCTGATATCGAAGATTCTATTAATTTTGATATTAATGGAAATATATTAGGCACGTATGATCATTATTTCGGCAGTAATAAGTCTATTGTACCATTTTTAGGTGGAGGATTAGGTGTTTTTATATTAGGCGGTAGTGATGATATTAATGATGATGGGTTTGCAGGAACTCAAATTGGAGGCATGGTTAGAGGTGGAATTGAATTAAGTAAATTCAGAATTGCTCTTGAGTATAATATCATACCTAAATCAGATTTAGTGATTGGGCAGTCTGTAAAAAACAGTTATTTCGGAGCTAGTATTGGTTTTTATATCGGAGGTGGCAAATGGAAAAGGTAATCAAAAACTTAATGAGCTAAATATGATATATTTTAATTTCGTATCATTTTAATATGCTATTTTCTCATTTAGAAAATAAAACTATTGCCAGCAACGTATATAAGCAATAGCGACTTGAGTTTTAATTCAAGTCGCTATTACTTTTTATTTTGTAAATTACTTTCTAAAAAGTAATGGTAGTAAAATCGCTAATACTCATACACGAACACATTGTGCTTCATGATAACCAATTGCTAGCCAATGACAAAATTCTTTCGTCGAATCCGACAACAGCTTCTTACGGAAACCAAAACTAGAAAAATAATTGATTAATTTTCAGGATAACTCTTTAGTTAGTTGTTATATAAGAAATAAACAAAACCAACGATTATGAAAAAATTACTATTACTATTATTAGTTATTATGGCAGTCGCATTTATGAGTTGCGAGAAGGATGATTTAAATGAAACTCCTATGCCTGAAGCTAGAATTATAGGAGAATGGGAAACATTTAAAGTTGAAAAACAAGAATTAATCTTAGATTTTAACACAGATGGTTCGTTGAATCAGTCAATGCAATGGTATGACCAAACAAGTCAATTTTCAACAGAAAGCACGTTAGAGTTTAACGAAGATTATTCTTTTAATGATTTCTATGCAGGAGTTCTTGTTGGAGAAGGAATTTGGAATGAAACAAATGAAGATATGTTTAGTTTTACTTTTAATGATCCTTTAAGTAATTGGTCAGATCTTGCAGACACATACACGGTAAATTTTTATTGTGATAATACAATATCCATACAATATCTTATGCCACCGCCAGCTGGTAATCATGAATTTCAAGATACAGATTGGTATGTAATTCAATATTACAGAATTCTTGGGACCTCGGAGTGTAACGATTTAATTCAATATCAGACGGACTAGTGTTTCTTAATTAAAAATAAAAGAACTGGCTGAAAATTTGATTAAAACATAAAGGTTGAATTAGAAAACATGAACTAGTAAACAACTAAAGCACAACACCGTATAAGATTAATTGCTAGTAAAAGCTGATTGCCATGCAGAAATTGAATAATGATTTTGTAAATCTCAATGAAGCCAAATTAAAAACTTTTATTAAGGAAACGCTGAAAGTAATCAACAACAATTTAGAGTCTAATAAATAAAAAATAACGAAAGCACAAAACCTAGATGTAAAACTAGTAGATATTGATAGTCTAACCCAATACGTCCCTACTTCAAAATTCTATAAGAACTTCAATACAAATAAAAACCTCAAATAAAATTATTTCTATTTGAGGTTTTTCTCTGATCACTATGCTGCACTTATAAAAGTATAAAAAGCCAAGTATGGTAAGAACCCCTAAAAATAAAAGCCAAAGCTTCCAGTAATCCCAAATCGTCTTGCATCAGGATTATCTAGGTAATTGCCTCTAAAGTTAAAATCGAGACGAAGTACTTTGAAGATATTAGCAATCCCAAAACTATATTCGTAATACACACGGTTACTAGGAGCTATTAATGGAATTTCAAAAGGATTACCCGTTGTATTTAAAGCAACATTTTCATCAGACAAATCTCCCCAAACACCTCTAAGTCCAAGAACAGCTCTTAAATTGTATTTTTTTAAGAACGGAATTCTAGAAAAAATACGACCGTTGAAATTATGCTCTAAATGCAATGATGTATACGTATCAGTAACAAATTCATAAAAATCAAGTTGCGGAAATGTATTATAAATAGAAAAATAGGTCTGATTTCCTGGTACGATACTTAACAATCCTAAAGGCACTTCTCCAAAAGTCTTACCAGCTTCTATAGCAGTCACTAACCTACCAAACCCTCCTACTTGCCAAGGCTGCGTATAAGAAAACTGTACTTTTGTATAATCAAAATCACTATTCAAAACACCTTTATAACCCTGACTTATTTGTGTAAATATCCGTGCAAAATTATCGTTTTTAGCTGATCTCTCAACACCAAAACCTGTCATTTGACGTTTTGGGTAATAGGCAACAGAAAATCGAGTTTCAAACTGTCGTACTTCCGACGATACTCCAGTTGGTGCTGAAGGATCATTGTAATCTAAACTAAAGGTTGGAGATGCTGATGATAATGTACGATAACTCGTATTGAATCTAAATCCTAGATTTTTAAAAGGCTCTATTTCAAAGCCTAAAGTCGTTAAATTTATATTAGTTAGTTTGTTGTTAACTCCTGCAGTTATAACCGCATTTGATGCGAGACTTCGACCTAGCACATCTGTAGAACTCGTTAAACTAGCTCCTATTTGTTCTATATCTCTACGCTGACCTCCAAAAATAATAAATCTATTCTTTTTATCAATTAACCATTTTCCCGAAATACCGTATTTGAACTTGTCATCTCTAAAACCATAAGCCAAAAAGCTTTCTACTCGCCAAAGATCATTGGGTCCAAAATAAGTTCTTCCTCCTAATCTAAGTCGAACGCCTTCAACATCGTTAAATCCAAAAACAGAAAACACAGGACCAATATCTAAATTGAGACTTGGCACTTCAATATAACCTGAAGCCAAAATACTTCCAAGGTTATAGAGTCGCTTAAACTTCTTAACAGTCTTTAGCGTGTCTAACATTTTATAAACACCTTTTTCGTCTTTGTTTAAAGATTCCATTCGGTTTTGTACCCAAAAATCATCATCACGATTATAAGCATCTTCATTATAATTATAGACTTCGACGTCATAGAAATCCGCTTCCTTAGGTTTATCAAATTGGTAATTATCGTATAAAGTTGTTCTTTTTCCGTAGACACCACGAGACTTTTCCTTTTGATTCAAAGCAAAATCTGAGAGCATATAATCGCGCTTTATCAAAAACAGCGTATCATTTAAAACCTCAAAGCCTTGTTCTATATAGATCTCTTTGACCCAGTTTATATTAGCACTTTTTGAAGCTTGAAGATTGATATCTTTTATAGCATAGGTAGAATCATTAACCCAAAAATCACCTTTAAAAGTCAACTCATTTTTGCGTCTTGGGTAATAGATAATATTGTAGCACCATTTATTATCTATAAAGGCACTATCAGATAACACATAATTATAAGTTTGAACCCCTGTTCTTGACAACGGACTCACAAAACTCTTATCAAAAAATTTGAGGTAATTATCGTAGATATCAAAATCTGCATAGAGGTCATCAATAAAGTCAATAATCATTTGATTATTACTAAATCCTGAGTTTTTATTACCTTTTAAATCGTTTTTTTCCTTCCTTAATAGGTTGTCACCATACACTTTACTAACAGCTTCGTTTAAAAAAATAGGCAAATACGTTTTACCTGTAATATTAGAGGTGTCTACCTCTTCAAAAACAAACTCCATCCCTTTAAATAACTTACTTTTTATAAGTGCGCTATCAATAGTATTGAGATCAAATTCTACTTTTTCGTATTTGTCGTACTCATATTGTTCAAACTGTTTCAATCCGTTTTTTCGCTTGCGTTCCCAAATTTTCTTTAAGATTTTAATGGCAGGATTTTCTGAGGCTTTTTTAGATTGTTTTCCAGAGACAATAAGAACTGCATCCAATGCTCCAACTTCTTCTTTTAGAATGAATTTCAAATCGTAGTTCACCTTTTGCTCGAGTTTCATTTCAAGGCGTTCATAACCCAGAAAGGAAACCACTAGCGTTTTCCACGTGTTATCAGACTCGAGGTAAAAACGTCCATCTTCATTAGATATGGTTCCTTCTGTAGATCCTTTAAATAATATATTAGCGAAAGCCACAGGCTCATTAAACTCATCATAGACGTAACCACTAACTTTGGTTTGGGCGTATGCGCAGCATATTCCGAAGAAAAATAATAAAATGAAAAAGTTTTTTTTCATGAGTATAAGTCTTTGTAATGGATACTTTTTTGGGGATTACAATTACAATTGCCAGTTTCAAATACTAAATTAAGTTCAAAACTAAAAAAACTTCATCAACAATTATGTTAATGAAGTTTTAATAACGCAAAAATTTGCGAAATATTTACTTGTACATCACTTTATGTACTGCTTTAATAACTTCTTTATAGTCCGGTAACCATTCTGCCAATAAAACTGGCGAATAAGGTGCAGGAGTATCTGCTGTATTAATCTTTACAACTGGTGCATCTAGATAGTCAAAAGCTTCAGATTGCACTAAATACGTTATTTCTGTTGCTACATTCCCAAAAGGCCAAGCTTCTTCTAAAACCACCAAGCGATTTGTTTTCTTTACAGATTTTAAAATAGCATCACGATCCATAGGACGAACCGTTCTTAAGTCAATAATCTCACAAGAGATCCCTTCCTTTTCTAATTCATCTGCAGCTTTGTAAGCTTCTTTTATAATTTTACCAAAGGAAACGATAGTCACATCTGTACCTTCTCTTTTAATTTCGGCAACACCTAATGGGATTGTATACTCACCCTCTGGCACTTCACCTTTATCACCATACATTTGCTCACTCTCCATAAAAATTACTGGATCGTCATCTCTAATGGCAGATTTTAATAATCCTTTGGCATCGTATACATTTGATGGTATGACGACTTTCAAACCAGGCGTATTGGCAAACCAATTCTCAAAAGCTTGAGAATGTGTTGCTCCTAATTGTCCCGCAGAACCTGTAGGCCCTCTAAATACAATTGGACATTTAAACTGCCCACCAGACATTTGTCTAATTTTCGCAGCATTATTTATAATTTGATCAATCCCAACTAAAGAGAAATTAAAGGTCATATACTCAACGATAGGACGATTCCCTGTCATTGTTGAACCAATCGCGATACCAGCAAAACCAAGCTCTGCAATAGGAGTATCAATAACACGCTTTTCTCCAAACTCGGCTAACATACCTTTTGAAGCTTTGTAAGCTCCATTATATTCTGCAACCTCTTCTCCCATTAAATAAATGCTGTCATCCCTGCGCATTTCTTCACTCATGGCCTCGCAAATCGCTTCTCTAAATTGAATTGTCTTCATGTATCGGTTTTTTAACGAATAGCAAAAGTAAGAATTATTGATAATACTATCACACAAAAATAGACACGAAAGTGGAAATCAAATAAACTAAATAATAGTTCTATACCGTGTATAGATTATTTTCTCCGGAAATGTGCCGCATCAGAAATATTTATACGTCCTAATTTTACATATTTAATGGATTAGCACCTTAAAACTTATCATATTATTAGCTAAAGTACATAAAATCAAATTTTCACAAAATTTTATTATGCATGCATAGTAAAATTTGAAATTTTATAATTATCTTCGTGCCTTAGTTAAAAAGAACTTCCAATATAAATAATTCGATATGAAAATATTAGTATGTATTAGCCACGTGCCTGATACGACTTCAAAAATTAATTTTACTGATGGCGATACAAAATTTGATACCAATGGTGTGCAATTTGTGATCAATCCAAACGATGAGTTTGGTTTAACTCGAGCGATGTGGTTTAAAGAAAAACAAGGAGCACAAGTCACTGTTGTTAATGTTGGTGGGCCAGAAACCGAACCGACACTTCGTAAAGCTTTAGCTATTGGAGCGGATGCTGCAATTAGAGTAAATACTCAAGCTAAAGATGGTTTTCAAGTTGCTAAAGAATTAGCAAGCGTTGTTACTAATGGTGGTTTTGATATAGTCATTGCTGGTCGTGAATCTATTGATTACAATGGCGCCATGGTTCCTGGCATGTTAGCAGCATTAACAAATGCTAATTTTGTGACCAACTGTATCAGTCTAGAAATTGACGGTACGAGTGCTACTGCCATGCGTGAAATTGATGGTGGTAAAGAAACGGTTACTACAAGTTTACCTCTAGTTATTGGTGGACAAAAAGGATTGGTTGAAGAAAGTGATCTTCGTATTCCTAACATGAGAGGAATCATGATGGCTCGTAAAAAACCATTATCTGTTGTTGAACCTACCAATGCTCCTGCTGAAACTAATTCAGTACAATTTGTGAAACCTGCTCCAAAAGGTGCAGTGACTTTAGTAGATGCAGATAATATTGATGAACTAATCAATTTACTTCACAACGAAGCTAAAGTGATTTAGAAGGACATTCTTGCGCAGTCAGGAATCCAGAAAATAGAGTAAACAAAATAGGTTCCTGCCATCGCAGGAATGACAAAAACTTAAAAAACATGTCAGTTTTAGTATATACAGAATCAGAATCAGGAAAATTCAAAAAAACAGCTTTTGAAGTTGCATCCTATGCCAAAGCAGTTGCAGAACAATTGGGAACAACTGTCACAGCTGTTGCAATTAATGCAAGAGACACTTCAGAGTTAGGAAACTATGGTGTAGACAAAGTATTAAACGTTAGCAGTAGTAATTTAGACAAATTCAATGCCAATGCTTACGCAAGTACTATAGTTCAAGCAGCTAAACTAGAAGACGCTAAAGTAGTCGTTGTGAGTTCTAGTGCAGATAGTAAATATTTAGCACCAATTGTTGCTATTGGTTTAGAAGCGGGTTACGCATCAAATGTTGTAGAAGCACCTTCTGCTACTGACCCTTTTACAGTAAGACGTACAGCCTTCACAAATAAAGCCTTTAATATAACGACTATAGAAACCGATACAAAAATAGTTGGTGTATCTCCAAACTCATTTGGATTAGTAGAATCTAGCGCAACAGCTTCTTCGGAAGATTTTTCACCTTCATTACCAAGCATAGGAGTTACGGTACAATCTGTAGATAAAGCAACAGACAAAGTAACTATTGCAGATGCTGATATTGTAGTATCTGCTGGTCGTGGGATGAAAGGTCCAGAAAACTGGGGAATGATCGAAGAACTAGCAGAAGTTCTTGGAGCGGCAACAGCCTGTTCTAAACCCGTATCAGATTTAGGCTGGAGGCCTCATGGCGAGCACGTTGGACAAACTGGGAAACCTGTAGCATCAAACCTCTATATTGCCATTGGAATATCAGGTGCAATACAACATCTAGCAGGTATTAACTCTTCCAAAGTAAAAGTGGTTATTAATACAGATCCAGAAGCACCTTTTTTTAAGGCTGCAGATTATGGTATTGTTGGTGATGCATTTGAAGTTGTGCCTACATTGATTGAAAAATTAAAAGCTTTTAAAGCTCAAAACGCATAATTTTTTCTGAATAACAGTTGGAAAAGGACTGTTTTGATTTGGTACTTTAAACATTAATCTGCAATTTGCAGTCGTTAAAGTCCAAATTAAAACAGTTCTTTACGTTTTATAAATTATGAGTCTAGTTAAATTAAATATTAAAGGAATTTCATACAGCCAAACTCAAAATGGCGCATATGCTCTTATTCTGAATGAAGTAGATGGTGACCGCAAATTACCAATCGTTATTGGTGCTTTTGAAGCACAGTCCATAGCAATTGCTCTAGAAAAGGAAATTAGACCGCCACGTCCTCTAACACACGATTTATTTAAAAACTTCTCAGACCGTTTTGATATTGTTGTCAAACAAGTCATTATCCATAAACTAGTTGATGGTGTATTTTACTCCAGCTTAATTTGTGAACGCGATAAAATTGAAGAAATTATAGACGCAAGAACCAGTGATGCTATTGCTTTAGCATTGCGTTTTAAAGCACCTATATTCACCTATAAAAACATCTTAGATAAAGCGGGTATCTATCTTAAAGTCAATCCTAAAAAGGATGGCGAAGAGCAAGATTCTATTCTTGTAGATGACATCGTTGTTGAAGAGATAGAAGCAAGTATCCAAGAAAATTATTTAGGTAAATCACTCGAAGAGTTACATACCCTTTTAGATGAAGCTGTCACTAATGAAGACTACGAAAAAGCAGCGAAAATACGAGATGAAATTGATAAACGATAACAGGTTCTTATGAAACGAGCATGTTCAAAATTTCACCACCCAAGGGCGTGATTAATAGCGAACAGCATGTGACCATTGAAAAACAATAAATATAAACACATGAAACATTTTCTACTAGCTATTACAGCTATTTTTTTTGGTATTACACTGACCTTTGGTCAGGACATTCAAGAAATTTCAACAGATAGTTTACAAGCAGTTGAACACACTCCAAACATAAAAAGTAATTCAGAAAATGTTAATGACATTTTTAATGACTGGCAATTGTTATCACACGACACTTACGAAAATTACCCAGAAGCCAAAATTGGAGATGTAGATTTCATCAAGGGCAAAGAGTTTTTAAATCTCGGTGAAAATGGAGCATATGTTTCTATTTTAAATAACAGTTTCAATAAAGGGTTCTGGCTTCAAAACAATAATCTTTTAGTTTTTAAACAAAAGGTTCCAACGACTGTTGATGTTTACTATGAAGTGATTAAAAAAAATGAATCAAAATTAATATTAAAAAACGCAACTGATGTTTACACATTTGTTGCCGATGGTCATCCTAACTTTATTCCACAAGGTGCTACTGTGGACGATATTGTTAAAAGTCAAGGTTATAGTTTTACTAGTATTTGGAGAGGAGCTCTCGGCATGGTCGCGTTGTTAGTCATCGCTTTTTTATTTAGTAGTAACCGAAAAGGTATCAATTGGAGAACTGTAGCTATTGGATTAGCGTTTCAACTTATCATTGCCATATTTGTATTACAAGTCGATTTTGTTAAAGATATCTTCGAAGGTATTGGTGGCTTATTTATTAGTATTCTGGACTATACAAGAGCAGGTAGTGAATTCCTATTTAGTGGTGTCATGGATATTAATTCTTATGGATTCATATTTGCATTCCAAGTGCTACCAACGATTATTTTCTTCTCAGCCTTAACTTCAGTTTTATTCTATTTGGGAATAATTCAAAAAGCAGTAAAAGCTATGGCTTGGTTATTATCCAAAGCATTAAAAATTTCTGGAGCAGAAAGCTTAAGCGTTGCAGGCAATATTTTCTTAGGCCAAACCGAAGCCCCTTTATTGATTAAGGCCTATTTAGAAAAAATGAATAAGTCGGAAATCTTGTTAGTTATGATTGGAGGCATGGCAACTGTTGCCGGTGCTGTTCTTGCTGCATATATTGGATTTCTAGGCGGTGAAGATGCAACCTTGCGTTTGTTCTACGCTAAACATTTACTCGCAGCCTCTGTTATGGCCGCACCTGGAGCCATTGTGATTTCTAAAATCTTATACCCACAAACAGAAGAGGTAAATACAGATGTTACTGTTTCAAAAGAAAAAATTGGTTCAAACATCTTAGATGCTATTGCTAATGGTACTACAGAAGGGTTAAAACTTGCTGTTAATGTTGGCGCCATGCTATTAGTATTTGTTGCGTTTATAGCTATGATTAATGGAATTTTGGGATGGGCTGGAGATATAACAAACTTAAATACTTGGGTAGCAGGAAACACGCCTTATCAAAGTTTGTCACTAGAACTTATTCTTGGTTATGTATTTGCGCCATTAATGTGGCTCATAGGTGTCGCAAAAGAAGATATGGCACTTATGGGACAACTCCTAGGCATCAAATTAGCAGCTAGTGAATTCATTGGCTACATCCAGTTAGCCGATCTTAAAAATGCAGCTAATGCCACCCATTTAAAATACGAGAAATCAGTTATAATGGCAACCTACATGCTTTGTGGTTTTGCCAATTTCGCCTCTATTGGTATTCAAATTGGTGGTATTGGCTCTTTAGCACCTGGACAGCGTAAGCAACTCTCTAAATTTGGGATGAAAGCTTTACTTGGAGGAACTTTAGCATCGTTAATTTCTGCAACTATTGCTGGGATGATTATAGGATAACAAACTCCTGCGAAGGCAGGAATCTAATTGTATACAGAGATAATATAAAACGCTCACAGCAAGTCATAGTAACGAGCGTTTTTTTTATGCAGTGTAATAAGGCTTTGAACGTTAATAACTTTTAATATTTATCTCATGTTCATTTCACAGAAAACTCTTCTTTTTATTTAAATTCGTGTTCGCTTTTAATTACTTGTCACGCTGAGCGGAATTGATATCAAAATATATTTTGATTAACAATAGCTTACAAAGTAAATCGAAGTGTCCTATAACGTTTAATTGAAGTTTAATTTAAAGAGATTTCCGCTTTCGCGGAAAGTGAACATGAAACAATACCACGACCTAGTAAAACACGTTTTAGAACAAGGAAACGAAAAAGGAGATCGCACAGGAACAGGAACCAAGAGTGTTTTTGGGTATCAAATGCGATTTGATTTAAGTGAAGGTTTCCCCATGATAACCACAAAAAAACTACACTTAAAATCTATCATTTACGAATTACTTTGGTTCTTAAAAGGGGATACTAATATTAACTATCTAACCGAAAACGGTGTAAAAATCTGGAACTCTTGGGCAGATAAAAATGGAGACTTAGGTCCAGTATATGGTCATCAATGGCGCAACTGGAACAATGACGATATTGACCAAATAAAAGACGTTATAGACACTCTTAAAAACAATCCAAATAGTCGCCGAATGATGGTGTCGGCTTGGAACCCTTCTGTGATGCCAGATACTTCAAAATCCTTTGATGAAAATGTCGCTAATGATAAAGCAGCCTTACCACCTTGTCATGCATTTTTTCAGTTTTATGTTGCTGATGGTAAATTATCTTGTCAGCTATATCAACGCAGTGCAGATATATTTTTAGGTGTCCCTTTTAATATTGGTTCTTATGCATTATTCACGATGATGATGGCACAGGTTTGTGGCTATGAAGCTGGAGAGTTCATCCATACCTTTGGTGATGCTCATATTTACAGCAATCATTTCGAACAATTAGAATTGCAATTATCTAGAGAGATTAGACCATTGCCAACAATGAAAATCAACCCTGCAGTAACTGATATTTTCGATTTTAAATTTGAAGATTTCACTTTAGAGGATTATAATCCACATCCACATATTAAAGGCGCTGTTGCTGTTTAAAATAATAGTAGGAAAATACTTTTACCATACTTTTCACGTTTATTATCACTGCATTTTAAGCACAGAGAAGCACAGCTGCAACTTAAAAATCGATAACATTGGTCGAGTAATATGAAAACATTAAAGTAGTATCTTCTAATCTCATAGAAAGACTACCTGAATATGTAGGTTGTGATGAATAGCTTTGAAACGATACGCTCGAAAAATGTATGAGCGATAAAATCTCATCATTTGTATTAAAGACGTTCAATACAAGAATGGCGAGTTACTTAAAACCCTCTATAAAGGACGTAAGAATCCCGGTACTCTTCAAAATTGATGAGCATGACAACATAGGAAATATTATGGCTAGAGGTCCTCATCCTAAGTTAGAGCAAGAAGCTATACCAGTTATAGAAGCTTTACCTGACATGACCAAACCAGGAATGCAAAACGGGAAACCAGCAATTGTACCGTACATGCTAACAATTCGTTTTGCTATTGAAAAACCATCTAAAAATCAAAGAATTCAAAATTAACAGGAAATTGTTATCTGATTTAAGAAAACAATTTCATTGCTAAATCAACGAAAGAAAGTGCTTTTTCTTTAGATTAAAAACGACTAACTTTACACTAAGAAATTTTGTTAATTATGTTCGGAAAAAAGAAAGCAGTACCGCAAATAGATCAAGAGCAATTGGCATTAATTAAATATGCCGAAAAGCGCATCAAACAAAAGAAACGTCTTTACGCTCATTTCGTTGTATTCTTAATTGGAGCAGTCTTTTTAATTTTAGCGAATACCGTTTTAGGTATTGGTAAAGATGTTATGATCGCTGGACTCAATTGGTTTGTAATTGCCATTATAATATGGTTAGCCTTTTTTATATATCATTTTGTGAGTGTGTTTATCACTCATAAATTCATGGGTAAGGACTGGGTGGATCAACAACGAGAAATACTTGTAGCAAAGCAAAAAGAACGTATTGAAAAATTAAAGCAACAACTACTAAAAGAGGAAACTGAGATTGCAAAGTCTCAAGCTTATAATACCACCTTAGAGAAGGCTACTTTAACTCAAAAAAAAAAACCTGAGTTAACGATTATCGTAGCAGCTGGAGAGGATAATACTATTGGTAAAGACAATGATTTGATTTGGCATTTAAGTGATGATTTGAAGCGTTTTAAATCACTAACTAATGGGCACCATATTATCATGGGACGTAAGACTTTTGAGAGCTTTCCTAAACCCTTACCTAATCGTACTCATATTGTAATTACACGTCAAGCTAATTATAAAGTTCCTGATGGCGTTATTGTTGTCAATAACATGGATGATGCTCTTGATGCTGCTCGCAAAGACAAACAACCTTTTATTATTGGTGGTGGCGAAATCTACAAACAAGCTATGCCTTTTGTGGATAGAATTGAAATTACTCGCGTACACCACAGTTTCCCTGAAGCAGATACCTATTTTCCTGAGATTGATGCATCCGTTTGGAAAGAGACGAGCAGAAAAGAACATACTAAGGATGAGAAACATTCATTTCCGTTTACGTTTTTGACGTATGAGAGAACTATTTAATTAATTCCGAAGAGAAGAATAGCAAACCACAACAAATGAAACACGTCCTAATTGTTTTGATATTCACCATGTTTATTCAAGCACATGCACAGCACTCAAAATCATATGTGGTAGATGAAATTCTGTATTTAAGAAAAGGACACCAGAAAAATTTTAACTTAGACAAAAACTATATTCATTCTACTACCTATTTAACTGACAAAAAAAAAATAGGTGAACTTGGGTTTTACAATAAAGACACGATAATTTTAATCACTACAAAAGCACACTATAAAAGGTCTGATAGTATTAGGCGTATTGCATCTACAGATTATACTCTAAAAAATATTAATAAGGTTTGGTGTGAAGATAATAAACCATACACCGGCCCATTTATTAATTATTATTACAGTGGATTAAAAAAAAGTGAGGGCACAATATTAAGCGGAAAAATAGAAGGAAAAAGCTTGCATTATTTTAAAAACGGAAATCTAAAAGAAAAGTACTTTTATAAGAATAGTTATTTTGACGGCGAACAAGAGTTTTATTATAAGAATGGTCAAATTAGAAAAAAGGGAGCTTATAAAAATGGAAAACGAATTGGTATTTGGAAAGACTATTTTACCAATGGTGCTTTAAAAATCAAGTACCATTATGGTCCAAACGGTGAAACCACTACTGCAACAGAATATTATTCTAATAATACAATAAAAAGAAAACTAAAGCCTTATGCTGAGTTTCAAAGGAACATGAGCTACAACCAGTTTAAAGTGCATAATGATCACTTTAATTACTCTAATTATTTAAAAGGTCAAGTACAGTTTCGTAAAAGAGAGATTAAACAGATAAGTAAGAAACTAGATAAACTTAATGAGCAAATAGCAACAAGTAGTCCTTTAGATTTAGATTACTATTATAGAGCTATTCTTCATGGGGTATTAAATCAAAGTGAAAAATCTATAATAGATTTCAAAAAAACTCTGGATATTGAACCTTTTAATTTTTCTGCTAAATATTTACTAGCAATTAGTCTTATTAAAAAATATTTAAACTCACCAATTGAAGAGGTTCCATTAGAAGACATCAGTTTTATCTGCTCAGGACTCAACAATAAGATTGGTGATGAAATTCATAGATTAGATGATTTCAATTTAAAGGAATACTATAAATATTGTGGTAACTAAAATTCAATTACTAATTTTACAGCATGATATCATCCTTACAATTACGCATTAATTTGCATCAAGAAGCAAAACCAGACGGACTGCTAAATAAAGCAGCCTATGATTTAGGAGTACAATCTTCGGAAATTTCTGGGATTAAAATTCTGAGAAAATCAATTGATGCTCGTAAGTCTCGTATCATGTTTAACTATAAGATTGAAGTGTATATTAATGAGCCAATGCCTGAAACTTCGGCTTACAATTTTGATTACAAAGATGTTTCCGAAGGAAAACCCATCCACATTATTGGTTTTGGTCCTGCAGGTATGTGGGCAGCTTTACGATGTCTAGAACTCGGATTTAAACCCATCGTTTTAGAACGTGGTAAAAACGTGCAAGATAGACGACGTGATATCAAAGCTATTAATCAAGATCATATCGTCAATGATAACTCCAACTATTGTTTTGGAGAAGGTGGTGCTGGAACCTATAGCGACGGAAAATTATACACGAGAAGTCTCAAGCGTGGTGATGTAAGAAAAATTTTTGAAAACCTTGTGTTTCATGGTGCTACAGATCAAATTTTGATTGATGCACATCCACATATCGGGACAAATAAGCTTCCAAAAGTGGTTAAGAATATTCGTGAAACCATTTTGAAATTTGGTGGTGACATCCATTTTGAAACACATGTGAAAGATTTTAATATTAAAGACAATGAGATTAAATCTCTAGTACTTGAAAATGGAGATGAACTAGATGTTGAAAAAGTGATTTTAGCAACAGGTCATTCTGCTCGCGATATTTATTATTTACTCAACGAAAAAAACATCAAATTACAAGCAAAATCATTTGCGATGGGTGTTCGTGTAGAGCATCCACAACAAATTATTGACGGAATCCAATACCACTGCAAAGGTGAAAATCGAGATGAATTATTACCTGCTGCTTCCTATAGTTTGGTAAATCAAGTCAATGAGCGAGGTGTGTATTCATTTTGTATGTGTCCTGGCGGATTTATAGTACCTGCAGCAACCACAGAAGGTGAAGTCGTCGTTAATGGTATGTCACCTTCAAAACGTAATAACGCGTTCGCTAATTCCGGAATCGTAGTTGAAATAAACGCCGATAAGGACCTTTATAAATATGAACATCATGGTGCCTTAAAAGGTTTAGAATATCAAAAAGACTTAGAGCGTTTAGCGTTTACATCTGGCGGAAGATCACAAACCGCACCTGCACAACGACTCACAGATTTTGTAGATGGTAAACTATCTGCAGACCTCAACCCTACCTCATATCAACCTGGATTAAAATCTGCACCATTGCATTCCTTATTACCAAAATTGATTGGTGGTTCTCTTCGGAAAGGTTTTAAAGCCTTTGGAGAAAAAATGTATGGTTATTATACTGCAGAAGCTAATGTTATAGGTGTAGAATCTAGAACGTCGTCACCCGTAAATATTCCAAGAAATGACAATTTAGCGCATCCCGAAATATCCAATCTTTTTCCTTGCGGAGAAGGTGGTGGTTATGCTGGCGGAATCGTTTCTGCTGCCATGGATGGTGAACGATGTGCTGAGGCTGCATGTCTTTAATTTCTCTTCGGAAATAGACAATTTTCAGTAAAAAAATTATTCCTATTTTTGTCGCTTAAATTTGAATACAATGAAGGCATATATATTTCCAGGTCAAGGTGCTCAGTTCTCAGGAATGGGACTTGATTTATACGAAAACTCGCCATTAGCTCAAGAGTTATTTGAAAACGCTAATGATATTTTAGGTTTCAACATCACAGACATCATGTTTGAAGGTTCTAAAGAAGACTTACAAGAAACGAAAGTAACTCAACCCGCTATATTTTTACACTCTGTAATACTAGCTAAAACTCTAGGAGACAGCTTTAAACCAGATATGGTTGCAGGTCACTCATTAGGTGAATTCTCTGCTTTAGTTGCTGCTGGATCATTGACCTTTGAGGACGGATTAAAACTCGTTTCTCAACGTGCTCAAGCGATGCAAAAAGCTTGCGAATTACAACCAAGTACAATGGCTGCTGTTTTAGGCTTAGATGATGCTATTGTAGAACAAGTTTGTACGACTATTGATGGTGTTGTTGTTGCTGCGAATTATAATTGCCCTGGTCAATTAGTTATCTCTGGAGATGTTGAAGCGATCAATAAAGCCTGTGAAGCTTTAAAAGAAGCTGGCGCACGTCGTGCTTTAGTACTTCCTGTTGGAGGTGCATTTCATTCGCCATTAATGGAACCTGCAAGAGAAGAATTAGCTGCTGCAATTGAGAATACAACATTTAGCGAGCCTAACTGTCCTATATATCAAAATGTAACAGCCTCTGCGATTACAGACGAAAATAAAATTAAAGCCAATTTAATATTACAATTAACTGCTCCTGTGCGTTGGACACAATCTGTACAACAAATGATTACAGATGGCGCTTCGCATTTTACTGAAGTTGGCCCTGGAAAAGTGCTTCAAGGATTGGTTAAAAAAATTCATAGAGATGCAGAAACTGCATCAGCTACATTAGAATCTAACGCTTAATTTTTATGCAATTATCAAGAAATACAGGTATTATTATGCTCATTATTTTCAATATAGCTATTGATCAAATTTCAAAAATCATTGTAAGAACCTCGATTGATCCAAGTGAACGCATAAAGGTTATTGGTGAGTTTTTCCAAATGATGAATGTTGAGAATACTGGTGCTTTTCTAGGGATGGGTAGTGACATGAGTCCCACTTTAAAACTCATATTTCTGCTTATTTTACCCGTTGGAGTTCTTGGATATCTCATCTATTATATCATAACAAATAAAACGCTTGACAGGCTTAGCGTAATTGCTTTAAGTTGTATTGCTGGAGGCGGAATTGCAAATGTGTTTGATAGAATAGCATTTGGATCTGTTACAGATTTTTTCTATTTATACATAAATAACACACTAAGAACCGGTATTTTTAATGTGGCAGATATGTCTGTTACCTTTGGAATGATTGCTTTGTTATTCACTACATTTTTTGCTAACAAAAAGAAGCAAACAGTATAAAAAAGCCTCTTCAAATGAAGAGGCTTTTTTATACATTATCTGGCTAACTTAATAGTCTCACAGTCTTTAACTTCTCCGTAATATGTTTCGCGATATTTATGAAGTGTTTTGTAGGGAATGTTTAAAAACAGTTTCTTGATATAGGTGACATTAGTTGACAGTTCTCCCATTTTTTTTGTGAACCTAATTTCAGGTTTTGTTTCTCTTTTAATACTAATCAATTTCATTGGTTTTCATTTATCATTAGATCCTAATAAACAAAAAGATACTACCAGCACCAAACTAAAACTATTAAATCATTGTTAATCAATTTATTAAATACAATATCTATAGGTAATTAGGTTAAATAGTATCAAGTTTACAATGGCAAGAGGTAATTGTTATCAAATTTACAATTCACTTTTATAGACTTTACCCTCTTTCATTACAAAAGCCACATTCTCCATTGTAGAAATGTTTTTTATCGGATTTTCATTTACCGCAACAATATCTGCTATGAACCCTTCCTTAATTTGACCCAATTGATTTTCCATATCCAACAACATAGCATTTGTGACAGTTGCGCTTTGTATTGCAAATAGTGGTGACCATCCAGCATCAACCATGTAACGAAACTCTTTAGCATTTTCTCCATGAGGAAACACACCAGCATCAGTTCCAAATGCGATTGGAACACCTTCACTAATCACCATTTTAATAGTCTTATCTAGAACAGCCATAGTCTTTGTTATCTTAGGAAGAATAACCGCAGGATAATAATTAGGAATTTTTGCTTTCTCCTCTACATAACGTCCTGCAGATAATGTTGGCACCATATAACAATTGTTTTGCTTCATTAGTGTAGCAACTTCTTTATCCATAAATGATCCATGCTCTATTGTTTGAACACCAGCGATTACTGCACGTTTCATCCCTTCTTTTCCATGAGCGTGAGCAGCGACGACCATACCATATTCTTTAGCGGTTTTCACAATCTCATTAACTTCCTCTTGAGTAAATTGTGCGTTTGCACCATTTTTAGCCACACTTAAAACACCACCTGTTGCTGTAATTTTTATGAGATCTGCACCATTTTTATAACGTTGTCTCACTGCTTTTCTGGCATCTTCAACACTATTGATGACACCTTCAGCTGGCCCAGGATCTCCCATTAATTCTTTACGCATTCCGTTTGTAGGATCTGCATGTCCACCAGTTGTTCCTATCGCTTTTTCAGCAGTAAAAATTCGTGGCCCTGGAACTTTCCCACTGACAATAGCATCACGTAGCGCCACATTTACACCACTCCCTCCAAGATCCCTCACTGTTGTAAAACCAGACAGCAATGTTCTATTGGCAATTTCTGCAGCAGTAAAGGCTACATCTGCGTCATTTTTTGTGAATGCCTCTAAATATCTCGTTGGACTAGTTTCACCCTCAATATGTACATGCATATCAATGAGTCCAGGCATGACTGTTTTGGATTTTAGATCAATGATTTTATCTTCAGAAGTATTTCCATTGACATATCCATCTGCAATTGAAACAATTTTATTTCCAGAAACTACAATCGTTTTTTCAGTTAAAACGCTCCCGCTTTTAGTGTCTATTATTTTTCCGCAATGCAAATACGTATTCTGTCCAACTACTGAAATCGTCAGTAAAAGGATAATAAGTTGTGCAACTCTCTTCATTATCTATGGTTTATAAATTTCTAATTTTTTGTTCCCATTTCCATGCAGATTGCATAGCATCATCAAGAGATGATTGGGCTTTCCAACCCAAAACAGTGTTTGCTTTTAAAGTATCTGCATAGGCAGAAATCACATCACCTTCGCGTTTTGGAGCAAATTTATAATTTAAAGATTGATTTGATACGCGTTCAAAAGCACTGATCACTTCTAATACAGAACTACCAACACCAGTACCTAAATTAAAAGTCTCGAAATTAAAGTCGTTTTTATTTTCAAGTAAGCGCTGTAAAGCAATTACATGTGCTTTTGCTAAATCTACAACATGAATATAATCTCGAATACATGTTCCGTCTGGAGTTGGATAGTCATTACCAAAAACTGATAAACTGTCTCGTAATCCTGCGCCAGTTTGTGTGATATAAGGTACTAAGTTTTGTGGGACACCAATTGGCAATTCTCCAATTTTTGCACTTGGGTGTCCACCGATCGGATTAAAATAGCGTAATGCAATCGCATTTAAATTCTGGTTAACCTTGCACGTATCTGTTATAATCTCCTCTCCGATTTGTTTGGTGTTACCATAAGGAGATTCAGCTGGTTTTACGGGTGCATTTTCAGTAATTGGCATTTGATCTGCTTGACCATAAACGGTACATGACGAACTAAAAATAAAGTTAGATTCTTGCAAACCAAGCACTTCTTTAAGCATATAAATAAGCGTATTCAAATTGTTTTCATAATACAACAAAGGGTTTTCAACACTTTCACCAACAGCTTTACTTGCCGCAAAATGAATGACACCAGAAATATCATTATGAATTGCAAAAAAATTTTCTACGGAAGACTTTTCCTTTAAATCTAACTTTTCGAATGTTGGTTTTTTGTTGGTAATGCCAACAATTCCATCCAAGACGCTTTCCGAAGAATTTGATAAATTATCAACAATCACCACTTCAAAACCTTCATTTTGAAGTTCTACAACTGTATGAGAACCAATAAAACCAAGTCCGCCAGTTACAAGAATTTTTTTCATCCTAAGCGTTTATAAAATTGAGAACCGTTGACGTTATAAATGCGATCTGTTGGTCATCCAATTCAGTATGCATTGGTAAAGATATGACCTCTTTTACCAGTTGATTGGTTACCGTAAAATCTTCTTCATTATAACGCTCATCTAAATAGGCTTTCTGACGATGTAAAGGAATTGGGTAATACACGCCACAAGGAATTCCTTGATCATTTAAATGTTTTACCAAAGCGTCACGATCACTATTTAAAATTCTTAAGGTATATTGATGAAACACATGACAATCACAAGTATTACAAATACCAGAGCATCCATTATTACCTGTTGGTGTTATTATATTTGTTTGTCCTTCAAATGCTTTATTATAAGCTCTCGCAGCATTTTGCCTAGCCCTGTTATAGATATCTAATTTTTTTAATTTAATATCTAAGACAGCAGCCTGAACAGAATCTAATCTAGAATTAACGCCCACAACATCATGGTGGTAGCGTTCATACATTCCATGATTAACAATACCTCTTATAGTATGAGCTAAATCATCATCATTGGTGAAAATTGCGCCTCCATCACCATAACATCCTAAATTCTTTGATGGAAAAAATGATGTAGATGCTGCATGCCCTATAACACCTGCTTTAACTTTTGTTCCGTTTTTATAGGTATCTGTTGCGCCAATAGCCTGTGCATTGTCTTCAATAACAAACAAGTCATGCTCACTCGCAATTTGCATAATAGCCTCCATGTTGGCACACATCCCAAATAAATGAACAGGTACAATTGCTTTTGTTTTAGGAGTAATTGCGTTTTTAATGGCTTCAATATCAATATTAAATGTCACAGGATCTACATCAACCAAAACTGGAGTTAATTGCAAAAGTGCAATCACCTCAACAGTGGCAGCGAACGTAAAATCTGCAGTAATGACTTCATCACCTGGTTTAAGACCTAATCCCATCATGGCTATTTGTAACGCATCTGTCCCATTTGCACAAGGAATAACATGTTTTACACCTAAATAATATTCTAAATTTTTCTGAAATTCATGAACTTTAGGCCCATTAATGTATGCTGTAGAATCCAAGACCTCTAAAACAGAGTTATCTACCTCTTCTTTTATTTTGCTATATTGACCTTTAAGGTCAACCATTTGAATTTTTTTCATATCTAACGAAATTACGAAATTCATTAGCATTAAGCAACGAAATTATTTCAAAGAGCAGTATTTTAGCATGAATAATAGAATTTAAGCAGTGTACAATTTAGGCATATATATAGTTTCGTTTTTTTTGAAGATTATTGCACTCTTTAATTCCAAAATTAAATTGGGTGTTAATGGTCGCCAGCAAACCTTCGATATTCTTGGTAAACATATAAATGAAACTGATAAAACAATATGGTTTCACTGTTCGTCTTTAGGAGAATATGAACAAGGTCTCCCTGTTTTTGAAACGTTACGAGATCAATATCCTGATCATAAAATAATATTGAGTTTTTTCTCTCCTTCTGGTTATGAGATTAGAAAAAACACTAAAGTTGCAGATGTAGTTGTTTATCTTCCGTTAGACACAAAAGCTAATGCAAAACGGTTTATAGATCTTACACATCCAGAATTTACAGTTTTTGTAAAATATGATATTTGGGCAAATCTACTATTAGAGCTAAAAGTTCAAAACAGACGAGCAATTTTGATTTCGGCAGTTTTCAGAAAAAATCAAATATATTTTAAAAGGTATGGCGCGAAACAAAAATTAGCATTATTTGCTTTTGAGCATATTTTTGTTCAAGATGAAAACTCTAAGGTTCTACTTAACAACATCAGCTATAATACCACTACAGTTTCTGGCGACACGAGATATGATCGTGTTTCTAATCAAATTGAGCAAAATAACACACTAGATTTCATTTCAGAGTTTAAAGGTAACAGTACTTGTGTAGTTATAGGAAGTTCTTGGGAGGAAGATGAAGCCCTGCTCATTCCTTATATAAATGATAATGCTTCGGAAATTTTAAAATTCATAATAGCGCCTCATGAGACCCACAATAGTCATATTAATTCTATTAATTCAAAACTAACTGCATCTACAGTTCTCTTTTCTGAGAAAGAAGGTAAAAAGCTAGAAGACTTCAATGTCTTTATTATTGACACTATTGGATTACTTTCAAAAATATATAGCTATGCAGATGTTGCTTATGTAGGTGGAGCTGTGGGCAAAACAGGTTTACACAACATCCTAGAGCCCTCAACTTTTGGAATCCCTGTGATTATAGGTGATAATTATAAAAAATTCCCAGAAGCGTTTGCTATGATTAAAGATGCAGGTGTCATCTCCATCAAAAATGATAAGGATTTGCATAAAACGCTGCAAACACTTATAACTTCAAATGAAAAACGAGAGCTTCTAGGTAATCAAAATCTTAAATTTATAAAAGAAAGCAAAGGAGCGGTAATCCAAATCATGGATTACATACGTATATAGTGCAATGCTTGGAGCTTACTGTTTTTTAAAAATGTTAAAATTTTAACACAATATTCAATTTAAATATTAATTTTGAGCATTAACAATAATTAACACTAAAACTATTACAATGAAAAAATTGATTTTAAACATCGCATTAGTATTGGCACTTGTAGTGTCTGTAACGTCATGTAGAGAAACTAAAGAAGGTGCAGAAAAGGCTGCTGATACAGTAGAAAATGCAACTGAAGAAGCAGGAGAAGCTTTAGAAGGTGCTGCTGATGCTGCTGGAGATGCAGTTGAAGATGGTATTGACGCTGTGAAAGAAGGAGCAGAAGATGTAAAGGATGCTGTTGACGCTGCTGGAAATGCAATCAAAGATGGTGCTGACTCTTTAGAGGAAGGCGCTAAAGATATGGCAAGTGATGCTACAGACGCGATGAATACTGCTGCAGATGAAGCTAAAGAAGAAGGTGCTAAAGCATTAAACAATGCTGCAGATAAATTGAAAAAAGACAACTAATTAAATAGTTACTTGATAAAAAAAGGTCTGATGAAAATCAGACCTTTTTTTTATTGGTTATATTAAAGTGACTAAAAAGCTTTTGTATAAGTCATATCACTCTGTTTTTTACTTTTTAACAATTTTAATGGTTTGAACAGATGCCTCTGTTTTCAGTTTAAGAAAATATATCCCAACGGTAAGAAATGATGTGTCTATAGTATTATTGGCATCTAATGCCACAGGAATAACTTTCCCTAAAGTATCATAAAGCAGAATGTTTTCTATCTCAATTTGTGAATTTATATTTAGATGATCTGAAAATGGATTTGGATAGACTTCTACTTTAGCGATATCAAAATCTTCTACTGATAAAGCACTACAAAGTGGATTAACACCTACTAAAGATGTAAAAACACCATTATCAACAGTCCAATTACGCCATTCGCCTCCACTGCCAGTTTCCCAATCTGACAAATCGAAATAATTTACACCACTCTCAGTTCCTGGAACTTTATACACTTTAATGGCTTCATTATTTCTGTCCCAAGTCAATGGTGAACCTGAAACACAAGTTTCTGGCTCAAAATCTGTCGTACAATTAGCTTGTATAAAATATGCAAATTCATCATAAGCAGGATATTCTCCATAGACATAAGCTTTACCATCTGGCTCTACACAAACTGCAGTGTATTCGTTACAAGCAATCCCAAAAGAACGTGTAGAATAATCTGTTGCAATTCTAGCTAACATTACACTATGTCTTGCTCTTCTATCTGGATCATCGTAATGAGAATCTGTGATAACAGTATTTAAATAAGGAATATCCAAAAAATCATCGTGACCTACAGTTACTCTTGGGTGATAAGGGTTACTTAAAGCTACTGCACTAGAAAGTGTACCATATTGTGCAGAAAAATAATTACCTCCTAAAATTGCTAAACCAGCACTTGTACCGCCAATAACACCTTGTTTTACATTAACAAAATCATTAAGTGCGTCTTCCATAGCATTGTCTTTAAAAGAGCTCACATAGTCATATTGATCGCCACCTGCAAACCAAATTGCTTCTGCATTAGCCACTCTTTGTAATACGTAAGGATCTGTAGCGCCAGCTGCGTTATCTATTACAAATGTGGTCACAGAATTAATTGTAACACCTAAATCGGTATAAAAATAGTTGTTATAACCATCACTTCCTGAAGCTCTCAGCACTACAATATCACCACCATCTGCTTTGTTTAAAAACCAAATCATGGCATCCTCTTGTTCTGAAGCCCCTCCCATTAGGCACACACCTGGTTGTTGATTGGTGGTCACATCTGTTGTGCTCCCTGTTTGGTATTCTGTATAATTTTGAGCGAAACAGAATTGTATACTCAAAAATAATAGTACTGTAATTTTTTTCATAGCTTTCATTTTTTATAATTTGGCATTGACTAACCGGTACATTAATACTGCAGTAATTTTAGCTTGCGTTGCAACCGTATTCAAATTCCCTGTTTCCTTTATTGTGTGATCTCCACCACCTCCTGTGAGTCCCAGTCCATCTATTGCCATATCTACATATTCTGAAGTAAATGAAATATCTGCAGCTCCAGCATTTCTAGGGTTGACCGCAGAAACGGATCCAAAGCCCAAATCTTGGCTTACCGTATTAAAATATTCCAATAACTTCAAATTCCCCTCTGTTAAGGTTAAAGGCGGATAAGCACCTGCTCCAAAGATAAGCTCTGCAGAGGTTCTAGGATAATTCTCTGAAACAATTTTTTTCATTGTCGCTTTTGCTTTTATAAGTTGATCTAAAGATACCGCTCTTAAATCACCTCTAACATTAGCTTCTTGAGCAACAACATTAGATTTCCCAAAAGCATGACCTCCAGTACCATCCTCATCTGGCTTTAAAGTTGTACCGCCAATAATGTAGCCTGGACTAAACGTTAAATCTTTCTCTTTAGCCAGTTGCACGTAGAATTCATTCAAAATTCTTGACGTTTCATAGATCGCTCCTGCTCCAATATCTTCAGTGAAAATTTGAGACGAATGTGCTGGATTACCGGTTACTTTAAGTTCCCAATCTGCAGAACCTCTTCGAGACGCCACAATGGTTTTTGGATTATTATCACCATTTTCAAAACCTAAAGCGATATCTGCACGTTTAGCTGCATCAATCAAATCTTTTTTAGACAACTCTATAGGATTTCCACTTTTTTCCTCGTCGCCAGTCATTACTATTTCTATAGACATATCCTCTAAAACACCAGCATCTTTAAGTGCTTGCATTGCTAAAATGATGATGACATCACCGCCTTTCATATCTGCAACTCCAGGACCTTTCATTATAGAATCGTTAAGCATGGTGTATTCTTGTAACGGACTTTCCAACTCAAAAACAGTATCTAAATGACCAATTAAAAGAAATTTTGGCCCTTTTTTACCTTTCCTCGTGGCTATTAAATGACCTGCTCTACCATAAGCTTCACCATTAGTCAGTTCTGTTTTAAAACCCAATTTATCGAGTTCCTTTTGAAAAAGGCTTCCTACAGCTCTAACACCTTCAAAATTCATAGTACCACTATTCATATTGACTGATGTTTTAATGAGCTCAATAGCACTTTCTGTATGTTTGTCTACCGCTTTTATAATGTTGCTCTCCTTTTTGTTGTTTTGCGAAAAACCTAAAAACGAAAAGCAAAGAAACACTGTAAGCACGACACTTTTATAATTGAATTTTAAAATCATCATATTAATCTATTGTAAAGGTTTCACCTGGCAAATAAATATTCAATAGAATACCTAGCGCACCAAGTTTGTCATTAAAAGTGTTTTTTGACTGTTCTGGATTTTTGAAAACAATCACTTGAGATTCGCCAACGACTTCCATCTGTTTGCCAGATACTAAAACTGCTGTAGACTCGTCTATACCAATACCTACTAATTCGGGATATTCAATAATGGCAGTTAATAAACGATTGTATCTGCTTCGTTTTACAAAATGCTGATCCACAATAACGGTCGTTATGAGTCCTAATCCTGTTTTAGTTTCGATATTTTCAGATTCCAAATCTCTAAAAGTTGACGCATATTTAGGATGTTTTAATTCGGTTCCAGTAATCATCATTTTACTCATGACCGCAGCTCCTGCGCTTGTTCCTGCAATTAAAGATCCATTTTTATAAGCTTCGTGAATTAGTTTTTCAATGTCTGTTCCTGCTACAATATCCATAAATCTATTTTGGTCACCTCCAGAGATATAAATCAATTTTGCATTTCTAATAGAATCTAATTTTGATACTGTTAACTTTTCATCTTTAACAAAATTCAACCCATATACATTTGTGATACCTTGTTTATAGAATTGATTAGTTGCATAATATGCCGAAGAATCTGGGATTGAACTAGACATTGGTAAAACAATACCATAACCTTCTTTATCAATACCTGATTCTTTTACTATACGATCTATCATAGATGCTGGTCTTGAGCCACCACCTATGATAAACAGTTTTCCTTTTATGTCTATATTTTGGGCAAAACATTGAAGTGCAAACCCAAAACATAAACTAAGCATTACGAATCTTTTTAATTCCATTTTATTCTAATTCACCAATAACAATTCCTCTGGTATCAGCGGAATGTGTAAACCATGCTTCTGGACTAGAACCATCTAAATTAGCTCTCATCATAACATCTGTACTGCGATCTCCCCAATAAATTTTATTCTCGTTAGCATCGTAACCTATTCCATAAACCACTCTACCTATATTAACAGCTATGGTTGTAATATTGGTACCATCTAAGTCTGCAGATTTTAATCTTATATCTCCAGAAGCAACATATTCATCGTAAAAAATTCGATCACCAATAACTAACATACTTCCTCCTTCAATTTCTGGAATCAATTCAGATTCGCCAGTGCCATCTAAATTCTTTACCCAAACACCTCCATTATAGTTCACCCAATAGAGTTTTCTGTTTACGAGGTCTATGGAAAGTCCGTCTGGATCGTTAGATTGTCCTGTTACAAAATCTTCTAATTGATTAACATCAGTATCATCAATATTTCCTCTTTGAATTCCTGAACTCGTATCCCAATAAATTTGATTTTCTTCATAGTCAATAGTCATTCCATTTGGTTGATCGACACCTGTTCTAAACTCTTCAAAATTACTACCATCTAAATTAGATCTGTAAATTTTGTCTGCTCCATAATCACTAATATAAAGTTTACTGTTCACATTATCAATCACCATTCCATAAGAAGATTGTGCTACTGCTCCATTTAAAGGTGTGAAAATTGGTGTTTGAGTGTTTATAAGTCCTTCGTAAACTTGTGCTCCATCGGTAAAATAAATTGGCACTCCAGTTGCATTGGGATCCTTAACAACTACTGTTTTTGTGATTTCGTTTATTTCTAAAGACCCGGAAGTTGTTACCACTAAATTCACACTATAAGCACCTGGCTCAGGGTATAAATATGTTGGGTTTTCTTCTAAAGTGGATTCTCCATCGCCAAAATTCCAATAATACGTTGCTGTACCCACATTATCTGGCACAATAGAAGTATTAGTGAACGTCACCGTTGCTGGTGCAAACTCATCATTATCTATGACGAATGTAAACTGAGGCACTGTACTCGCTGGTGGCACTGGAAATTCATCGTCTGAACACGACTGAAACATGCCAAAGGCAAACAACACAGCGATTATATAAATTAAATTCTTCATTATTTTAAAAGTTTATTTTATTAAAGCTATACCTCTTGGGCTTGCTATTCCTGTTCTTAATACTTGTCTATTTGATCCGTCTAAGTCGGCACTGTACAATTCTCCAGAATCACGTCCAGACCAATACAATTTACCAGCTTCATGATCAATTTGCATCCCGTAAACCCTTGTCCCTTCAGCATCAACAGTTTGAATATTAGTACCATCTAGATTAGCAACTTTTAGTAAATCATCATTTTGATCATCAAAATAAATTTTGTCATTTACTGTATCCACCAAAAGTGCGTATCCATAATTTCCTGTAATAATAACATTAGGATTTGTACCGTCTAAATTCACTTCATAGACCTCTTCAATATTAACATCATAAACGTACATTTTACCATTTTCAACATCTAAAGAAATGGCTCTCCAATTAACACCAGGCAAAGAGAAAAACCCTATCTCTGGATTAGAACCATCTAAATTTGCTTTTGATACATTTCCATCATTATCAACCCAGTAAATTTTGTTTCCAGCAACATCTAAAGCAATCGCATAAGGATCACCAATGTTTGTTGCAATCGCTTCAATCCCTGTTCCATCAAGGTTCATTCTCCAGATATTTCCGAAGGGATACGTATCAAAATCACTAAAATATAATTTATCATTGACCTCGTCATAAGCCATACCAACACCGCCTTTACCAACAGCGTTATAAACATCGCTTACAGCTCCTGTTCCATCTAAAACTAGTTTTCTCACATACTCGTCGCCTATAGCCATGTAATATAAATTAGCTGGAGCTTCGGGTGCTTCACCAATAATGACGTCTTTTGTAAATGTTTGAGAACCAAAAGCACTATTTGCGGTTAAACTTACCGTAAATGTTCCTGCAGTTGCATACGTAAACATTGGACTTTCCTCAGTTGATGTCGAGTTATCTACGTCTCCAAATTCCCAATAATAGGTATTTGCACCTAAAGATGTATTGGTAAACTGAACTGGTATAGTTGCTATAAGATCTTCTTCGTTTTCTACGGAAAATAAACTTGCTGGAGTTACCGTAACTTCTAAGTTAGAAATTGTAGAACCTCCAGAACCTGTAGAAACCAAACTCACTAAAAAGATATTACTCGTTGTGTAGACTTTTCTTGGTGAAACTTGATTTGACGTTGTACCATCTCCAAAACTCCACGCATAAGCAGTGGCATTTTGAGAATTATTAGTAAACTGAATCTCTTCACCAACAGCAACTTGGGTTGCACTTGCAGTAAATTCTGCTTGAGATTGTGGTGGTAACACGTCATCTTCTTCACATGTGAAAAATGTAAAAGACAAAATCGCTATAAAAAAGTAACTGAAAAATTTAGTATTCATAAGATGTGTTTTAATCATGATGTTTATTTTTAGTATCCTGGATTTTGAACCATTCCTGGACTGTTGTTAGTTTGTATTTCATCCAAAGGGATTGGGAAAAGTGTTTGATTAGAGCTATTGACATTTGGCAACACGAATATGGCACGATCTGTTCTTACCAAATCAAACCAACGCTGACCTTCAAATGCGAATTCTAGTCGTCTTTCGTCTTCAATAATTCTGATTAATTGAGCGATAGATGATTCCGTCGTCGGTTGCAAGCCTGCTCGCACTCTAATCTGGTTGATATCAAATTGAACCAATCCCACGTTTGGCGCAGCTAAACTAGCTTCAGCTTCAGCTCTAATAAGATATAGATCTGCTAATCTTAAAATGATATAATTATCAGCTCCAAGACTTAAATCATCATATTTAATAGCATATGCTTCATCACCTTCAAAAGCAATACTGCCTTCAAATCTTTCGTCATTAGCCTCGTAAGCTTCTAATAGATCTTGAGAAGGTTCTACTTCACGTCGTCCATTTAAGGATTGTGGGAAATTATACTCTGCAATACGGTTTCTTTCCAATTGTGTAAATGCAATTTCGAAAATAGATTCCGAAGATTCGTCATCTGCAAACACATCACTATAATTTGGCAGCAATGTATGACCTCCATTTGTAATCACATCTGAAGCCAATTCAATTGCTAAAGCATAGTCTTGTTTGTACAAGTACACTTTTGCCAATAACCCCTTAGCTGCAGCATTAGATGCTCTCGTTTTTGTTCCTGATGCAGGAAGAAAAGCTAAAGCGAAGTTTAAATCGTTTATGATTTGGTTATACACTTCTTCCACTGAATTTCGAGGTGCATCTAAATTAGTAACACCTACAGTTGGCGCTACCTTTATAGGAACACCTCCAAAATAGTTTAACAGATTAAAATGATTTAATGCTCTAATAAAATACAATTCTGCTAAAGCTTCATTCTTTTCTTGTTCTGTCATCTCTGCAATGGTTGGCACTTTATCAATGACATTATTAGCGACATTAATTCCATCATAAGCTAAACTCCAAATACCATCTACTGAACCATTCTCTGGTAAGATATTGTTGTTATCAACTTCTGCATACGTGGTTGCTGTAGCAGCGAGAGGATGTGATAGGTTATCTGCAGCCAAATCTGAAAACAAGCCAAAAGTTCTTCCATAGTATCTTAAACTCTGAAACGATGCATAAGCACCTAAGATACCTTTGTCAATATCTTCTTTTGTTTTAAACGCTTCTTCCGCAGAAATAGAATTTTGTGGTTCTACATCTAAAACATCGCAGGATAGAGCGGTACATAATATTAAGGTTATAAAAATTATCTTCTTCATCTTTTAAAATTTTAAATTAGCACCTAAAGTGATGGTTTGCGCTTGTGGATATGTAAAAAAGTCTGTACCAATAACTGAGTTATCGTCACCTCTATAATTTACTTCGGGATCCAAGCCTGTATACTTTGTAAACGTAAATAAGTTTTGCGCACTAACATACAAGCGCACACTAGAGAACATTGACTTTCGCAACACATCGTCACCAATCGTATAACCTAAGGTGACGTTTTTAACTCTCAAGTAAGAACCGTCTTCTATAAAACGAGACGATACACGTTTATTTTGTGAAGATGCAATAGGATCTGTAGTCGCTCTAGGGATATCTGTAATATCTCCAGGCTGCTGCCAACGTCTTGTTACTACTGCCAATTGATTATCACCTCCTTGTAAAGATTCTAAGAAAAGTCTAGAACCATTGAATACGTCATTACCATATGATCCTTGTAAAAAGATAGTTAAATCAATCCCTTGATAAGTGAAATTATTCGTTAAACCAAATATAAAATCAGGATGTGGATTCCCTACAATCGTTCTATCTGCCGAAGTAATTTGTCCATCAAAATTAGTGTCTGCATATACAATATCACCTGTTGATGGATCCACTCCTAGAGATTCGTAGCTATAGAAAATTCCAATAGGTTGACCTTCCATTATTCTGTTTCCACCACGACCAATATCGTCTATAGGCTGACCGTTATAAAGTTCTAAAACCTCATTACGGTTACCAGAGATATTGAACTGTGTATTCCAAGTAAAATCATCTCCAATAAAATTTTGTGTTTCTAAAGAAATCTCGATTCCTTTATTCTCAACTTTCCCTACATTTTCGGTAATTGATGAAAAACCAGAACTAGAAGGCAACGGTCTTCTCAGTAATAAATCATTGGTTTGTTTGTTGTAATAATCTGCAGTAATTGTAATACGGTCATTAAACAACCCCATGTTTAGACCAATATTGAGTTGCCTTGTACTTTCCCATTTTAAATCTGGGTTAGGAATATTACTTGGAAAAATTGCTGGTTGACCATCATAAGACCCATTCCCGTAGAGTTCTGAAAACAAAAACGGACTAATATCATCGTTTCCAGTAATACCATAACTCACTCTTAATTTAAGATCTGAAATTGTTTTTTGTTCCTTAAAAAAGTCTTCTTCGGAAACTCGCCATGCCACAGAAGCTGCCGGAAAAAATCCAGTTTGGTTATTGGATCCAAATTTTGAAGACGTATCAAAACGACCTGTGACTGAAGCGATATACTTATCATCAAAATTATAATTTAACCGACTTAAATAAGACCTAATACCCTCATCTGAAGCACTTGCACTAGCTGACACTATAGTTGCTGCAGAATTGATATACTCTAAATCGTCATCTGCAAAATCCTGACCTCTAATAAAAGAAGATCTAAATTGGTATTTTTCAAATGTATAACCTACCAATGCATCAATCTTGTGTTTGTCAAATTTCTTTTTGTACTTCAATAAGTTATTAGAAACGATATTAGAAATATTAGAATAGGTTTCAAAACCTAAACCATTGAATTTGGCACCTTGCACAGTTTTAGTAGATTCATAAGCATGTTCTCTAAAATTTAAAAAATCCACTCCCCATTTTGAGCTAAAATTTAGATCCTTTAAAATATCCCATTCTAGATAGACATTAGAATTAGTTCTGTATGAAAAATTCTCATTAATTGTTTCATTTGCTATAGACACTGCATTAGAATAAGGACCTTCTTGATTGTAAGACCCATCTTCATTAAAAACCGGAAAAATAGCAGGTGTTGAAATCCCATTTGGCAATGGCCCTTGTAGGGTTTGATCGCCTTCAACACGATCAGTTTTAGCATAGGTCAAACCAATGCTTACACCAAATTTAACTTTGTCAGATAATTTATGATCCAAATTTAAACGGGAACTAATTCTTTCATAATCCGTACCAATCAAAATACCTTCTTGATTAAAAAACGTACCACTGGCAAAGAACTGTGTTTTCTCAGATCCTCCTCTAGCAGACACTTCATAGTTACTAATTGGAGCTGTTCTAAAAATAACATCTTGCCAATCGGTATCGATTGTGATATTATTCATTTCCTCTTCTGTAAAAACAGTACTATTCGTAAGGTCATTTCTATAATCCATCCATTCCCTTGCATTCAACATATCCAATTCATTCCAAACACGTTGCAGCCCAGAATATACGTTAACACTCACCACAGATTTTTGCTCCTTACCGCGTTTAGTCGTGATTAATACAATTCCGTTAGAGCCTCTCGCTCCATAAATAGCAGTCGCAGAGGCATCTTTTAATATACTAATAGATTCAATATCGCTAGGGTTTAAATCTGAAAGCGCACTTGAGCCTTGACCAGAATAACCTATCTGTGCAAAATCACCTGTAGTAACAGGAATACCATCAATGATATACAAAGGCTGGTTAGAACCACTAATAGAGCTCAAACCACGAATCCTCACAGACATTTCACCACCAGGAGTGCCAGAGTTTTGTTGTACTTGCACACCTGCAACCTGACCTTGAAGCACACCATCAACAGACGCAACTGGCAAATCCCTTATTTGCTTAGATTTAATAGAAGATATAGCATCACTTAATAAAGCCTTTTTCTCTGTACCGTAACCAATAATAACAATTTCATCTAAGTCTGAGTTATCTGTCACCATACTAACTTCTATTGTGTTTTTCCCAGTGATATCGACCTCTTGAGGCTCAAACCCTAAGTAAGAAATCACTAACGTTGTTGTGCTTTCTGGAACTGATATTTTGAAATTACCGTCAAAATCTGTAGAGACACCAATACTCGTGTTTTTCGCTAAAACCGTTGCCCCTGGTAACGGATCTCCAATATCATCTAAAACTGTTCCTGTTATAATTTTTAGTTGTTGATCTTTTTTAGCTGTATTAGTTGGTTTTCTATTTAAATTCTCCTTAATAACAACCTGTCTTTCATCAACCCTATAGGTTAAATTAGTGCCAGCCAATGCTGTATCCAAAATCGTAGACAATGTTGCATCTTTAAGATTTAATGACACTTTATATTTTAATACATTGTCTTTGTAAAAAAATATAAATTCACTTTTACCCTGTATATCTTTAAATAATTCCTCTAAAGTTACATTGCTTACATTTACATCTATTTTAGTTTGAGCATTTACGTTATTAGCAAAAGCAGAACTTAAACCAATGGTTATTAATAATAGAAAGATTCTCATAATATTTACCAAATAGTACTTAAAAGACTTTACGCTTTTAAAAACGTAAAGGTTCTCATATTTATTCATAATTTTGTTTTAGTGGTTAATATTGCTGTTTAATGCAGTTATGTTAATTTTTTAAGCTAGAAGGTGTTGGCGCATCTTCTAGTTTTTTGTTACAGATGATTTCATGTCATGTTAGTATATATTAATTAATTATTAGTTGGTTGTTTTCTGTCATTTCAGATATAAATGGAGACGTTTGTGTCTCATTTATAATTTGTAAAACGTGATTTAAATCTTGATTTACGTCTAAATAGCCCGAAAATGTTTGATTAGATAAATTATCATCATTGATAACGATGTCCACATTATAATAACGTGATAGTTTTTTCATAATCGTTTTTAAAGCGTCATTTTTAAAAATAAACACACCATCTCTCCAAGAAAAATAAGCTTCTACTTCTACTGTGTTTGTAGACATTGCTTTATCACCTTTATGATAAGTCGCCAAAGTATTTGGAGTGATTTTTAATTGGCTTTCGGAAGCCAGAACAGTATTTGTTTCGTAATTAATTTGGATGCTTCCACTTTTAAGAACCGTAAAAACAGCATCATCATCTACATAATTACTCACATTAAATAGCGTACCCAACACCTCAATATTTTGGTCTTTAGATTGGACAATAAACGGCTGTTTTTTATTATGAGTCACTTCAAAAATAGCCTCACCTTCAAGGTATACTTCTCTTTTTTCTTCGGAAAACAAGGCAGGAAACACTAATTTTGAACCAGAATTTAACCACACCTTACTACCATCAGACAATACAATTTTCGAACGCTTACCATAAGGAACAATTAACGTATTGTAGACCACTTCACTTTGAGTCGAAAGCTCTTGACTTAAAGACTTTGAATTGCCAATAGATACATTTTGACCATTATTAGAATAGGTTATTGATGAATCACTTTCTGAAATTTCAACACCTTCTTCGTCATTTAAAATAAGGGTCACCTCATTATGCTCTTCTTGAAGTTTCACAGTATTCACAAAATTTTCTAAAGGAGAAACATCTTGTGTCATATAATTAAAAACACCCACTGAAAATAAAATCACTATTGATGCTGCAGCCAAGCGCATTGTATATTTTAAACGGCGTTTTTTCTGTACATAATAATATACAGAATCCGTAATCTTAAGTTTCAATTGAGATTTCTCCTCTTTTGATATCTCATCAAAATTGATATTATGCGACGTATTATCTTTCATATTATTCTAAAACTTTTTAATAAAAAAAATGCTAATCTATATTATAGAAACCAGACCTTTTTATAATAAGTCAAACACATAGAAGGTATAGACAAAAAAATACGGGAAATTTTAATAAAAAATACAAAACATAAAGAATACACAACTCAACATGCTGTTTCTTAGAGCCTTAATTGCTCTATAAATAGTAGTCCTCGAAGTTTGAACAGAGACATTCATTATTTTAGCAATGTCTTCATAATCCATTTCTTCATTGAATCTCAAAAACAAACCTTGCCTTTGTTTTTTACTTAGCAAGTTTATGTATTGAGATAACTTATAAATACGTTCATCTTTAATCTCATTAACAATAATTTCTTCTTCTGCGGAAGCATTAGCATCTAACAAAAAAAGAGCCCTGTCTTCTATAGATTCTATTTGAAATTTATTAGCATCTTTTTTAAGAATTTGATTTTTTACTGAACGAAGTAAATAATATTTGACATGATTAGTGTCTGCAAGATTTCTTTTGTACTTATAAAGATTTAGGAACACATCATGAATACTATCCATAACTTCTGTTTTATTAGAACAGAATTGAATCCCATAACTAAATAATTCATCAATATATAAATCATACAACTGACCCAAAGCCTCAACATGTCCATCTTTGAGTTGCGCCCATAAAAGAAGATCGATATCTTTTTTAGATTTCAAAGTGATATGAGTTTAGGTTAATTAATTTAAAAAAGCGGTATAGAACACTAATTGTATCCAAATATAGAAATTACAGTAATGATATGGAATAAAAAAGGGAGATGATGATTCGAAACTATAAATATTGATAATCTCAAGAAATTAAAACCTATTAGGTTTCAAAACAAACGTTAATCTATAATTAAAATTAGCTTGATATAGCAAATCTATTGAAAGAAATATTCAAGTTTCAAGACGTTGAAAAAGTTCGATAGCCATTTGGTTTTAGGATATGTCTTTGAATGCTATAACTCGAAAATAAATAGACTAAAAATAAGTAAAACAGTTTTTTTTATTACGAAAAATTTAAGAATCAAATTTAATAATTTTCATTGGTACAAAACAAGGATTTGAATAACCCACTAATACAATATATTTTAGAGATTGAATTTATCATATCAAAAGCACTTGAACAAATAAAACAAAAGTTATGCTATAACACCTGAGCTCTAAAAGTTAAAGAAACATGAATAGGTTAACGATCATTTTTTAAATTAATCAATCTTTATTAATTCAGTTAACTAATTTATACTGCCGTCATGCTTAAACATAACTTTTAACATGAAATCGGACAAATCTAACAATATAAAAGTTTACAAAAATTTTATGTACAGATTACGGTTAACCGTAAAGAAAACATAATTAGTAGTGTCAATTTTACCTGTTATTAATTCTCATAAAAATATATTGAAAGAAAACACCAAAACTATACTAACCATTTCAGGCCTTTTATTATTACTTATCATTAGTTTCAAAATAAATTCTCGAGAGGTCAATGCAGATGTAACCGACAGTAGTATAACTTCTGATTTTATTTACAACACCAGAAATTTAGATACATCCTTTTTTATAATATTTGTTATTTTCTTTCTTGTGTTACTTGTTTACCTCCTTATAAAGTCTTTCAAGAAATAGACTTGAAAATCAGATAACCAACAAGGCTTCTAGTAATGAAAACGGGAATTGACTGAGTCGAGTCCCATTTCTACATGTTGAGAAAAGTCGATTCAAAAAAAATTGAATCGCTTTTTTAGTTTTAAAAAGCGCCCTTGAATGCGGAGCATTCGGGAACTTTTTAAAACCAAAAAAGTCGAAACTTTCGTTTCGACTTTTCATCTGTACTGAAGACGGGACTTGAACCCGTACGTCCCAGAGGACATTGGATTTTAAGTCCAACGTGTCTACCAATTCCACCACTTCAGCATTTTAGTCCGCTGACTAAAATTTAATATTTTTTCTAGGTTTAGAGCGAAAGACGGGATTTGAACCCGCGACCCCCACCTTGGCAAGGTGATGCTCTACCCCTGAGCTACTTTCGCATTATAGCAATTTTATAAATGAACGTTTGTTGTAATTGCGAGGGCAAATTTAAGACTTTTCTTATAAAACCAAAGCCTTTTAATAGAAAAAAAAAACTTTTTTTATGCACGCTTCTTTTTCAACAACATACGTTTAATTTCATTGAGTTTCATAAGCGCTTCAACAGGTGTTAATGTGTCAATATCAATATTAACAATCTCTTCTTTTATCTGTTCTAACAAAGGATCGTCAAGATTAAAGAAACTTAACTGCATCTCATCATTTAAGGTTCTCACCTTATCCGTCAATTCTTCAGTAGAATGGGATTTTTCTAACTGAACTAATATTTTATTAGCGCGATGAATCACTTGCTGAGGCATTCCTGCCATTTTAGCAACATGGATTCCGAAACTATGATTACTGCCACCTGGTACTAATTTCCGAAGAAATAATACATTATTTTTTAATTCCTTCACTGACACATTGAAGTTTTTAATACGACCAAACGTCTCAGACATTTCATTAAGCTCATGATAATGCGTCGCAAACAATGTTTTTGCTTTGCTAGGATGCTCATGTAAATACTCACTAATTGCCCAAGCTATAGAGATCCCATCGTAAGTACTTGTCCCACGACCAATTTCATCAAGAAGCACCAAACTACGATCTGAAATATTATTTAAAATAGAAGCGGTTTCATTCATCTCAACCATAAACGTAGATTCTCCCATTGATATGTTATCGCTGGCGCCTACTCTTGTAAAAATCTTATCTGTCAATCCAATAGTAGCCAGTTCTGCAGGAACAAAACTCCCCATTTGTGCCAATAAGACGATTAAAGCCGTTTGACGCAAAATAGCCGACTTACCAGACATATTTGGCCCAGTAATCATAATGATTTGCTGTTTTACTCTATCTAAATAGACATCATTAGCAATATAAGGCTCACCATGAGGTAATTGTTTTTCTATAACAGGATGCCTTCCGTTTTTGATATCGAGTTCGTAACCTTCAGTTAAGATTGGTCTGGAATAATTATTTTCAATAGCGAGTTGTGCAAAACCCGTTAAACAATCTAATTGCGCTATTAATGCTGAGTTTTTTTGTACTGGCTGAATAAAATTAACAATCCAGCTCACCAACTCAGCGAATAACTGTTGCTCAATTAATAAAATACGCTCTTCTGCTCCAAGAATTTTTGTTTCGTACTCTTTAAGTTCTTCAGTTATATAACGCTCTGCACTAACGAGTGTTTGCTTTCTAATCCACTCTTCGGGCACTTTGTCTTTATGCGTGTGACGCACTTCTATATAATAACCATACACATTATTGGAGGCTATTTTAAGAGACGTGATGCCTGTGCGTTCGCTTTCGCGCTCTAGCATTTTATCTAGGTAACTTTTTCCGGAAGCCGATAGACCTCGAAGTTCTTTTAATTCCGAAGAAAAATCAGATGAGATTGTATTCCCTTTTAAGATATTTACTGGAGCCTCTTCATTTAAAGTGGCTTTTATTCGGGTACGTAATTCTTCACACGAATCCATTTGCTCGCCTAACTGTTGTAAGGCTTTATTTTTAGTCGTGAGCGCTAATGCTTTTATTGGCACGATAGCTTCCAAAGCATTTTTTAAATGAATGACCTCTCGAGGTGAAATCTTTACAGTAGCTACTTTAGAAATTAATCGCTCAATATCTCCTATTTGTTTTAATTGCTGCTGAAATTTACTCAGCACCACAGGATCACTCTTCACATAGGCAACAACGTCATGACGTTGATTAATTTGTGACATACTAACGAGTGGTAATGCCAACCATCGTTTGAGTAATCGTCCACCCATTGGTGAAATCGTTTTATCAATCACATCAACAAGCGTCACTGCATTTTGATTATGAGATTGATACAGCTCTAAATTTTTAATCGTAAAACGATCCATCCAAACATGCTCGCCTTTTGTTAGACGTTGAATAGATGTGATATGTTGTAATTTATGATGTTGGGTTTCTCCTAAATAATGTAAGATTGCTCCAGATGCCACAATACCTTCGTACAAATCTTCAATTCCAAAACCTTTTAAGGATTTCGTATTAAATTGCTTCAACAACGTTTCATTAGCATAATCATCTTGAAACACCCAGTCTTCTAAATAAAAAGCATGAAAATCATTACCAAAAGCTTCATTATACTTTTTACGGTTTGGTTTTGATACTAATACTTCACTTGGTCTAAAGTTTTGAAGTAGCTTATCTACGTATTCGCTATTACCTTGCGATATAAAATACTCTCCTGTTGAGACATCTAAAAAAGAGACGCCTACACTATTAAAAACTGTTCCATTAGATTGTGATGCTGAGCTTGTCGACGGAAAATAAATGGCAGCTAAAAAATTATTTGTTTTAGAATGTAGAATATCATCATTAAGCGCTACACCTGGAGTCACTAACTCTGTGACACCACGTTTCACGATGTTTTTTGTCAGTTTTGGATCTTCTAATTGATCGCAAATCGCAACACGCTCACCAGCTTTGACTAGCTTTGGTAAATAGGTGTTTATGGAATGGTGTGGAAAACCTGCCAATTCAATTTCACTCTCGCTTCCTGCACTTCGTTTGGTTAAAATAATATCTAAAATCTTAGATGCTTTTATGGCATCTTCACCAAAGGTTTCGTAGAAATCACCCACTCTAAATAATAACAAGGCATCAGGATATTTAACCTTGATGGCATTGTACTGCTTCATTAACGGCGTTACTTTTTTTACTGTTTTAGCCAATGGACTTCTCTTTTTAAAATTGTATTTTTACTTCGGAAATTCTCAAAACATCAAGAGTGCTAAAGTACTTATATTTTGATGTTTTCTGAAATGTGACACCTAGAAGTTATCTACAATTACAGGTAGATTTCAACAATATAAGATTCCATTTTACACAGGAACTACAAATTAAAAGAGATGACCGCTTTCGCGGAAACTAAAGATGAGAAAACTAAAAAACAGCGAACTCGATAGATTAAATGTGGATGAATTTAAAAATGCTACAAAAACACCTATCATTATTATCCTTGACAACATTAGAAGCTTAAATAACATTGGCTCTGTATTTAGAACGAGCGATGCATTTTTGATTGAAAAGATTTATCTCTGCGGTATTACTGCAACACCTCCACATAACGACATTAGAAAAACAGCTTTAGGTAGTACCGACACTGTAGATTGGGAATACGCAGAGCATACGATTGATGTCATTAATACACTAACATCTGAAAACGTAAAAATCATATCTATAGAGCAGGCAGAACGCGCAACGATGCTCAACGAATTTCAACCAGAACCTAATCAAAAATATGCTTTGGTTTTTGGCAATGAAGTAAAAGGTGTGGCTCAAAATGTTGTTGATGCAAGTGATGTGGTGATTGAAATCCCTCAGTTTGGGACTAAGCATTCGCTTAATATTTCTGTAAGTTGTGGTGTAGTGGTTTGGGATTTGTTTTCTAAAATCCAATTTGGAGACTAAAAGTTGTTGCACAGAGTTTCACAGATAGTTCTTCTTTAATTCCTAATACTCTCTTTTTCTATTTTAATTCTACTTCTTCTTTCAAGAAGGAGTGGACCCACTCTAGGAGAGGAGAGTGAAGACTAGGTGGTTATTTAGTTGAGATCATGTCTAATCATTAACCCTTCCGTCTTTGATTTCTTCTGCGAAATCAAATCCACCTTCCCTTAAAAAAAAGGGAAGGAATTTTTTAATCTTACTTAGACAATTTGCGATAAATCGGTAGACACTTTTATCTGTCATTCCTCACGTGATGCGGAATCTACTTTAATTGCAATTAATTGTGGATTCCTGCCTTCGCAGTAATGACAATCCTGAATTAAATAAAAGCTATCAATGTCATTCAGAGCAAAGCGAAGAATTTTTTATTATGATAAGAATGAGATTCTTCAGTCATGCTTCCTTCTGAATGACTGAACAGCAATTTCACGTTCTCTGCCTTCTAGCTTTTTTCCGCTCCACAAATCTCTCCCAGAACCCACAAATAATCCTTACGATTATTCACAAAATCTCGATCAGAAATATCAATGATTTTCACATTGAGTTCGCTTTGATTTTTTAAGAAATCTAAATACCCTGAGTTGATTTTATCCAAGTACGCGTCGTCTATGTTTTGCTCGTAATCACGTCCGCGTTTTTTAATATTCTCTTGGAGTCGCTGTGTGTTTTGATATAAATAAACATACAAATCTGGTTTAGCAATATCTTTATACATCAAATAGAAGAGCTTTCGGTAGAGCTTAAATTCTTCTTCTGGCAATGTGATTTTTGAAAAAATTAAGGACTTATAAATATCATAATCACTAACCATAAAATCCTTAAACAAATCCAACTGCGCTAAATCGTCACTAATCTGTTGGTAACGATCTGCAAGAAATGACATCTCTAATGTAAAGGCATAACGTTTTGGATCTTCATAGAATTTTGGCAAAAATGCGTTATCTGCAAAACGCTCTAGAATGAGTTTCGCATTAAAATCTGACGAAATTTGATTGGCTAAACTCGTTTTTCCCGCACCAATATTGCCTTCAATAGCAATGTAATTATAGCTTGAAAAATCAAATTGCTTTGATGGGTTCTTCAACCACATATTAATCGCTTCTATCTCGCTTTCGTCTTCACAAGATTCTAAAAGCTCTGCAACGGTTTTTTCTAATTGTGGATGTTTCAGTTTTGCAGCAATATCATTTAGTGGTTTGAGGACAAACTTACGATTTGGCAGTTCAAGGTGTGGTATGTTTAAAATTTCCGAAGTAATACTATCGTCATCAAATAAGAGGATGTCTAAATCTATGATTCTTGATTCGTAACCTTCGGTTTGTTTTTCTTCTCGACCTAATCGTTTTTCTATGTTTTGGAGTTTTTCTAGAATCTCTTCCGCAGAAAATTTTGACTCAATATAAATACATGTATTTAAAAAATCATCGCCTTCAAACCCCAAAGCTGATGTACTATATACTTTAGCAATGGCATTTATCTTACCAATTTCAGTAAAAATAGAATCCACAGCATCCTGCAGATATTTTAATCTGTCGCCTTTATTACTCCCAAGAGCGATGTAAACGTGGTGGGTCGTATTCATATTGAATCATCAAATTAATGAAAACAAAATGGTATTAACGTATATTTGCACCACCTTTTTATTCACAATTTATGACCATAAAAGATAAACTTGCTGCCCAAAAAATCTATTTATTTCTTGCTGCACTGTTTATCACGTCTTTGGTGGTTTCTAATTTAATTTTTCAAAAGTTTTTTTATTGGTATCCTTTCGATATTGAAATTTTTGGTTCTAAGCTATTTGAAATTTCCGTTGGGATCTTACCATACCCTATTACGTTTCTAATCACCGATTTAATTAGTGAAATCTATGGCAAAAAACGAGCGAATCAAGTTGTGATTGCTGGAATTTTAGCTTCGTTATTTTCATTGCTTATTATCTGGGCAGCAGACAGTGTACCTGCAATCCCTAATTCTCCAATCCAAGATTCGCTCTTCACACAAGTATTTGGAAACTCAGTTCTTGCAGTTTTTGCGAGCATGAGTGCTTATCTCTTTGCTCAGTTTATTGATATTCAAGTATATCATTTCTGGAAAAAATTGACTAAAGGAAGACACCTATGGCTTAGAAATAATTTCTCAACATGGTTTTCTCAATTTATAGATACATTTTCTGTGATTTTCTTATTGTGCTCTTTTAAAATTATCCCCTGGGAGAGTTTTAAAGGTTTACTAATTAGCGGTTTTATATTTAAAGTAATTGTCGCTTTTCTCGATACGCCATTTTTATATCTTGCTGTGTATTTGTTTAGAAAACGCTTTAATTTGAAAATTAATGAAGAAATCGAGCTCATCTAAAACATCAATAATGATATGAAATGGGTTAAAGTTTTATTAAACTTTTACTTTAATTCATCTTAAACTCTATTCTGCACGTATATATGATTGACGCTCCGATTTTCTTCGGAAATTGAACCGTAATAACAAAATTTTACCATAATTGTGGACACTTAACTATTATGTCATGAGCACTTCAGAATTGTTATTACAAAAGACGACAGTTAATAGCGTACTGCCTGTGACCCTTAAGAAACAATAAAATTAGTACATGAAAAAAGCATTTAAAATAATTGGTATTACTTTATTAATACTACTCGCCTTATTAGTCGCTATTCCGTTTGCCTTTCAAGGTAAACTCAAGGATATGATTAAAACCCTAATGAATGAAAACCTCAATGCTCAAGTGGAGTTTAGCGATGTGAGTTTGAGCTTCATTCGTAGTTTTCCTCAAGCTCATGTGACTGTAGAAGATTTGGTGATTACCAATTTCAAGCCTTTTGAAGGTGAAACTTTTGTTTCTGCAAAAAATATTGCGTTTAATATATCAATCAAAGAACTCTTTAAAAACGCGGGTGAAGATCTAATTGTAGTGAATTCCATTTCTATTGAAGAGGCCTTAATAATATTAAAAATCGATGCTTTAGGGAATACCAATTACGACATTACTAAAGAAAATGAGAACGCTCAGGCAATTACAGATTCTTCTAGAGGATTTAGTTTAGACATCAAAGATTACAGTATTAGTAATAGTGCATTGACTTATATCGATGAAACATCAAAAACTCAAATGTATATTACAGAGCTCAATCATACTGGTAATGGGACGTTTTCTGGAGAACAATCACAACTAAATACAAAAACCGATGCTCATGTTAGTTTTAGCATGGACAGTGTGCAATATCTCAATCAAAACAAGATTAAATTGGAGGCTCTTATTGGGATCAATCTTAAGGAGCAAAAATATACATTTATGAAAAACAAAGGGTATATCAATCAATTACCACTTGTTTTTGATGGTTATGTGCAGATGATTGAAAACGGTCAAGATATTGATATCACGTTTGAAAATCCAGAATCGTCATTTAAAGATTTTCTTGCTATCATCCCAGAAACCTATTCTAAAAGCATCGAAAATGTAGAGACTTCTGGTGACTTTAAGGTTAGAGGTGTTGTGAAAGGGAGAATTTCCGAAGAAACAATTCCTACTTTAGATATTAATATGTCTTCAAATAATGCGTCATTTAAATATCCAGACTTAACAAAACACGTGAGCAATATAACCATCAACACTACGATTAAAAACACAACTGGAAATATTGATGATACGTTTGTAGACATTAAAACCCTAAATTTTAAAATTGATGAAGATGTTTTTAAATCTAACGCTATAATTAGAAATCTCACCAAAAACATGTTGGTCAATGCTAATATTGATGGCACTTTGAACTTGGCAAATATCACCAAAGCCTATCCTATTGATTTTGATAAGAAACTAAGCGGTATCCTTAAAGCAAAACTCAATACGTCGTTTGACATGAATGCTATAGAGACTGATGACTACAACCGCATAAAGAACACTGGAAGCATGAATCTTAGTGATTTTATTTTTTCTACGGAAGATATCGTCAATCCAATCCAAATTAATACTGTAGACATGACATTTAATCCAGGTAATGTCAAACTCAACAGCTTTGATGCAAAAACAGGAACGAGTGACTTTAAAGCTACGGGAACCATAAAAAACCTTCTTGGATTTTTATTAAGCGATAAAAAACTACAGGGGAATTTTAATCTCAGCTCCAATAAATTAGTAGTAAGTGATTTTATGGTTGAAGATGAAACAGCATCTAACGATTCTAATAAAACAACCTCAGCTTCCGAATCCTTGAAAATTCCAGATTTTCTGGATTGCACGATTAACGCCAAAGCGAATACCGTTATATATGACAACCTCACTCTAACAGATGTTAATGGCACTTTATTAATAAAAGATCAAGAAGCAGATTTAAAAAATCTAACCTCTAGTCTATTTAATGGAGTTTTAGCATTAACAGGAAAAGTATCCACAAAAACAGATACACCAGTTTTTGACCTTAATATTGGAGCAGAAGGTTTTGATATTTCTCAATCGTTTCAAAGTTTAGAGTTATTACAAAATTTGGCTCCCATAGCAAAAGCGTTCCAAGGAAAACTAAATACAGTCATTAAACTTCAAGGAACCTTGGGTAGTGATTTTACGCCTGATTTGAATTCGGTTTCTGGTGTCGCATTTGCTGAGTTGCTAACGACTAGTATTAATCAAAACGAATCATCTATTTTAAGCACATTAGATGGAGCCCTAAATTTTATTGATTTTAGTCAACTTGATTTGAAAGATCTCAAAGCCAAATTAGACTTTTCTAATGGACAAGTTAATGTGAAGCCTTTTGACTTAAAGTACGAGGATATCGCTATCGTGGTTTCTGGAAGTCATGGTTTTGATAAAACGATAAATTATAATGCAGTTTTTGAAGTACCTGCTAAATACTTGGGTAGCGAGGTGAACCAATTACTTGGTAAAATCAACGACCCAGAAGCAAATAAAATCACGATACCGGTGACAGCAAATATTACTGGGAGCTATACAAGTCCAAAAGTACAAACTGATTTAACCAGTGGTGTTTCAAACTTAACAGAGCAATTAATTGAAATTGAAAAGCAAAAACTAATACATAAAGGTAAAGACGAACTTAATAATTTATTAGGCGGACTTCTAGGTGGATCTAAAAATGAAACCATAAAAGATTCTACGACTGTAAAAACAGACTCGACCAAAACCAATACTACAAACACAGTAACCGAAGATGTCCAAAACATTCTTGGCGGATTACTAAAGAACAAAAAAAAGAAACAAAATTAGACTAATAAACATTGACTTTAGGGGCTAATTGTTAAAATATTCTTAAAAAATCGTCTTTTTTAGGTAATTTTCATAAACAAGATAACTTTTATTTGCTTTTGTCAAATTAAAAGTTACATTAGACTCTTGCAAACTTTTTAAAACAAAAGAGAATATATGAGGCAATTAAAAATTACCAAGCAGGTTACCAACCGTGAATCAAAATCCTTAGATAAATACCTACAAGACATTAGTAAACTTCCAATGATTACAGCCGAAGAAGAGGTTGAATTGGCTCAGCGTATTAGAGAAGGAGATCAAGTAGCACTTGACAAACTCACGACAGCTAACTTACGTTTCGTAGTATCTGTTGCAAAACAATATCAAAATCAAGGACTTACACTTCCAGATTTAATTAATGAAGGAAATGCAGGACTTGTTAAAGCAGCTAAGCGTTTTGATGAAACAAGAGGTTTTAAATTTATATCTTATGCAGTTTGGTGGATTAGACAAGCAATTTTACAAGCTTTAGCAGAACAATCTCGAATAGTTAGATTACCTTTGAACAAAATTGGTTCTATAAACAAAATCAACAAAGCATTTTCGTTTCTAGAACAAACGCATCAAAGACCTCCTAGTGCTCAAGAAATTGCGCAAGAATTAGATATGACTGTTACAGAAGTGAAGCAGTCTTTAAAGAATTCTGGGAGACATTTATCAATGGATGCACCTTTAAAAGAAGGTGAAACATCAAGTTTATATGATGTTGTAAAATCTGGTGAATCACCAAATCCTGACAGTCAATTGATGAAGGAGTCGCTTAATGTTGAAATTAACAGAGCTTTAGACACATTATCACAAAAAGAAAGTGATGTGATTCGTCTAAACTTTGGATTAAGTGATGAGCCACCAATGACATTAGATGAAATTGGAGCTACTTTTGATTTAACTAGAGAGCGTGTAAGACAAATTAGAGAAAAAGGAATTAAGCGTTTACGCCAAGATTCTAAAAGTAAAATATTAAAAACGTATTTAGGATAATCCTAAAGAGATAACCACAAGTATTACAATGATTAAAATTTTAGTAAAAGAAGGAGAAAGCATTGAACGTGCTTTAAAACGTTACAAAAGAAAACACCGTAACGTAAAGACGATGCAAAATATACGTGAAGGACAGTTCTTCACAAAACCATCGGTAAAAAGAAGACGTGAAATCCAAAAAGCTGGATATATCCAGAACATGAGAGATCAAGAGGATATCTAGTAGTTTTTTGATTTATAATATAAACAAAAGGTGCATCTAAAATAGATGCGCCTTTTGTTGTTTTCTATTGTTTTTGAGATTATTTAGGAGAAAGCACCCAATAAGACACAAAAAAGCACACCTATTTTAGATGTGATTTTATATATCAAAATGTAATATTAAACTTTAATCAATATTGCCTTGATTTCGCGATATCACTGGATAAATTACAAATTTTTTATTTGAGATAACTTCAATAAGGTAAGCCTGGAAAACTCTATTTCTACCTGCAGGAGGTCTTTTGTTGTCAAATATCCACTTATATCTTTTTTCATTTATTTCTTTTAAATCTGAAAAATGATAATTTTTTAAGTATTTTATCATAGGGTATCTGCTATTTTTTTCGTCTCATAAAATAGAGCCATATCACCATTTTTATTTTCTACATTAAAGAAAATCCCTTCTTTTTTTTCATAATTACGTTTAGCCTTGACATTCCAGTTTTTAGCTCCTACTTTATCTTCATATTGAACATAGATAGTATATTTAGGATAAATTGATTGTTGAGCAGACACTACATTTGGAATAAAAACTAAGAGTATAAAAAATAATTTAATTGCATCTATTTGGGTATGTGCTTAAAATTTGAATTTGCATATTATTTATAGCTGTACGTTCTGGCCCAGTTAGATTTTGCCAAGTAACTGTGTTCTTTTTCCTTGAAAAGAAGATAAAAGTCTTTTTTTCTTGAGTTTTACTCACAATCGTTAACACCTAGCATGTCATAGGAATAAATAATATAATAAATTGGCACTCATTAAGAACGAGCTCCAGAATGAGAATTTTATCTCACTGTAAACTTAACAACCAAACCTTCATTACTTCTCACATTAAACACCCTGTCATCTTCAAAAATGAGGTATTGCCCTTTAATGCCTGCTAGTTTACCAGTATAATATTGCTCTTTTTCGATATTAAGACTTTTTGGCTTTAGAGGATATTTAAGCACTGGGAATTGGATATTGGTTTCTTTATTAGAGGCGATGAAATAGCCTAAAGCTTCCTTAGGAATATATTGTTTCAAACGATCTCTCCATTCTGTTAAACTTTCATCCTCGATATCATTTTTGAGCATTTTGCGCCAATTGGTTTTATCTGCTACATAATTTTTTAGAGCAACTTCTGTAACACCAGCAAGGTATCTATTAGGAGCCTCTAAGATTTCAATCGCTTCATGAGCACCTTGATCTATCCATCGTGTTGGTACTTGACCTTTTCTTGTCACCCCAACTTTGACATTACTAGAATTTGCCAAATACACAATATGTGGTTTTAATTGTACTTTCTTTTCATATTCTAAATCGCGATCTTCTATATCCAAATGTGCTGTACTTAGTTCTGGTCTCATAATCCAATCTCCTGCCTGAGGAATATCAAAAAAGTCATCTTTACAGAAGCCTTGACGGTAAATTGGTTTATCTAATCCACATTTTAAACACTGATGTTTTACGAAGTCCATCGTAATGGTTTTACCGAGTAACTGATTCATATTCAAGAAATCATTATCTAAGATCAGATAATATTGAATGGGCTCAGCAAACTCGGTTTGCATCTTTGTTAAAACACCTTGATAAAACATATAAAAAAAAGTATTATTTTTAAAGCAGAAAGATAAAACAAATATGACGATTCCATTAGTAAATTCTATTGCTTCATGGTTTTTAAAAAAACGATTTCATCAAATTGAATTGTTTTTAAAATACCCAAATGAAGTCCAAAATGAATTACTATTTCAACTCCTAGCCACTGCCAAGGACACTGAAATTGGAAGGAAGCATGAATTCAGTACTATTACTAATTACAAAACGTTTTGTGAACGTGTTCCCATTTCTAGTTATGAAGAGTATCAAAACGTCATAGAGCGTTCTCGTCAAGGCGAACATAATATCTTCTGGCCAAACCCTATCAAGTGGTTCGCAAAATCTAGTGGAACAACAAATGCAAAAAGCAAATTTATACCTGTAAGCACAGAATCTCTAGAAGACTGCCACTATGCTGCAAGTAAAGATTTATTATGTATGTACCTTAATAATAATGAAGACTCTCAATTATTCACAGGCAAAAGTTTACGCCTAGGCGGAAGTAAAGAGCTTTATAAAGAAAATGGAACAGCCTTTGGGGACTTGTCTGCCATATTAATTGACAACATGCCATTTTGGGCAGAGTACAGCAGCACACCTGGTAGCAAAGTATCCTTAATGAGTGATTGGGAACATAAAATGCAAGCGATCGTAGAAGAAACTAGAAATGAAAACGTAACCAGTTTAGCTGGTGTACCTTCTTGGATGTTAGTTTTACTTAATAATGTTTTAGATGCCACAGGAAAAGACAGCTTATTTGACGTCTGGCCTAATCTAGAAGTTTATTTTCATGGAGGCGTGAGTTTTGTACCTTATGTAGATCAATACAAGGTCATTTTACCTAAATCTAATTTTAGGTATTATGAATCCTACAATGCTTCGGAAGGATTTTTCGCCATCCAAGACCAGAACAGTAGTAGTGAATTATTACTCATGTTAGACTATGGGATTTTCTATGAGTTTATACCTATGGATACCTATGGATCATTTGATCAAAAGACAATCCCGTTAAGCGAAGTTGCTGTTGGCAAAAACTACGCAGTCGTTATTACTACTAACGCAGGACTTTGGCGTTACAAAATTGGAGACACGATTCGTTTTACATCTATAAGTCCGTATCGCATTAAAGTATCTGGTCGCACCAAACATCATATTAATGCATTTGGTGAAGAACTAATAATTGAAAATGCTGAAGATGCCCTTAGAGAGGCTTGTAAGTCCACGCAATCTGAAATCGTAGATTATACAGCAGCTCCAATTTTCATGAAAGACAGAGATAAAGGATCACATCAATGGCTCATAGAATTTAAAACGCCTCCACATGACCTTAAAACTTTCAATGAATTATTAGACACTAAACTCAAATCTCTAAACTCAGATTATGAAGCGAAGCGCCTTAATAATATGACCTTAAATATGCCAACAGTTCATATTGCTAGAGAGCGTTTATTTTATGATTGGCTAAAGCAACATGATAAACTTGGAGGACAACATAAAATACCTAGACTTTCAAATAGCAGAGAATACATCGATGAATTATTGCAATTGAATACAATATCTTAGTCAATACAGTGATAATCTTCACTAAAAATGTCTTTTACTAGAGGTGATAATAAAGCCTAAAAATATAAATCCGACAAACGACCAAGTATTTTCCCACACAACGAGAATAAGCTAGTGTTCATCCAAAAGCTGTGAAAATCGTTTTTTTTATGACATTAATGCACCTATATTTACGAAGTCTTGTGCAAACAAACGGTTATAATTACTTGTTATAAGATTCAAAATAGACATAAAGTATTCAAAATATTGTTAAGCAATATTAATTATTAAATCCAACAAAAAAACCACTCTCGGGAAAAGGGTGGTTTCTTTTTGTTCTATTCTGAAATATAAAATCTAAGACACTGCTTTCAACTTTTTAATTGTTGATTTAGACAATTTACTTTCAGCATAAGATCGAGTAACATTAAGTGTTTTGACATTATTACTTGGCATTTCAAACATCGCATCTGTTAAAATCTCTTCGCAAAGCGAGCGTAAACCCCTTGCTCCTAATTTGTATTCCACTGCTTTAGTCACAATAAATTCTAAGGCACCATCTGTAATTGTCATCTCTACCTCATCCATTGAGAAGAGTTTTTTGTATTGTTTAATGATAGCGTTTTTAGGTTCAGTTAAAATGGCTCTCAACGTATCTGCATCTAAAGGATCCATATATGTTAAAACAGGTAAACGACCAATTATTTCCGGTATTAATCCAAAGTCTTTTAAATCTTTAGGAATGATATATTGTAATAAATTATCTGTATCTATCACTTCATTGTCATTAGATGCTGCTTTGTATCCCATAGCTGCCATATTTAAACGTTTGGAAATCTTTTTATCAATCCCATCAAACGCTCCACCTGCTATAAACAAGATATGCTCAGTATTAACTTCTATGAACTTTTGGTCTGGATGTTTTCGTCCGCCTTTTGGTGGGACGTTAACAACGGTTCCTTCTAAAAGTTTTAATAAGGCTTGTTGCACACCTTCACCAGAAACATCTCTAGTTATTGAAGGATTATCACTCTTACGTGCAATCTTATCAATCTCATCAATAAAGACGATACCTTTTTCTGCCTTTTCTAAATTATAATCGGCTGCTTGCAGTAAGCGTGTTAAAATACTTTCTACATCTTCTCCAACATAACCAGCTTCTGTCAATACAGTTGCATCAACAATAGCTAGTGGTACATTTAACATCCTAGCGACAGTTTTAGCCATTAAGGTTTTACCTGTACCTGTCTCACCAACCATAATGATATTTGATTTTTGAATCTCAATATCATCATCACTTGGGGGTTGCAGTAAACGTTTATAGTGATTATAAACTGCAACAGACATTACTCTTTTCGTGTATTCTTGACCAATAATGTATTCATCAAGAAACGCTTTTATCTGTTGTGGTTTTTTCAGCATTAAATCTGAAGAGAATTCTTCATTACCTGCTTGCTTCGATTCTTCTAGAACAATGCCATGAGCTTGCTCGATGCATCGATCACAAATGTGAGCATCCAAACCCGCTATTAATATACTAGTTTCAGGCTTTTTCCTTCCACAAAACGAACATTCTAATTCTTCCTTTGCCATAAATCATTTTAAAACTTAATATTCCCGAAGAAAATAGTAAGCATATATTTTTTATCCTCTTGATAGTACTTCGTCTATCATACCGTATTCTTTAGCCTTATCTGCCTTCATCCAGTAATCACGATCACTATCTTCATAGATTTTGTCGTAATCCTGACCTGAATGCTTACTAATTATGTTGTATAATTCTTCTTTAAGGATTAAAATCTCACGTGCTGTAATTTCTATATCACTCGCTTGACCTTGCGCACCACCTAAAGGCTGGTGAATCATCACACGAGAATGTGTTAAACCACTGCGCTTTCCTTTTTCTCCTGCTGCTAAAAGCACTGCTCCCATTGAAGCCGCCATACCTGTACAAATTGTAGCGACGTCTGGCTTAATTAATTGCATTGTATCGTAGATACCTAAACCAGCATAAACACTTCCTCCTGGAGAGTTGATATAAATTTGAATATCTTTAGTTGCATCTGCACTTTCTAAGAACAAGAGTTGTGCTTGGATAATATTTGCAATTTGATCATTGATTGCAGTACCCATAAAAATAATACGATCCATCATTAAACGCGAGAATACATCCAATTGAGAAATATTCAACTGACGTTCTTCTATAATGTAAGGCGTCATACTTGTTGGGTACATACTGCTTACAATCTTGTTATAATATGTACTGCTAATACCTTGATCTTTTATTGCGAATTTTTCAAATTCTTTCCCGTAATCCATATATCTTTTTCTGAAATTTTATTGTGAAACAAAAAAGCGTAAAACTTGTAAAGTTCCACGCTCAAATATACTAATTTATACTTTAATTTTTTAGCTGTAGAACTCTTTTACAAAATCATCGTAAGTTATTTCTTTTGTCTTTAAATTAGCTTCTGTTTTATATAAATTTAACAATTTAGTGCTCATTAATTGTTCAGACAAACGCTTCACCTCATCTTTGTTAGATAAAATTCTTGCTGCAATACCATCTAATTCTTCATCACTAGAATTGGTTTGACCAAATTGTGCCATTTGCACTTTAATCATTTCTCGAGCGTGAGCTTGTAAATCTTCAAATTTAACTTGAAGCTCATGGGTCTCAATTAATTTACCTTCAATTAATTGGTAACGCATGCTTTTTTCTGATTTTTCAAATTCGTCTTTAGCTTGCTCTGCATCCATTTCTGTCTCACCAGCAGTTTGCATCCATTTTTGCAAGAATGACGATGGTAAGTCAAATTTCGTATTTTCTACTAAACTTTCTGTGACGTCATTTAATAGTTTTTGATCACCTTGTTGTAAAAATTGCTTTTCAGAATCTTCTTTGATTTTATCTTTCAATTCAGTTACTGATGTTACAGTTCCTTTCCCGAAGAGTTTATCAAACAATTCTTGATCTAAGTCTGCTAATGCTCTTGAATTAATTTCGCTAATTGTGAAATTAACTTCTATATCTAAACCATGAGCATCATCATGAGATACTTTTAAAAAGTTCATGACATCATGATCGTCATTAAATAACTTCTTTGTTTTTAATGTGACAACATCACCAACTTTAGCACCAATGAATTGCTTCTCTGTTGATTTACCTTTAAATTTATCTAAGGTAATCATCGTAGAGTTATTAATTTCTTTCTCTTCGTTTTCAAAAACTCCAGTAATTTCTGAGGCTTTAGCTACTTCTGTTTGAGACGTTATTTTACCATATTGTTTTCTAATATGTACTATTTGATCATCAATCATTTTTTTATCGGCTACGATACTATAATGTGTAATGGCTTTTTTACTCTTTAACTTCACTTCAAAGCTAGGTGCTAGGCCTAATTCAAACTCAAAAGAAAAGTTATCAGTATTCCAATCTAAATCATCTTGTGGTTTTGGTAACGGATTCCCTAAAACATCTAATTTCTCTTCAGTTAAATATTTACCTAAGGCCTCTTGCAAAAGCTTATTAACCTCATCTACCAATACAGCTTGACCATATTGCTTCTTTACCATGGTCATTGGCACATGCCCTTTTCTAAAACCAGGTATGTTTGCCGACTTACGGTAATCGGTTAATATTTTTTCTACTTGATCGCTATAATCTTCTTTGGCGATATCTACTTTTACAACTGCATTTAATGCATCGATGTTTTCTCTTGTGATGTTCATTGTATGTACTATAAACCCAAAAAGGGTGTTATTATTTTACCTTAAAAAGGGTTGCAAAAATACAATATTTTTTGCAACCCAACAATAGTTTACGCTCTGTATATCAGACTATTTTTTCTTCTCCTTTAAAAGCGAATACGCAATAGATTGCGAGATAGATAATAAGATACTGAACAATAAAGCAGTCCAGAAGCCATTGACACCAAAACCATCTATAAATTTATCTGCTAGTAAAATGATACACGCGTTGATGACAAAAAGGAATAATCCTAAAGTCATAATCGTTATTGGTATCGTTAAAATAACAAGAATAGGTTTAACAATAAAATTGAGCACTGCTAAAACAACAGCTACAATTAATGCGGCTTCAAAACCCCTAACCGCGACACCTGGCAGAAAATGTGCTAAAAGCATTACAATTCCTGCGGTCACCAAAAGTTTAATTAATAATTTCATCTTAATATGTTTTATTAGTCCAATGTAACAAATTTTATCACAGCCCCATAGAAATCTGTTGGATTTTCGGCATGCAACCAATGTCCTGCTTTACTAATGGTTTCTATTTCTGCAAGCGGAAAGTGCTGCTTGATTAATTTCTCGTCTGTTGGCATTACATATTCGCTTTTATCACCCCTTAAAAACAAGGTTGCCTTTTCAAATTTTGAATGTATTGGCAAGGCTTCACCTACTTCAGAAACGTTATCTTTTAAAACCTCAAGATTAATTCTTAAAGCGAGTTGTCCTTTTTCTATCCAGTATAAATTTTTAAGCAAGAACATACGTGTACCAATTTCTTGAACGTACTTTGATAATTGTTGATCTGCTTCTCCTCTGCTTTTTACTTCGGAAAAATCTAAAGCAGACAACCCATCTAAAATAGCATCATGATGGATTGGATAAAAACGCGGACTAATATCTGCCACCAATAATTTAGAAACGAGTTCTGGATATTCTGTAGCAAATAGCATTGCTGCTTTCCCCCCCATAGAGTGACCTAATAGAATAATATCTTCTAGGTTATGATCATCACAATAGGTTTTTAGATCTTCGGCTAAGTCTTCATAACTAAAGTCATCGTCATGGAAACTTCTACCATGATTTCTTTGATCTACAAGATGCATTTCAAAGCCAGCATCGCTGAATTTGTTACCTAAGGTATTCCAGTTGTCACTCATGCCTAGAAATCCGTGGAGAATAATAAAGGGTTGACCTTGTCCTATGATTTTTGAGTGTAATTTCATTTAGACTTTAAATTAGTTATTTCAACCTCTGTAAATACATCTGCACCACATTCTCAACACCTAAATACAAACTTTCAGCAATCAAAGCATGACCAATAGACACTTCTAATAATCCAGGAATGTTATCTTTAAAAAACTTGATATTATCTAATGATAAATCATGTCCTGCATTGACACCCAAACCAATTTGGTTTGATAACTCTGCTGCTTTTGTAAAGGGTTCAATGGCGCTTTTGTTTCCTAGGCCGTATTGATGTGCAAAACTTTCGGTATATAATTCAATACGATCTGCTCCTGTGCCTTTTGCACCTTCTATCATTTCTAAGACTGGGTCTACAAATATAGAAGTACGTATACCGTTGGAATTAAATTCTGATATCACTTCAGTTAAAAAAGCCTTGTGTTTTATAGTATCCCAACCTGCATTGGAAGTTAAGGCATCAACAGCATCTGGCACCAAAGTTACTTGCGTTGGCTTTACTTCTAACACCAAATCCATAAATGATTTTATAGGGTTTCCTTCTACATTAAATTCCGTAAATACTTCAGGCTTTAAATCCCGTGTGTCTTGATAACGAATATGCCTCTCATCTGGTCTAGGATGAACAGTAACACCTTGCGCTCCAAAACGCTGTACATCTTTTGCAAACTGCACTACATTTGGCGTGCTGCCACCTCTAGAATTTCTTAACGTAGCAATCTTATTAATATTTACACTCAACTTAGTCATACATTCATAATTTACAGATACAAAAATACAAACAACTTGATGCTTATTGTGGTTATTTTTAATTAATTTGCAATAGAATTAAACAGAAATATGCCATTACAAGAATACATAATAAACGATATAAAACCACTTAACATTAACAAAAAGGTGAGCGATGCTCAACTCCTGTTTAATGAGTTGACATATTCTCATATTCCGGTGGAGAGGAATGGTGTTTATCAAGGCTGCATCTCTGAAAATGATGCACACTGCTTTGAATCGCAAAAACTCATTGCTGATTGTAACTATTCTATTGAAGGCTTTTTTGTGCGACCAGAAACTAATTGGCTCGACGTCCTAGAGACCTTTGCTCAAAACTCGTGTAATATTATGCCTGTTCTTGACAAGAATAACCACTATCTAGGATATTATGAACTTGGTGATATAATAGGCTTGTTTAATGAAACGCCTTTTTTTGCTGAACCTGGTGGCATTTTAATCGTTGAAAAAGGTATACAGGATTATTCATTTAGTGAAATCTGTCAGATTGTAGAATCCAATGATGCAAAAGTGTTAGGCGCTTTTGTCTCTAAAATGGACAATGACCTGATACAAATCACAATTAAAATAGGTAACTCAGGCATTAACGATGTGGCACAAACCTTTAGACGTTATAGCTACAATATTATTTCTGGTCATGAAGAAGATACTTACATAGAAAATTTAAAAGAGCGTTCTGACTACCTCAAAAAATATTTAGACATATAACATGAAGGTAGCAGTTTATAGTTTGTATTATCCAGAGAAAACTTCAGAATGTTTTGATGAACTTATTCATGTTCTTCAAAAAAATAACGTTGATATTCATATTGAGGCTAAGTTTTACGAGCAACTCGTTTCCGAAGTAAAAAAAATGGACTCTATCCAGACGTTTTCAGAATTAAACGAAAGTTTTGATCTGCTAATAAGTGTTGGTGGTGATGGTACCATTTTAAGAGCCATTACTTTTGTAAGAGACTTTTCTATTCCAATTGTTGGAATCAATACTGGAAGATTAGGTTTTTTGGCAACCATACAAACTGACGAAATAGAAGCTGCGATTGAGCACATTCTAAATGGTAATTATAAAACATCTGAACGCACCTTATTAAGTGTTGAGACCAATCCCAGAAATGAGGGCTTAAAAGAAACTAATTTTGCGCTTAATGAGATTGCAGTAAGCAGAAAAAACACAACCTCAATGATTACCGTAGAAACGCATCTCAATGATGAATATTTAACATCGTATTGGGCTGACGGTCTTATAGTATCTACACCGACAGGATCGACAGGTTACTCTTTAAGTTGTGCTGGACCAGTTATTACTCCAGACGCAAATAGTTTTGTGTTAACACCTATAGCACCTCACAACTTAAATGCAAGACCATTAGTCATACGAGACGATACGACTATACAGTTAAAAGTTGATGGTCGTGAAGACCAACACTTAATGTCTTTAGATTCACGAATTGTAACCCTATCTAACGCCACAATAATAACAATCAAAAAAGCAAAATTTAAAATAAAAATGGTAGAGCTGCTTGACGAGAGCTTTATAGACACCTTAAGGCAAAAGATGCTTTGGGGAGAAGACAAACGAAATTAATTAGTAAGCAATAAAATCTTATATATTCTGTTTTTAGAAAGACTATTTGCCTCAAGTCACCAAAGGCAATTCAGAATTATTATATTTGCAAACTTTTAAAAATCTATGAGGTATTTAATCTTATTTTTATTGGGTATACTTTTTACACTGACGAGCCACTCACAAATCTACGAGGTTGGTGTGTTTGGCGGTGGAAGTAATTTTATTGGCGACGTTGGCTCTACAGTCTATATTGCGCCAAACGCGCCTGCACTGGGAGTGATTTTAAAATGGAACAGAAGTCCGAGACACTCTTGGAGAGTATCTTTAATTTACTCAGATTTAAAAGGAAAAGACAGTAAGTCTGACGATCCTAGACGAAAAGCACGAAATTATTCTTTTGATAGCAATTTGTTTGAAATATCAGCAGGAATGGAATACACATTTTGGGATTTTGATTTGCATACGAGTGGACTTAAAGCTGTACCCTATTTATATTCTGGAATTACTGTTGCCAATCATGATAACTATTTTTTTGATTCTGTAGGAGAATATACTGATGAAGGAACAGATAGTTGGGCTTTTGGTATCCCAATGGCATTAGGCATAAAGTCTAATATCACTAACCACTTTATTTTAGGGTTTGAGGTTGGTGCACGATATACGTTTTCTGACGAATTAGATGGTAGTGTCCCAGATGATTCATTCAGGGAAGATTTTAGTTTTGGAAACACGAATAGTAATGACTGGTATGTATTTACAGGTTTTACGTTAACTTACACATTTGGTCAACGACCATGTTATTGCAATTTTTAAATGGATTTAAAAGACCAAATACAACTTAACAAATTACCTAGCCATGTGGCTATCATTATGGATGGTAATGGACGTTGGGCGAAAAAACAAGGCTTACTTCGGGTTCTTGGTCACGAAAGCGGAACAAAATCTGTGAGAGATGTCGTAGAAGCCAGTGCCGAAATTGGTATTAAGAATTTAACGCTTTATGCGTTTTCTACGGAAAACTGGAAACGTCCAAAACTAGAAGTTCAAACACTTATGAAACTTTTAGTAAAATCATTAAAAAAAGAAATTAAAACACTTCAAGACAATAACATAAAATTGTCTGCCATTGGAAATCTCAATGATTTACCCAAAAAAGCGCATAGAGAACTTTTAGAGGTTATAGAAAAAACAAAAGACAACAAACATATGACCTTGACTTTAGCCCTGAGCTATGGTTCTAGAGAGGAAATTGTTAACGTCATCAAAGAATTAACACATAAAGTTAAAAATAATATAATTTCTGTTGAAAGTATTGACGAATCAATTATTAATAAGCATCTTTACACGCAAAATTTACCAGACGTTGATTTGTTAATTCGAACAAGTGGTGAACAAAGGATAAGTAACTTTTTGCTTTGGCAAATCGCTTATGCGGAATTATATTTTACAGACATTCTTTGGCCTGATTTTAAGAAGAATAACCTTTATGACGCTTTGATTAATTATCAAAATAGAGAACGACGATTTGGAAAAACAAGTGAACAACTTAGCTAACAACTTACTTTTGAAAACATTTATTAAGGCAGTACTAATAGCATTAATTTTTATTACATCTTTTGTAGTAACTGCACAGCAATCAGATTTTAATAAAGGTAAAAAATACTTCTTAGAAGATGTTCAGGTTACCGGAAGTACAAATTTTAACCCATCTACAGTTATTTCATTTTCAAGATTAAAAATTGGAGAAGAAATCGTTATCCCTGGAGAACAAATTAGTAACGCCATCAAGAAACTATGGGACTCTAACCTCTTTAGTAGTATTGATGTTTACTTAGCTAAAATCGATGGTGAAAAGGCTTATCTCGAAATCAACCTTGTTGACTTACCAGAATTAAATGAGGTGACAGTACAAGGTCTTAAAAAAAGTAAAATTGATGGTTTAATAACAGAAAACAATCTTTTAAAAGGCACAAAAGTAACTGAGAACTTAGTAACAACTACACGTAACTACATCTCCAATAAGTATAAGAAAGAAGGTTTTTTGAATGCAAAGACTACGGTGTCAACAAAAGAACTATCTAATGATTCGATTGAAAAAGCAAGAGTAGATATGCTTGTTTTTATTGATAAAGGAGAGAAAGTTAAAATTGATAAAATCATTTTTAATGGTAATGATAAGATTTCTGATAAGAGACTTAGAAAATCCATGAAGAATACAAAACAAAAAAATCCAGTTCGTATTCTAAAACGTTCAAAATACATTAAAAAGGATTACAAAGAGGATTTAGTAAGTTTAATCGATACCTATAAGGAAAATGGATATCGTGATGCTAGAGTTACTGGAGATTCTATTGTTTACCGAGATGACAAAACAATAAGCCTATTTGTGAACGTAGAAGAAGGTGAACAATACAAATTTGGTAAGATTAAGTTTATTGGTAATGTTGTGTTTTCTGACCAAATATTACAATCCGTTTTAAAAATTAAAGAAGGCTCCACATATAATGGTGTTGAATTACGCAAACGTATTGCAGATGACACAAAGCCTGATGCTGTAGATATTACAAACCTGTATCAAGATAATGGATATTTATTCTCTACTATAAATCCAGTAGAAACTAGTGCTGATGGTAATGTAATTGATATGGAGATTAGAATTTCCGAAGGAAAACCAGCATACTTTAATAATGTATCTGTAAGCGGAAATGATAAAACCAATGATCATGTTGTCTACAGAGAATTAAGAACAAAACCAGGAACACTTTACCGCAAAAGTGAGGTTATTAGGACTATTAGAGAACTTGGACAACTTGGATTCTTTGATGCACAGCAATTAACACCTAATATGAAGAATTTCAATACTCAGGATGGCACTGTAGATATTGACTATCAAGTTATAGAACGTGGGTCAAGCCAGATAGAATTGCAAGGTGGTTATGGTGGTGGTGGTTTCATTGGAACCTTAGGTTTGTCATTTAATAACTTTGCTATTAAAGATCTTTTTAATAAGGAAGCTTACAAGCCAATCCCTTCTGGTGATGGTCAAAGTTTAGCTTTGCGTTTACAAGCATCTCGATTTTTTCAAACGTATAGTTTCTCGTTTTCTGAGCCTTGGTTAGGAGGAAAACGTCCTGTGCAATTATCTACTTCTATTTCACATACTAAACAGTTTTTGTTTAATCCCGTAACTAGAGATGCAGATAAGGACAGACGATTTAATATAACAGGTGTTTCTGTTGGTATTGCTAAACGTTTAAAAGTACCAGATGATTATTTCACACTATCCCAAGCAGTATCATTTCAGCATTACAATTTAAAAAATTATAATACTGGTCTATTTACATTTGGGGATGGATACTCAAACAACTTATCGTATACTGTAGGATTATCTAGAAACAATCTATCTGTAGATCCAATTTACCCAACAGGAGGGTCTAGTTTTGCAATTACAGGTAAATTATCATTACCATACTCGTTATTTAACGATGTTGATTATGAAGCCCTCAAGAATGAACGTGATGGACTTGACCAAACAAATCCAGAGGATTTAGTTAGAATTGGAGAAATTGATCAAGAACGTTTTAATTGGTTAGAATTTTACAAAATAAAATTAGAAGGAGATTGGTACACTAAAATTTGGGATAACCTTGTCATAAAATCTGGTTTTGAATTTGGTTTCCTTGGAGCGTATAATCAAGATAGAGGTGTTATTCCATTTGAACGTTTCTTTCTTGGAGGTGATGGTTTAGGTAATTTCGCATTAGACGGTAGAGAAGTTATTCAACTACGTGGATATCCAAACCAATCATTATCATCTCAAGATGGTGGTACTATTTACAACAAATTCTCCATGGAGTTACGTTATCCAATTACTTTAGGAGCTCAAGCTAAAATTTATGCTTTGACCTTCATAGAAGCCGGTGCATCTTTTGATAACTTTAGAGATTATAGTCCTTTTGATCTTAACAGATCTGCAGGAGTTGGTCTTAGAATCTTTATGCCAGCATTTGGATTATTAGGTATTGATTTTGGTTATGGGTTTGATGCTCTACCAGGACGAACTGAAGCAAATGGTCAAGAAATTCACTTCATTATTGGACAGCAATTTTAATCTTGGCACGATATTTTCAATATAGCATAATAAGCAACAATATGACGATTTAATGTCCGTGTTAAAATTTTTCTAAATATATTTCGTTAATTTGAAAAACTAAACACAATTGACAGGGTCGTAATTTAATCTGTCGTTTTAAAGTTTATTGTAAATAACTAATTAAAATAATACAGATGAAAAATAAAGTTCTTTTTTTAGTGGCCATAATAAGTCTAGTGAGCTTTATTTCCAATGCACAACGTGGTGTTAGAATTGGGTATATAGATACTGAATATATTTTGGAGAATATTCCAGAATACCAAGAAGCGAACACCCAACTCGAGCGTAAAGTTCAACAATGGAAAATAGAAATTGAAAAACGCCTTGCTACAATTGATTCGAAAAAGAAACAATTAAATAGTGAAAGTGTTTTATTAACTAAAGGCTTGTACGAGGAGCGTTTGGAAGACATCTCATTTGAAGAAGCAGAGATCTTAGATTATCAACAAAAGAGATTTGGACCAAATGGAGATTTAATGATTCAAAAGAAACAGTTGATTCAACCTATCCAAGATCAGATTTTTGCTGCTGTTCAAGAAATTGCAGGCGGTAAAAAATATGATTTCATATTTGATAAGTCTGCAGATGTAGTGATGTTGTATTCAGCAGAGCGTTTTGACCTTAGTGAGCTTATTATAAGAAGTATTACTAGATCATCTAAACGTAATCAAGCAAATTCTCGAGCAGATCGTAAAAAAGCTGAAAAAGAAGAAGTTGTACCCGTTATAAATAAAGAATTGGATGAACGTCAACAAGCCATTGAAGATAAAAAATCGGCACGTGAGTTAGAAATAACAAAACGTCAAGAGGCGCAATTAAAACGAAGAGATTCACTTAAAGCTGCTACTGCTACAAAACGTCAAAAAATATTAGACGATAGAGCAAAAGCTAAGAAAGCAAGAGATAGTGCAAGTGGTAAAAAAGCACCAACAGCAGAAAAAGGTAACAACGCTAAAAAACAAGATTCTACAAAAGCCAATGTGAGCACGGGAACTAAAACGTCAGCTGACATAGCCGAAGAGAAAAAACAACAAAAAATAAGAGATCGCGAAGAACGCAAAAAGGCACTTGAAGCAAGAAAAAAGAAAATAATAGAAGATAGAAAAAAAGCAAAAGAAGAACGTGAGGCCAAAGCAAAAGAAACGGACTCAGTTCCTGACGATAACTAAAAACAATAATTATAACACGTAACAAATTTAAAAATGAAACACTTAAAAACCCTTGTATTAGCAGCTATCCTCTTTGTTGGAACAACAAGTCTTGCTACAGCACAAAGTAAAATTGCACATATTAACACTACCGAGCTAGTACAATCGATGCCACAAATGAAAGCAGCTCAAGCAGAAATTGAAAAATTATCGAAAACTTACGATGCAGATTATAAAACTATGGTTACTGAGCTTCAAAACAAAGTAACACAGTACAGAGCAGAAGTTGAAACTAAGACAGAAGAAGAGAACACAAAGCGTGCTCAAGAAGTTCAACAAATGGAGCAAAGTATTCGTGAGTATCAAGCAGGTGCTCAAGAAGATCTTGGTAAAAAAGAAGCAGCGTTATTAAAGCCTATCTTTGAAAAAGCTAAAGCTGCAATTACAAAAGTATCTAAAGCTCAAGGTTTCCAATATGTATTAGACTCTACTCAAGGTGGTGGTGTTCTAGTTTCAGATGGCAAAGATCTTTTAGCAGATGTAAAAAAAGAATTAGGATTCTAAGAGAATTTTAAAATAAATTATAAGGAAGCCACTTTTAAACGAGTGGCTTTTTTACATTTGTGATATGAGTATGCAAGCTATTGGTATTTTTGATTCTGGAATTGGAGGCACATCCATTTTTAAAGAAATCAATACACTACTACCTCATGAAAACACAATCTACTTAGCAGATAGCAAAAATGCGCCTTATGGTAATAAATCAAAGGATGAGATTATTGCTTTAAGTATTAAGAACACTGAGTTACTCTTAGAAAAAAACTGTAAACTTATTGTAGTGGCATGTAATACCGCAACCACCAACGCTATAAAAACACTCAGAGAAACTTATAACGTTCCCTTTATTGGCATTGAACCTGCTATAAAACCTGCTGCACTTAATACGCAAACAAAAGCCATTGGCATTCTTGCTACAAAAGGCACTTTGAGTAGCGAATTATTCCATAGCACAACAGATCTTTACACTAATGACATTAAAGTGTTTGAACAGATAGGTGAAGGTATTGTTCAACTCATTGAGGAAGGAAAAACTAATAGTGATAACATGAAATCACTATTAGACCATTATCTAAAACCAATGCTTAAAGCAGATATTGATTATTTAGTTTTAGGTTGTACACACTATCCCTATTTAATTACCTTATTAGAGGAGATGCTTCCCAAGAACATTAAAATTATTGATTCTGGTTTGGCAGTTGCCAGACAAACCAAAGCTATTTTAAGGCAACATGAACTTCTTAATATTAGGTCTCAAAACACTGATAACGTTTTTTATTCCAACGGAAATGTAACGGTCTTGAAAACGATTTTAAGCAACAAGTTTACTGTAAAAGCATTGAATTTTTAGTAGTCCTATTTCCGAAGAATCTCAACTTTTAAAAACATTTGCTGGTCTACTCTAAATGATCTTTCAACTATTCTTTAAACCAACTAGAATACTCCAAGTAGTTGTCTGCAATACGATTGATCTCACCAGAAATTAATTCCTGACTAATATCCTTAACTTTTTTAGCCGGAATGCCTGCGTAAATACTTCCAGACGCTACAATAGTGTTTTTAGTCACCACTGCTCCTGCCGCAACAATACTGTTACTTTCTATAATACAGTCATCCATGATAATACTTCCCATACCAATAAGAACGTTGTCATGAATAGTACAACCATGAACTATCGCATTGTGACCTATAGAAACATTATTACCAATGGTCGTTGGTGATTTTTGATAGGTTGCATGAATAACTGCGCCATCTTGGATGTTGACCTTATTTCCTATTTTAATAAAATGCACATCACCTCTTACAACCGCATTAAACCAAATGCTACATTGTTTCCCTATGAAAACTTCTCCAACAATAGTTGCGTTTTCTGCGATATAACAATCGTCTGATATTTGTGGATATTTTCCTTTTACTGGTTTTATGATTGGCATATATATTCCTTTAGATTAGACTATGTTTTAGTTTTTCTATTAAGAGATTCCTGCCTTCGCAGGAATTAATTACTTAAAATAAGACAGTAAATCTGATTTCTTAGAGGCAGATACCATAATTTCTTTTCCGTTGCTTAATACAACGCTTCCTCCTTTTCCTTTGATGTATTTGGTAACCTCATTGACATTTACCAGGTAGCTCTTGTGTACCCGTGCAAAACCGCTTTCAGTAAGTGCCTCTTCAAAATACTTTAGAGTTTTACTAACGAGCTTCTTTTTATTGTTACTGAGATAAATTTCTGTGTAGTTATCATCTGCTTTGCAGTACATGATGTCTGCTGTTTGTACAACTTCAAACCCTGTTTGTTGTGGGATTGTGATTTTACCATTTACAGTATTCATTTTTGGGACTAAGACTTGGTCTTGTAGTGCGTCTTCTTTGGTTCTAATTTCAGTCACATAATCAACTGCTTTGATAAGCTCATCTATAGAAATAGGTTTCATCAAATAATATGAGGCATGTGCATTTAAAGCATCTATCGCATAATGATTGTAAGCAGTTACAAATACCGTTTCAAAATTGACATCTCCAACCTTATCTAATAAATCAAACGCGTTACCATAAGGCATTTCTACATCTAGAAACACTAAGTCTAGTTCTGTGTTTCTAATTAAAACTAAAGCTTCTTCTACATTAGCAGCCTCTCCTAACACTTCAACATTTGGGCAATACTTGTTGAGATAATTCCTTAGGATTTTTCTGCTTGTTTCTTCGTCTTCTACGATTATTGATTTTAGTTTCATTTAATCTTTCTTTAAGGTTACTACCACTTTAGTTCCTGCATCTTCAGCATTTTGATAATCATCAATAAAAACATCAACCTTATCCTTATACATATCATTGAGAATAGCTACACGCTTTTTGATATTACCCATACCCTTTGACTTTTGTTTCAGTTGGTTTTCGGTTTTTAAATCTTTGGAGCGGGTTCTGCCAATTCCGTCATCTGCAACTGTGATTGTTATTTCGTTATCACTCTTTTTGGCTACAGTAATTTGTAGATGGCCTTTTTCGGTCTTATAACGTAAACCATGCCATACTGCATTTTCAATATAAGGTTGCAATAACATTGGCGGAATTTGATACTCAGCAACAATCACATCGTCATGAACCGTAATATCATAATCAAACTTATCTTGAAACCTGAAATGCTCTAACTTGGTATATAAATCTAAGAGTTCAATTTCTTTTTGCAACGGAATAAAATCTTCTTCACTATTCTCTAATACTGCACGCATTAAATGTGAGAAATCTGATAAATATTTATTCGCAGTACGCTCATCATTACTCGCAATAAAGCTATTAACTGAGTTTAAGGCATTAAAAATAAAATGCGGATTCATTTGACTACGCAATGATTTTAAGGCCAACAAATTATTAGCAAAGCGCTGCTGCTTGATGTATTTGTACATGAAAAACGCGGTAATGGTCAATAACACTAAACCTAAAATCAAAGAATAAATAATCAATTCTTGATTTTTACTGCGCTCACTTGCCAAACTAGAATTAAGCTCGCGATCACTCTCTAAACTAGTAATTCTATTTTGTTGTGCTAAGATATTTCGTCTAAAGCGGTCTGCTTGTGAGAGTTCTTGTTCTCGCTTAATATATAACTCATCAACGACTTCTTTATAGTCTTCAAAAGCTAATCTTGCATTTTCAAAATCACCAGAACTCACATAAACATCTGAGAGTTTACGCGTCGCATCTTTTTTTACTACCAAATCACCTTTGGCATTTGCTTCAATAATACTTTTTTCTAAATAAGGTATTGCATTGACATAGTCGTTTTGCAATGAATATGCATTTCCAATTTTATAATTCTGTTTTTGAAGCGTCAATGCACTTTCATTCTCTATGATCGAATCTCGCTGGACATCTTCTACATCATCGACAATCTCTTTTCTAAGTTGAATTTCTTCGGAATAGTTGCGATTGGTATTATTAAATTGCGCTACGGTTTCTTTTTCTTCCAAGGACCGCGTTTTCGTTTCTTTTTCCGCTAGGTCAAGAGAATTATCAAAAAATAATTCTGCCTTTTCAACACTACCCTGACTATTATAGGATTGCGCAATTTTTGAATTAAGATCAACAACCTTTGGTTTAATAAAATGAGTGTTAGAAATTTTAAGCCCTTTTTTATAAGCACTTATCGAAGATTCGTAATCTTTTATACTAAAATAAGTATCTCCCAAACCTTCATACAGCATTACCAATTGATAATTACTCAATTGCTTTTTGTCTATAGCTTTATAAGTATCAATGCTTTCTTGGTAGTTTTTGTTGTGCTCATAAGCTCTTGCTAAACCCAATTTAGCCTCATTAGACTCTTTATTTTGAAGGCTTACTCTATAATTAGTAACTGCTAAATCATATTGTTCCCAGTGTGTATAAACTTCAGCTAAAATTAAATAGGCTTCTGCATTTTGTTGTTGTGAAGTACTTTGTGTTAGTGCTGCTCCAGCAAACTCTATACTTTTACTGATATTCAATTTCTTGTACTTTGCAATGGAATCAACTAATGCCTTAAAAGTTTTTCTATTTCCCTTAAATTTTGAATTGGTTGATTTTTGACTTGAGGATGGCTCTACTTTTACTTCAATCCGTTCTCCATCAACAATAGTATAGTAAACCGTCTCAAAATCTTTGTGCCTAATCACTAATTCATCACCTTTTTTAGCTCTTATAACAAAACTTCCATCAATACTAGTCATGGTGTATGCGCCTCCATTAACCTCTACATTAACTTTAGAAATCGGTTTGTAAGTATCACTTTCTTTAACCGAACCGCGAATTGTATATAAAGGAGCATCTCTCTTTTTTTGAGTAGCCTCGTTTTGTTGAGCTGTTACATTTCCGAAGGAAAAAAATAGCAGTATAAAAAAAATAAATGTGAATAATTGCTTCATTTTATGCCCAATTAAGTGGGTGTTTTTTATTGAACGGAATAAACTTACATACTTTAATTGATTAAATAAAATGGAAGAACTCGCAAAAAGATCATTTAACATTTCATAACTACTGGTTCCCTCATTTATCAATCAGTTTCCCTAAATCAAACAGCCACTTTACTCATTCTCATTTTTTTTAAAATTAAGATGCCTATAGATTTACACCAAATCAAAAAACACATCAAAAAATGAAAAACTATGTCCTTAGCGTCCTGCTAATTTTTACTTGCACCATTTCTATTTGTGCGCAACACAAAGGGAATTATGATCAAATCTCTAGACAAAACGTATTGCTCTCGGGAAATGCAACCATCTATAATCCAACTGTACAGCAGCAAATCAACAAGGTTCTAAATCCTAGTACTCATGTTTTTATAGATGTCAAAGCTTTACAAAATGTTGAAGCGACGACTTACACTGCCATTTTTAATATTTCACAAATTGGACCAACAGCAGATAGTACGAACTTATTAATCAATCAAAGAATTAATAAAATTAAAAGTCAGTTAAAATTGGTTGGAATTACCGATGATGATTTTGCAGTTGATGTGATTTCATTTGTTCCAAACTACGAAATTGAAATTCAAAAAAAGTTGTTTAGCAAAACCTATACAGAAGTTCCTAATGGGTTTGAATTACAGCAGAATTTACACATTCAGTTTAAGAAAACAAATCAGTTTGAAACCATTTTAACCGCCTGTGCAAAAAGTGAAATTTACAATTTGGTTAAAGTTGATTATTACATTGAGAACATTGCCGAAGTCTACAAAAACCTTCAAACAGAACTCCTTAAACTCATTGAAGAGAAGAAAGCCTATTATAAAGTTTTAGGGTTTGACTTAGTCAATTACAATGTTGCCATTGCAGAGGACCAATATTGCTACTTCCCAAAAGATTTTTATCAAAGCTACCAAGCATTTAATAGCGTTTCTTTTGAAGCTATTAAAAAGAAAAAAGGGGTTACTACGGTTAAAAAGCAAACCTCCTATTACTATCAACCGTTGTCTTATGAAAATTATGATGTGGTTGTGAATCCATCAATTTTAGAGCCTGTTGTTCAAATAGGTATGAATATTAAGCTACAATACACACCTAAACCTAAGGAAGTAAAAGCAGAGCCAATTGTTAAAACAGAAATCAAACACAAATACTATGTGGTGTCTCCAAACGGTACAATAGATATTAAAGCATTACAAACCAATTAAAGCGATAACCATGAAACGAGCATGTTAGAAGCTACAATTCAAAAGAATGAGTAATAGCGAGCAACAAGTGACCCTTGAAAACAAGAAATAGAACCACATGAAAACAACAAGTATGTTAACCTTTATGACACTCTTAATGTATTCTACTTCGGAAACTCAAAAACTAGACGTCCCGAAAGCTAAAGTAAGTTATACAGACTTTGAAGATTTAGTGAAAGTGGTGAAAGATCACAGGGAAAAAAGACTGATAAGTTTTGAAGAATTTTTAGAGAAAAGTGACGATATAAATGTTACTATTCTAGACACACGGTCTAAGGACCTGTATGACAAAAAGCATGTAAAGGGAGCTGTGCATTTAAATTGCTCAGACTTTACTCAACGCAATCTGGCTAAGGTAATTCCGGATAAAGAAACGACTATCCTAATTTATTGCAATAATAATTTTGATGGTGACGCGGTTCTCTTTATGAGTAAAATTGCGATAATCCCACGTTCCGAAGAAGAAAAAAAGAAGACATTATCATTAGCTCTAAACATACCAACCTATATCAATCTATATGGCTACGGATACAAAAACGTATATGAACTTTACGAACTAATCTCCTTCTTTGATCAAAGAATCAAGTATGAAGGTAGTTCATTTAATAAGTGGTATAACAATAATAACAAACAATAAATAATAAACAGATGAAAACAAAATTCAGAACACTCGTCGTCTTATTCTGCACGATTGGATTTATGTCTTGCAACGCGAATGAGAAAAAAGAAAAAGAGCAAATAGCACTTTTAGAAGCTGAAGCACATCATGCTAACAAGCAGTCCATTAAAGTAGCTTTATTACTAGACACAAGTAACAGTATGGATGGGTTAATTGACCAAGCAAAAGCACAACTTTGGGATATCGTTAATGAGCTATCATATGCAAAATGCGGTAATGAACAACCTAATCTTAACATTGCGCTTTATGAATATGGGAATGACAATCTCAATAGCGAAGAAGGCTTTATTAGACAAGTTATTGCCTTTAGTGATGATTTAGATGACATATCGAAACAATTATTTTCGTTGACTACAAATGGCGGAAATGAATATTGTGGCCATGTGATTCAAACGTCATTAAACCAATTAAAATGGGGCGAAAACGAGGACGACTTGAAGCTTATCTTTATTGCAGGTAACGAACCTTTTTCTCAAGGTAAAATAAACTACCAAGATGCAGTAAAGCAAGCACATACAAATGGCGTTAGTGTCAATACGATTTTTTGCGGTGATTATAACCAAGGTATTTCTACGTCTTGGAAAGATGGTGCAGATTTAGCCCATGGCGATTATATGGCAATTAATCATAATCATGCAACAACTTATGTTGCGACACCTTATGACGATAAGATCTTGAAACTAAATCAAAAATTGAATAGCACTTATGTTGCTTATGGTAATAAAGGGCGCAAAAAAATGGAGCTACAAGCAGAACAAGATGACAATGCTCGAGGCTATAGTGATGAAAATGCAGTGAGCAGAACCGTAAGTAAAAGTTCTCATCTTTACAAAAACTCCTCTTGGGATTTGGTAGATGCTGAAAAGGAAAAGGATTTCAAATACAGTGATTTAAAAAGCAATGAACTACCTGCAGAATTAAAAGGCAAGACTACTAAAGAAGTAAAATCTTATATCGCAAAAAAGCGAAAAGAGCGTGACGTCACTCAAACCGAAATCCAAAACTTAAATGAGAAACGCAGACAGTTTATAAAAGCGCAACGAAATCAAGATGACAACGGCTTGGAGAATGCTATGATAAAAGCAATTAAAACCCAAGCGAAAGAGAAGAAATATACTTGGTAATGCTGGGTATCGTTTAACTCATCTATTAGAAATATGCTAAACAAAAAAGTCTCGATTTTCATCGAGACTTTTTATTATGTATACCTGTAAGTGCCTTAATTAATAGCTGGACAATTACATTCGTATTTCTCTTTTCTAGTATTAAAGTTATAACCTAATGTTATTTGGTGAAATCCACCGTTATTAAATACTACAGAGTTTGCTTGGTATGAATACGTATATGCAAACACAAAGCTATTATAATCTACACCTACAAAAGGCGTGAAATATTGTAACTTTTGACTACTTACACCAGATCCATCTAAAAACTCAGCACCATCTAAACTCCTTCTGTATGATAACCCTCCCCAAACCTTACCAAAGTCCATCTTTTTGTATGCTTTGGCATTGATATCTATAGAGGCTTCTTCAGTTGCATCTCTATATAGGAACATCATAGACGGTTCAAAACTCCAATCACTATTATATTTACTAAAGGTATTTCCTGCCGAAAATATATAGGTTCTTAAATTATCATAACTTAAACCCTGTTCATTAAAGTTAATACCTTCATTACTCAATACATTCTTGACAGTTGCATGTGCATAAAAATCAATTAAATGATATGAGAATCCTACATCAACATTAAAATTAGTTGCACTTTGTTCTACACCAGCAATAATTGGATCAAAACCATCAGCTAAAAACTCTGTTTCATCTAATTTATACTGAATAAATCCAGCACTTAAACCAAATGACAACATATTTAAATCAATCTCATTACGGGAAAACATTAAATGGTGGGCATACGAAAAGTAAGCACCTGTTTGAGAATGATATCCATTCTTATCATTATAGACAATAGCACCAATTGCAGATGGAGAATCTCCAATTCGACCATTAACACTTAAAGTTTGAAGATTAGGCGCTTCATCTTGCCCAAACCATTGCGCTCGAGCAGTTAACCTTACTTTAGCAGAATTTGCCACACCTGCCATAGAAGGGTGGATTAAATAATAATTATCAGTTAAATAATCTGAATAAATGGGCAGTCCTTCTTGTGCGGTTACAATTTGGCTGAAGAGAGCTAAACATGCTATTAAACAAAACTTTTTTAGATTCATATCGATTTATCTTTTCAGGGTAAAATGGGCTTTAAATTCTTTACTATCACCTGTACTAGGCTCGTTGTACTCTACTAAAAACCAGTAGTCGCTTGTTGGAAGTTGGTTACCGTTGTAGGTACCATTCCAGCCTGCTCCTGTTG
>JBLHML010000005.1:0-125372 GCA_047622005.1 Dokdonia sp. | reverse complement strand
AGAAACCTATAGCTTGCACAATGACACTGCCATTAGAAAAGTTTTTGACTACCCTAAGCGAGGTTATGTATATGATAGAAACGGAAAACTATTAGTAGCCAATCAACCCTCCTACGATGTCATGATTATCCCTAGAGAAGTTGAACCTTTAGACACTTTAGAATTTTGCCAACTATTAAAAATTACTAAAGAAGATTTTATAAAAAAATATAATAGAGCTAAAAACTACTCTCCACGATTACCATCCCCTTTTGTACCGCAATTATCAAAAAAAGATTACGCAGTACTGCAAGAGAAAATGCGAAAATTTGAGGGCTTCTATATTCAAAAAAGATCCCTAAGAGACTACCAAACATCTATTGGAGCAAATGTTTTAGGAGATTTGGGAGAAGTCAATCAACGTACTATAGAAAAACAACCTTACTATGGATTGGGAGATCTCATTGGTAAACAAGGAATAGAGCTCTCTTATGAAGATGTCCTTAAGGGCGTAAAAGGTATTAAGTTTATTCAAAAAGATAGATTTAACAAAAATATTGGCCCTTATAAAGAAGGTGAATTTGACACTTTACCACAACCTGGAAAGGATATTAAAATCACCATTGACGCAGAGCTTCAAAAATACGGTGAGCTTTTAATGACTAATAAACGCGGTGGTATCGTTGCTATTGACCCATCAAATGGTGAAATTTTAGCTTTGGTATCTGGACCTAGTTATAATCCAAATTTATTAGTGGGACGTAATCGTTCCAAGAATTTCACAAAATTGTATCGCGATAGTATTGCCAAACCGTTATTTGACAGAGGACTGCAAGCTCAATATCCTCCAGGATCCCCTTTTAAGGTTATCAATGCACTTATCGCGCTTCAAGAAGGTGTAATGACGCCAACTGAAAACGTATCATGCAGAATGGGGTATTACTACGGAAGCAGAAAACTTACTGGTTGTCACCACCACAAAAGCCCAGTGAATATGAATTCTGGGATTTCACAATCGTGTAACGCCTATTTTGTAACTGCATATCGTAAAATAGTTGACAAGTATCCAGATGCTGGAAAAGGCATGAACATTTGGGCAGATCACGCAAAAAGTTTCGGACTAGGCAATTACTTAGGTTATGATTTGCCTGTTGGTCAAAAAGGCAGAATTCCAAATGGTGATTATTATGATAGAGCGTATGGTGATAATCGTTGGGGTTCAACGTATGTAGTATCTAATGCGATTGGTCAAGGGGAAGTTGAAGCCACTCCAATACAACTGGCAAACATGGCCGCTGCGATTGGAAATCGCGGTTACTATTATACGCCTCATATTATAAAAAAAATTGAAGGAGATACTATCCCAAGTAAGTTCACAACCCGAAGACAAACTACTATAGACAAACGCCACTTTGAACCCGTAGTTCAAGGCATGTTTGATGTTTACAATAAAGGAACTGCTGCTAGCCTTCGTATTCCTGGAATAGATATCTGCGGAAAAACAGGTACTGCAGAAAACTTTATTAAAATTGATACTTTAAAAACCCAATTAACAGATCATTCTATCTTTGTGGCTTTTGCTCCAAAAGATAATCCAAAAATTGCCATTGCAGTTTTCGTAGAAAATGGATATTGGGGAAGTCGGTTTGCTGGACGAATGGCAAGCTTAATGATTGAGAAGTACATCAAGGGTAAAATTACCAGAACAGATATGGAGAATTGGATTCTAACGCATAGTCTAGAAAATGAATATGCAAAACCGTACTCTGGAAAACCTTTTAAAATTAATAGTCAAACTACGTTGCAACTTATAGATAAAGTGCAAGCACCAAAAGATGATGATCTTGACACCTCTATTAATATCAATGTAAACAGACCAAAATTATAAACATGCATAGTAGAGAGCATCATAGAGGTTTTGGTTTTGATTGGATTATAATTGTATTATTCTTACTACTTGTTGGTTTTGGGTGGCTTAATATTATGTCTGCATCTCACGAAGGTGAAATAGTTAGCTATTTTGACATGAGCCAATTATATGGGAAACAGGGTGTTTTTATAGGCCTAACTTTTGTGCTTATTATTCTAATACTCTCTGTGGAAGCGAAGTTCTATGAACGGTTTGCTAGTGTGATTTATATGGTTGCAATGCTGGCACTTGTTGGTTTGTTTATCTTCGGAAAAGATGTCAATGGCGCACGATCTTGGTACGGAATTGGGAGCATGACCATACAACCAAGTGAGTTTGCCAAATTTGCCACTGCTTTGGCTGTAGCAAAATACATGAGCGATCTTCAAACCAATATGTCAACCATACAAGATCAATTAAAAGCAGTTGCACTAATTTTTCTTCCAGCAGTTTTAATACTACTACAAAATGATGCAGGAAGTACTATTGTATATGCGTCATTTTTCTTTGTTTTTTATCGCGAGGGACTTCAGCAAATATATTTAGCAATTGCAATATCTGCTATTGTACTTGCAGTTTTAGCTTTAAAATTTGGGATTCTAATATCAGGATTAGTTGCTGCCTTAACAATTTTTGGTGTTTACTTTTTCCGAAGAAAAAAACGAGGCTCGATTATCCAATCTGTTGTTGTGTTGTTGGTTTGTGTTTCATTTTCTGCTGGTGTACGTCTATTTTATGAACATGTTTTAAAACCGCATCAACAAAACAGAATCAGTCTTTGGTTGCGTTTGGAAAAAGATCCTATAAAACTCGAAAGAATGAAAAAAGAAGAAGCCTATAACCTTATCCAATCTGAGCAAGCTATTAGCTCTGGAGGATGGACAGGAAAAGGATTTCTTCAAGGGACAAGAACGACTGGGAAATTTGTACCAGAGCAACAAACCGATTATATTTTTAGTACAGTTGGTGAAGAATGGGGTTTTCTGGGCAGCACATTTGTTATTATATTATTCATGGCTTTAATCATTAGAGTACTCTATCTCGCTGAATCCCAAAAGTCACAATTTAGTCGCGTTTATGGTTATGGTGTCGCCTCTATTTTATTTATACATTTTACTATAAATACAGGAATGGTCATGGGGCTAATCCCAACTGTTGGAATACCGCTACCCTTCTTTAGTTATGGAGGCTCTGGCCTTTGGGGCTTTACTATTTTACTATTTATTTTTGTAAAGTTAGATAGTAACAAGATTAATGAGTGGTAATAAATTAGGAGTCACATAATTTTTGAAAAGCCTCAATTTTATAATTACAATACGAATATAACTGTTGACTTTTGAACGTATCTATTTCAATTATAATAGAAACATAGATTTAAATTATTTTAAGAACAATTTAAAAAAAACTATACTATTAAATTTTATTCTAGTTATGCTCGGCTAATTCAAACAAATATAAATGACTTAAATTTTTAATAATTTTCTTTTACAATTCTTTCCTTTCAATTCATTACTACATGTCCAAGATAAATAGACATTTTCACACCTATTTATTATGATATACATAATTAATTTTTATCCAAAAAAAGGAGCTATAGTAGTTATAGCTCCTGAACAACAATTTGTTATTTTAGTTTATTTCAAACTCTCTAAGCTCGATTTTATAGTCTCAATCTTAGCTAAAGCATCTGCTTCTTTCTTTTTTTCTGAAGCTACTACTTGCTCTGGTGCTCCTGCAACAAAACGCTCATTAGATAATTTCTTTTGAACAGATTTCAAAAACCCTTCAGTGTAATTCAACTCTTCGGTTAATTTTGCAATCTCTGCTTCTACATCAATACTTCCTTCCATTGGGATAAAGTACTCGTTAGATTTTACACGATACGTCAAAGCACCTTCAACAGCTTCTGTAACGTATTCAAAACTATCAAGGTTACCCAGTTTAGAAATCACTTCATCAAACGTCGAAGCAGCATTTTCATTATTTACTACGGAAAATGATATCGCATCTTTAAACGCAATATTCTTCTGTGTTCTAATATTTCTAATTCCCGTAATAACTTCCGAAGCAAAATCAAATTCTGAAATCAAGGTGTCATTAACAGGCTTCGCTTTAGGCCACTCTGCAACAATCAAAGCTTCTTTTGGAGAACGCTTTTTGATATATTGCCAGATATCCTCAGTTAAAAAGGGCATAAATGGATGTATTATTTTTAAGTTTTCCTCAAAAATAGTCATGACACGATTATACGTTTTAATATCAATAGGCTTTTGGTAAGCTGGCTTTACCATTTCTAGCATCCATCCACAAAAGTCATCATAGATTAATTTGTAAATAGACATTAACGCATCGCTAAGTCTATACTTACTAAAGTGGTCTTCTATTTCAATCAATGTCGATTGAAACTTTGCTTCATACCAATCTAGAGCTATTATACTCGAATTTGGTTGTTCAATATCCTCAACATCCCATAGAGTTGTTAGTTGAAAGGCATTCCAGATTTTATTAGAAAAACCCTTTCCTTGCTGACAAAGTGATTCATCAAACATCAAATCATTACCAGCGGCAGAACTCAATAATAACCCTACACGCACTCCATCTGCAGAATATTGCTCAATAAGCTTTAACGCATCTGGAGAATTACCTAACGATTTAGACATTTTACGTCTTTGTTTGTCTCTTACTAACCCTGTGAGATATACATTTTCAAAAGGCCTTTCATCTCTGTATTCGTAACCTGCAACAATCATTCGCGCCACCCAAAAGAATAAAATATCTGGCCCTGTTACTAAATCGTTTGTTGGGTAATAATACTTAATTTCTTCATTCTCTGGATTTCTAATACCGTCAAAAACACTCATTGGCCATAACCATGAACTAAACCATGTGTCCAAAGCATCTGTGTCTTGACGCAAGTTGTCTGCTGTTAACTCATGGTTATTAGCTGCCAATCTAGCAAGCTTCAAAGCCTCTTCAATAGTCTCTGCTACAACATAATCTTCTTTTCCATCCCCATAGAAATAAGCAGGTATTTGTTGTCCCCAAAGCAATTGTCTTGAGATATTCCAATCGCGAATATTCTCCATCCAATGTCGATAGGTGTTTTCAAATTTCTTCGGAAACAGTTTCACTTCACCATTTTTTAAGACCGCATCAATTGCAGGCTTTGCTAGATCTTCCATTTTAAGAAACCATTGATCACTTAATCTAGGTTCTATAATTGCTTTTGTACGCTCAGACGTTCCCACTTTATTCATGTGGTTTTCTGTTTTTATCAAAACACCAGAAGCTTCCAACTCTTTTGTTACTGCTTTTCTAGCAACGAAACGATCTTGCCCCTTAAAGTGCATTCCGAAGCTATTCAGCGTCGCATCATCATTAAAAATATCAATAACTTCTAATTTATGTTTATCTCCTAAAACCTTATCGTTTTCATCGTGTGCTGGCGTAACTTTTAGGCAACCTGTCCCAAACTCTAAATCGACATACTCATCTTCAATGATAGGAATAACCCTTCCGCAGATAGGAACAATCGCTTTTTTACCTTTTAAATGTATAAAACGGTCATCTGTTGGATTGATACAAATAGCAGTATCACCAAAAATGGTTTCAGGTCGGGTTGTAGCAATAGTTAATGTCTCATCACTGCCTTCTATTTTATATTCTAAGTAGTAAAGTAAGCCTTGCTTTTCAACATGAATTACCTCCTCATCAGATAAAGTCGTTTTCGCCTCTGGATCCCAATTAACCATACGATAACCTCTGTAAATCAACCCTTTGCTATATAAATCAACAAATACCTTGATTACAGCCTCACTCATATCCTCATCCATGGTAAACTTGGTACGATCCCAATCACATGAGCAACCCAACTTTTTCAATTGTTCTAGAATAACGCCTCCATACTCCTCTGTCCATTCCCAAGCATGCTTTAAAAATTCTTCACGAGACAAGTCATTTTTATCAATACCTTCAGCTTTAAGTTTTGCCACTACTTTAGCTTCTGTAGCAATAGATGCGTGGTCTGTTCCAGGAACCCAACACGCGTTTTTTCCTTGTAAACGTGCACGACGAATGAGAACATCTTGAATAGTGTTATTCAACATATGACCCATATGCAAGATACCTGTCACGTTTGGCGGCGGAATTACAATTGTATAAGGTTCTCGCTCATCTGGAGTAGAATGAAAATAATTATGTGACATCCAGTAGTCGTACCATTTGTTTTCTACTGCTTGTGCTGAATATTTTGATGGAATTCCCATGCTTTGGTATTGTTTTTGCTTTATGACTTACAAAAGTACTTATATTTCTTTTTCAGCGAAAAGAATACGAGAAATAATGAACACTTAAATCGTAATTAATGTTAATTAAAGGGTCATACATCTAATTTATTTTGCAGTATGACAAAAAGTAAGTAGCTTTGATAGTATCAATTTAAAACTGAAATGATGAAAAAATTAGTAGCAATTTTATGTATAGCTCTTATAAGCTTTGGAGCAATGGCTCAAGAAAAAGTAGCAAAAATAGAATTTAAAACAGACGTAATAGATTACGGAACAATAGAAAAAGGTTCTGATGGGGTAAGAATATTTGTATTTACTAATACAGGAAATGCACCTTTAATTATATCAAACGTAAAGTCAACTTGTGGTTGTACTGTACCTAAAAAACCAGATGGTCCTATTTTACCTGGAGAAACTGGGAATATTGAAGTTAAGTATGATACTAACAGAGTAAATCCTATTAGAAAAACAATTACTGTAACTTCTAATGCTGACACTCCAACTGTTGCTTTAAAAATAAAAGGTTTAGTTATAGACCCTAGCAAAACAAACGTTTTGGAAAAAACTAAAAAAAGCGTAATGGAACAATAAAATCCTTACCAAAAAACACTATTTAAAAGAACTCTCTAATTTGGGAGTTCTTTTTTTGAATACATCTTCCAGCTGAAATTCGGTACTTAAAACCTGATTTCCTCTTTCTATTTTAAGTCTAATAGTTTTTCCTACCTTATCTCTAAAATAATGAACAACATCTTGCAACTTTAATTCATGGGCTTTTTTTCCATTTATAACTAATATCACATCCCCTTTTAATAAACCAGCTTTCTCTGAAGGAGAACTTTTACGCACCTCTATTATTGTGTATGCAGGCTTTAAACTCATACGATAGTATTTTCTTAAGTTAACGACAACGTTGTCTTGCTGAGAACGTCCATAATTATCGAGATTTTGACTTTTAATTTCCTCCTCTACTACTCTAAAACCTTGTTGTTCTACAACAAGACCACTTCTATTATAGCGAAATACATCTTTAAAACCACCATTCTTTTTAAGCGTTATTTTTGCGTTTTCATAATCAAAAATGATAGTAAACCGTCTTAAAATTTCAGCTGATAAACTCCCATTTCTGTTTTCTATTTTTTTTGCATAATGTATTGCAGAAGAGTCCGGAAATGCAACATTAACGTCATTCAAAACAAAACTTTTAAGTTTGAAAGAACTAATTTTAGTCCGTTTACCATATACATTACCACTTAGACCTCTTCCCAAAAAATCCCTAAAATAGTTATTACCATTTGCAATAATACCTAAATCATTATTTTCAAATAACCATAATGCATCACTACTACCAGTATCTATTAGCAATTTAACTGAATGAATACTATCTCTTAATTTGACCTCTCCTTGTATATAGGGCTTGTTATTATGAAATGAAAGATTAAACGTTTCACATTTTTTACAAGATTTATAAGTGTAACTTTCTATCTTGTTCAATACGATTACTTTAGATTTATAGTTTATTTCGACAATAAAATCCTTAAAAATGTTATGCCCTATAATACCATGAATAGGAATACCTAGTTTAGGTGTAAAATTTATATCCTTATCATACACAACAAAGAGTACTTGATTAACATTTATTGCATTACCTATTCTCAGTAAATTTTTTTTTGACCGAATAGCTCTAACAGCTTCCCCTCCACCTAAACCTCTCAAAAACAAGGTCTCTACGTTCTTCATTTGCAGAGAGTCTGTATTAGTAATATTAAACAAAATTGGTTTACTTACACCAGTATCTAATAAAAAAGACAATTTTACACCATTGATTTCTACTGGTAAAACAATGAGGTTATTAATGAGTTCAAATCTAATTTTATCTTTTTCTCTACCTGGCAAGTAAAAACGTCCCTGCCCAAAAGAGAACATTACACTCAGTAAGAAGAGTGAAGTAAAAATGCCTATTTTTCTAGTAAAAATCATAAGTATAAAAATATAAGTTACAACTCTTTAATTTTATAGTCTGTTTTTTACCTTAGATTTAAATAAACTTTAAGATTATTTTCAGAACTTTACATTCTTAAACAAACGATCATGCCAAAAATTTCCAAGAAAGGAGTAGCAATGCCAGAATCTCCTATACGCAAACTAGTTCCTTATGCAGAAAACGCATATAAACAAGGAAAAACGGTTTATCATTTAAATATAGGTCAACCAGATATTAAAACACCTCAAGTAGCAATGGATGCAGTTAGAGTGCACTCCCTAGATATTTTGGCTTACACACGATCTGAAGGATCTGAAGGTTACCGCATCAAAATCGCAGATTACTATAAAAAAAACGATATACAAGTCAAACATGACGACATTATTGTGACTACTGGTGGCAGCGAAGCGCTTTTATTCGCCTTTGGCAGTGTTATGGATGTGGATGATGAAGTTATAATCCCAGAACCTTTCTATGCTAACTACAATGGTTTTTCTACTGCTTCTGGAGTTAAAGTTGTTCCGGTGATTTCAAAAATTGAAAATAATTTTGCATTACCACCAATAGAGGAATTTGAAAAATTAATAACCCCAAAAACCAAAGCTATTCTTATTTGTAATCCAGGTAATCCAACAGGTTACCTATATTCCGAAGATGAAATAAGGAAATTAGCAAACATCGCCAAAAAGTACGATTTGTTTTTAATTGCAGATGAAGTCTACAGAGAATTTGCTTATGATGGTGCAACCCACTACTCCATTCTTCAAGAGGAAGGATTAGATGATTATGCCATTGTTATCGATTCTGTATCAAAACGATATAGCATGTGTGGTGCACGCATTGGGTGTTTAGTCTCAAAAAATAAAGAGGTTATTAAAACTGCTTTAAAATTTGCACAAGCACGATTAAGTCCGCCAACCTTAGCACAAATAGCTAGTGAAGCAGCTTTACAAACACCACAAAGTTATTTTGACGCTGTTATTGTCGAGTATGTTGAGCGACGTAATGTCTTAATAGAAGAGTTGAATAAAATTGAGGGGGTACAAGTTGCCAACCCTAAAGGTGCTTTTTACTGTATCGTACAATTGCCAATTAAAAATAGTGATGCCTTTGCACAATGGTTATTAGAATCATTTGATGTAGACGGAGAAACGGTTATGATTGCTCCTGCCGCAGGCTTCTATAGCACTCCAGGTGTTGGCTTAAACCAAATTAGAATTGCCTATGTCTTAAACAAAGACAGTTTAAAAAAGGCAGTAAATATTATAAAACAAGCTTTAAAAGTATATAAAGACTAGTGCAAATACAACACGACATATCTCTAAAACCTTATAACACCTTTGGTATTGATGTAAAGGCGAAGCACTTTATATCAATCAAATCGGTTGAAGATTTAAAAAGTGTTTTTTCTTCGGAAGAATTTCCGCAGAAATTCATTTTAGGAGGTGGCAGCAATATGTTACTCACTAAAGATATAGATGCCTTAGTAATTCATTTGAATCTAAAAGGCAAAACTGTCTTAGAGCAAACTAAAAGTGAGGTATTAGTCAAATGTCAAGCTGGTGAAAACTGGCATGAATTTGTATTATGGACTTTAGAAAAAGATTTTGGAGGTTTAGAGAACCTATCGCTTATTCCTGGCAATGTTGGCACTAGTCCCATTCAAAACATAGGCGCCTATGGTGTTGAACTAAAAGACACTTTTCACTCTTGTGACGCTCTTAATTTAGAGACTTTTAAAATTGAGACTTTCACGAATACTGAATGTTATTTTGGATATCGAAATTCGATTTTCAAGCAGCAGCTCAAGGGTAAATATATTATCCTAAATGTCATCTTTAATTTAAGCACCAACAATCATAACCTATATACTAACTACGGAGCAATTACTTCAGAATTAGAAATTAGGAATATAAACCATCCTACAATTCAAGATGTTTCTAAAGCAGTAATTGCCATTAGAGAAAGCAAACTCCCAAACCCAAAAGAAATTGGGAACTCTGGAAGCTTTTTTAAAAACCCAGTAATTTCAAAAAAAGCCTTTTTAAAACTACAGAAGAACTTCCCTGATGCGCCTCATTATATAATTTCAGAAACCGAAATAAAAATTCCTGCTGGCTGGCTTATAGAACATGCTGGCTTTAAAGGTAAGACTTTTGGTAATTATGGAGTTCATAAAAAACAAGCCTTAGTACTAGTAAATTATGGTGGTGCAAGTGGAAAAAACATCTTAGATCTTTCAAAACTAATTCAGAAAACTATCGCAAGAATTTTCGAAATTAATATTGAAGCTGAAGTTAACATCATCTAAAAAAAAACCTCAAATTAATGAGGCTTACATTTACTACAGAATAGTCTTGAAAATGCTATTAATCAATTTTGCTTTAGGAAATAAAAATCTATTCCATAGAAATTATGTGTTAATGAGTCTAAATTTCACTTTAGTATTATTTTACTAATTTTACCGTCTTAGCTTATATACACTTGAAACCTTGTTTTAGATGTTTCGAAATCTATTTTTATAAAAAAAATTAATTTATAATTCTTGAGCACCTCTTTAGAACAACAAATAGTAGAATTACTCGCAAATGGCGATGAAAAAGCACTTAATCTTCTTTATGAAAATTATGCAAACAGTCTCTATGGCGTCATTTTAAAAGTGACTATCAATGAAGAAATAGCCCAAGACGCGCTTCAAGAAACATTTGTTAAAGTTTGGAAAAATGCTAAAAAGTATGATTCTAAAAAGGCTAAATTATTTACTTGGTTATACAGAATCGCAAAAAACACTGCTATTGATAAATTAAGAAGTTTTAACAATAGATTTGAAAAAGAAGTCCAAATTGATAAATCAAACGTATATATTTTACCAACAGCAAATTTAAACCAAGATGTTATGGACTTAAAGGAGCATGTTGCGCGACTAGATGAGAAGTATCAAATAGTGTTGAAAGCTTTGTTTTTTGAGGGTATGACCCAACAAGAAGCTAGTGACGAATTAGAGATTCCTTTGGGCACTATTAAGTCTAGATTAAAAATTGGATTACGAGAACTTAAAAAGGTTTACGATCCAGAAACAAATTAAAATGGAAAAAAAATTACATACATTTTTTCAATCTGGTTTACTTGACAAGTACATACTAGATGAAACATCTGCCTCAGAAAGTCTGAAAGTAGAACTTTACATTAATACCTACCCAGAAGTTGAAAGCGAGTATTTGAGATTGCAAGATCATCTTCAAATATTAGCTAATATTAATGCTGTAGAAGCTCCTAAATTTATTTTAGATAACATTCTAAATAACGTTAAAGAGGACAAAACTCCTGTAATTAAAATGGAGACTTCACATCGTAAAACACCTTGGTACAACATTGCTGCAAGTATTGTAGCTCTACTTTTTGCTGGTGCGGCTTTTATGATGTACGAGCAAAACCAATTGTTACTTGAAGAAAATCAAATTGTTGTAGATGAAATATTTGATTTAAGAAGTGATATTAATATTAACAATCAAAAGCTTGATGATGTAATGCGTCAGTTTATGAAACTGAATAATCCTGAAACAGAGAAATATGTTTTAAGAGGAAATGCACGTGCAAAAAACTTAAAAACTGTAGCATATATCAATATGATTGAAAAAACATCTATGATGGATGTGGTATCTTTACCACATTTAGAAAAGGGTGAGTTTGTTGAGGTTTATGTGCAAATAGAAGATCGTTTTGTTAGTCTTGGCATATTAGATCCATTAGACAAGAAGATGCAAACATTACCTTATATGGAAAATGCTCTTGGATTAAGTCTTCGAATTGGATCTCAGAAGGGTAGTGAAACAAATGCTAATGAAGAACCAGTTGCAGAAATAGAATTGAAAACTAGAAATAATTAATAGTAAAACTCAACTATTAAAAAGCCACTTTTGAATTATCAAAAGTGGCTTTTTTTTGTGTAATATTTTAAATTTATTCTTTATCTAAAAATGCTTTATGAATAAGTCCAGCAATTATAGCACCTGCTATTGGAGCTAACCAGAATAACCATAATTGAGCTGTGAATTCTCCACCAGCAAAAAGTGCTTGACTTGTAGAACGCGCAGGATTTACAGATGTATTAGAAATTGGGATACTAATTAAATGTATCAGCGTTAAACCAAGACCAATTGCTATTGGAGCAAAACCTTTTGGAGCTCTCACATTAGTACTTCCTAAAATAATTAACAAGAAAAACATGGTTAATAAAAATTCAGCTATTAATACAGATGTCATACTGAAACCACCTGGAGATAAGTCTCCATAGCCATTAGAAGCAAAACCTCCAATATCTACAAAATCAGATTTTCCGGTCAAAATTAAATACAAAGCTCCAGCTGCAACGCAAGCACCTATAACTTGGACAATAATATATCCAATCAAATCTTTTGCAGGAAACTTTCCCGCAGCCCATAACCCTAAAGACACTGCTGGATTAAAGTGTCCACCAGAAATATGCCCAACAGCAAAAGCCATAGTTAATACTGTTAAACCAAATGCTAGAGAAACTCCAACAAACCCAATTCCTAATTCTGGAAAAGCAGCAGCAAAAACTGCACTACCACAACCTCCAAATACAAGCCAAAATGTTCCAAAGAACTCTGCTAATAATTTTTTCATAATAAATGATTTAATTAGTTAATAAATTAATTTGTTGATTATATGACACTCCATGACCTCTTAAAGTCACATCTCGTACTTCAACAGCGTTAAATATACCAAAATAAAAGTCTAAAAACATTGAAAATATTTACCTTTGCAGAAACACTCAATTTGAAATGAAACTCTTTTTAATCACATTCATCCTTTTAGGTTTTGGCGTTGCAGGTATCGCAATTAAAATTTGGGCTAAAAAAGACGGTAAATTTGCTGGCACCTGCGCTAGTCAAAATCCTATGCTCAATAAAGACGGTAAAGCTTGCGGTTTCTGTGGGAAATCGGCTGACCAATTTGAAAATTGTGACGAACCTCAACACTCGTAATAGTTAATGGTTCTTTTTGAGGTTTTCTTCTACTCTTTTATCGTTATTGTTGGTATTCAAGTAATATTCTATGGTTTTATCTTTGGGAAATTTGCTGTAATAAAACAAAAAAAAGTCTCTAACGACAATGAACCCATATCTGTAATCATATGTGCAAAAAATGAAGCAGAAAACTTAAAAGAAAACCTACCCTTTATAGTATCTCAGTCTTATCCAACTTTTGAAATTGTGCTGATAAATGATAGCTCTTCAGATGACACACTGAAAGTTATGGAAGCTTTCAAAAAAGTTAATGATACTATAAAAATTGTTTATGTAGAACCAGTAGAAAAATTTTGGGGTAATAAAAAATACGCCCTAACGTTAGGTATTAAAGCAGCAAAATATAACACGTTACTATTTACAGATGCAGATTGCAAACCCTTGTCTAAACATTGGATAAGTGAAATGAGTGCACGTTTTGACTCAGAAAAAGCACTTGTTTTAGGCTATGGTCCTTATCAAAAAACTAAAGGGTCCCTCCTCAATCTGCTCATTAGATTTGAAACCTTCATGACGGCAGTTCAATATTTTTCATACACAACGATTGGATTACCATATATGGGTGTAGGCAGAAATTTAGCCTATAGAAAAGGACTTTTTTTTGAAGCTAACGGATTCGTGAGTCATATGGATATAAAGTCTGGTGATGATGATTTATTCGTAAATCAAATAGCGACGCCAAAGAACACAACAATTTGTATTTCAAAAAGTAGTTTTACGGAGTCAATTCCGAAGAAAACATTGAGATCTTGGTGTTTACAAAAAAGAAGACATATAAGTACTGCATCCCACTACAAGCTCAAACATAAAACCCTACTAGCTTTGTTCTACTGTTCGCAGTTTCTCTTTTGGACTTTAGCCATCGTCCTATTGATTATGCCTTATCAATGGCAATTAGTTTTAGGCTTAGTAGTGTTGCGGTTTATAGTTCAATATGCAACGCTATATTCAGCATCAAAAAAACTTGAAGAAAAAAACCTAATCATTTACACTCCAATCTTAGAATTGCTATTAATTATTATTCAATTCTTTATATTTATGCAAAATCTCTCATCAAAACCAAAACATTGGAAGTAAAAGACGCGATAGTAAAAGCAAAACAAAATGATCAAATCGCTTTTAACTTCTTATTAGATAGGTTTTGGAATACCGTTTATGGGTTTCAATTAAAGCGCACTAAAAACGAAAATGACGCTGAAGATATTACCATACAAACATTCTCAAAAGCGTTTGATAAAATTCATACATACAACGATTCGTATGAATTTACAACATGGTTAGTAACCATCTCTAAAAACATTCATATTGATTTAGTTAGAAAGCAAAAATCAACCATTACTAGTCAATCTAATACTCATGAAGACAATGAGTATTTCACAATTATTGACGAGTCTCCATCACCCGAGGACAAACTTATTACAGAACAAAATTTAGCCAAATTACTTCGTGATATCAAAAAACTAAAACCTCATTATCAGGAAGTCATTAATTTGAGATACTTTCAAGAATTGAGCTACAAAGAAATTTCTGAGCAATTAGATGAACCTATGAATAACGTAAAAGTAAAACTTCTGCGGGCTAAGAAACTATTGGCAGAGATTATTAAAAAGAAATAATGACAGAACGGCTTTATCAAGAGTCAGGAAAAGCAAGCGCTTTGAGCATAGTGCTGACAGTATTATCTGGAACTGCTGCTTTATCTGTTTTTACATATGTATATAGCTTATTTCTTGTTTACATTCCAATTGTTTATTTAAATGTGATTTCAACTACTGTTTTAGCTTTTATAGTATCCTATCTAAGTCAACTCTTTAATAGGACATTCAAAATCAGAAATCATAAAAAGTCAATTTTAATAACTCTTGTAATAGGGGTCATTGCTGTTTACCTGCAATGGGTTTGGTATGTTACTTTAGTATTATCATTTGATAGTAGTCCGCTATCAAATCTTAGCAACTTCTTTGGGCTGTGTATTCGACCAGATTCTGTAATTCAATCAATCATAGACATTAACACCATTGGTGTTTGGGAATTTTTTGGATCTCCAGTGACCGGATTAATTCTTTGGGGTATTTGGTGCTTAGAGGCAGGCATCATCATTTTTGTAGCTTATAATAATTACAGACATTTTGAAATTATTCCATTTTCTGAAAAGGATAATACATGGTTTAAAAAAGAATATATCAATGTAGATTTTGAGTATATTGCTTTTAAACAGAAATTCATTGATAAAATGGAAACAAATGCCTCTGACGCCATACTTCAACTTGAGAAAGGACATGGTATTAGGTATTCAAAAACAGCTGTTTTTAGAGCTCCGACTGAACAGAAAAGCCTGGTAAGCATTGATAACATTATTGTGACTCAAAGAGGCAAAGGTAGCAAAGATATCACTAAAGTGTTGCCATTAATGTATGTTGACAACCATCATTTAGTGATTTTGAAAAAAATATTCGAGTTTAAAAAAACATCCATCTTTGAATTTTAGTCTAAAAAAAATAGGTCCAGGTTTATTATTTGCAGGAGCTGCAATTGGTGTTTCTCATCTTGTGCAATCTACAAGAGCTGGAGCAGACTTTGGCTTTGGACTCATTTGGGCTTTGTTATTGGTAAACATTTTTAAATATCCCTTTTTTCAGTTTGGACCTCGTTATGCAATGGCAACGGGTGAAACCCTTTTAGATGGCTATAAAAAATTAGGCAAGGGCGTTTTGGTCGCATACTTCGTACTAACTTTTGCAACGATGTTTACTATTCAGACTGCGGTTACGATCGTTACAGCTGGATTAGCAAAATCCATTTTTGATCCCTATATTTCTATTCCTATTGAGATATGGACGGTTATCATCTTGTCTATATGCTTCTTTATACTAATTATTGGCAAGTACACTTTTTTAGATAAACTCATGAAGTTTATTATCATTACACTAACTATCAGCACTGTATTTGGAGTTATTTTTGCTTTTAAAGGTTCTATTCAAACACCTCCTTTAGCTCAAGTATTTCCAAATGTTTTGGAGTTTGGATTTCTAATTGCATTTATGGGCTGGATGCCTGCACCTTTAGATATTTCAATTTGGCACTCCATTTGGGCTCTAGAAAAACAAAAAACGGAACAAGACTATACTGTTAAATCAACGCTATTTGATTTCAATATTGGTTATTTCACAACTATCATATTAGGCTTAGGCTTTTTAACCTTAGGCGCGTTAGTCATGTTTAATAGCGGAGAAGTTTTTAGCGGTAAAGCCGGTGAATTTTCTAATCAATTAATTTCAATGTACACTAAAAGCTTAGGAAGTTGGTCTTACATATTAATTGCTATTGCTGCTTTTACAACCATGTTTAGTACGACGCTCACAACACTCGATGCATCTCCAAGAGCTATGGCAAAAACTACAGCATTACTTTTTGGTGATATTTTGAAGAGACCATATTTACTTTGGATTTTAATCTTGATATTTGGTACTATTCTAATTTTCTTTTTCTTTAAGTCTGATATGATTTTACTGATTAAAATCGCGACAGTCCTTTCCTTTCTAACTGCGCCTTTTTATGCTATAATTAATTATAGACTAATAAGTAGTTACCATACTCCAAAAGAATGGCAACCAAGTACTATACTTCATATATTGAGTTGGTTGGGAATTATTTTTCTTATTGGTTTTGGTATCTGGTATCTCACCATTTTATACACACCAAATTAACTTTTTACTTCGTATCTTTGTCGTCTATAAAAATATATAGATGGATACAAAAATTGCATCAAAACCTGTTGTTAAGCGTCAACCAAAGCCAAAATGGTTACGTGTCAAATTACCTACAGGAAAGAAATATACAGAGTTAAGAAGTCTTGTTGATAAGTACAAACTAAATACCATTTGCACATCAGGAAGTTGCCCAAACATGGGTGAATGTTGGGGAGAAGGTACAGCAACTTTTATGATTTTAGGAAACACTTGTACACGATCTTGCGGATTTTGTGGCGTTAAAACAGGACGTCCCGAAACAGTTGATTGGGATGAGCCTGAAAAAGTAGCTCGCTCAATTAAAATCATGGGTATCAAGCATGCTGTTTTAACAAGTGTGGATCGAGATGATCTTAAAGATATGGGAAGTATCATGTGGAGTGAAACTGTAAAAGCAGTGCGACGTATGAATCCTGAAACTACCATAGAAACGCTAATACCAGATTTTCAAGGCATAGAACAGCATATTGATAGAATTATCGATGTTGCTCCAGAAGTCGTTTCTCATAATATTGAAACCGTAAGACGTTTAACTCGTGAAGTTCGTATTCAAGCTAAATATGATAAAAGTTTAGGTGTGCTTAAATATTTAAAGCAACAAGGTCAACGACGCACAAAATCTGGTATTATGCTCGGTTTAGGCGAAACTCGAGAAGAGGTCATAGAAACACTTCACGATTTAAGAGCTAATGATGTTGATGTAGTCACTATTGGACAATATTTACAACCTTCAAAAAAGCATTTACCCGTAAAACTATTTATCCAACCAGATCAGTTTGACGAGTATAAAGAGATTGGACTAGGTTTAGGGTTTCGTCATGTAGAAAGTAGCGCTTTAGTAAGATCTTCTTATAAAGCTCAAAAACATATCAACTAATGATTCGTGTTGCAATCAATGGATTTGGGCGTATTGGTCGTCGTGTTTTTAGACTAATCCAAGAAAGAGATGACATGCAGGTTGTTGCCATTAATGATCTTGCAGATGCTAGAACACTTAGTCATTTATTAAAGTATGATAGTATTCATGGTGTTTCAAAACATGAAATTTCTTCTTCGGAAGATACGATCGTCATCAACAGCAGACCCATCAAACTTCTCAATCATAACCATCCTAGTTTAATTGATTGGTTACCATTTGATGTCCATTTTGTTATTGAAGCTACTGGAAATTTTAAAACTTCAGAAGTACTAAAACATCATATCACCAATGGCGCTAAAAAAGTCATTTTATCTGTTCCTCCTATTGAAGATGATATTAAGACCATTGTTCTTGGTGTTAATGATGACGATATTGATGGTACGGAATTAATTCTATCTAATGCCTCGTGCACGACAAATAATGCTGCACCAATGATTTCCGTAATAGACAACTTATGTGGTGTGAAGCAAGCATATATTACCACCATCCATTCCTATACAACAGATCAAAGTTTACATGACCAACCACATAAAGATTTGCGTCGTGCTAGAGCTGCAGGGCAATCTATTGTGCCAACAACTACTGGTGCTGCAAAAGCACTTACTAGAATTTTTCCTGAACTTTCAGATTCCATTGGTGGCTGTGGCATTAGAGTTCCTGTTGCAAACGGCTCATTAACTGATATTACATTTAATGTAAAAAACACAGTTACAATAAAAGACATCAACAAAGCCTTTAAAGAAGCTGCAACAAGCACCCACTTAAAAAACATACTTGAATACACGGAAGACCCAATTGTCTCCATTGATATTGTTGGTAATACGCATTCTTGCATTTTTGATTCTCAAATGACTTCTGTCATTGGAAATATGGTTAAAATTGTGGGCTGGTATGATAATGAAACTGGCTATTCTAGTAGAATTTTGGATTTAATATGTAATTTGTCGATGAAATAGTGTGTTTTGTCGAATAAATATTTATATTTGTCAAAATGAAAGCGGTCTAATATGTCCCAAATAAAATACTACTTACTTGCTTTTTTCCTATTATTTTCTTGCGTAGTAATGGCGCAAAACAATGATATTGAAGATACTGATGTGTTAAAACTTCTTATAGATAACACAATTATACAATCTGAATTTGACCAAAAACGAGGTGATTACTTCAACGCAAAAGAGAATCTTGAAAAAGCTTTAGAACTTGCTATTAAAATTGAAGACAAAAAGACTCAAGGTATCATTTATACTAAAATTGGTGAATTACAATTTACAATCAACGAATTTGATAAATCTTTAGTATCCCTTATTAAAGCTACAGAAATCCAAAGAGACATAGATGACAAGGTAAACCTTGCTACTACGTATAGTTTAAATGGTATGCTACACGCTGGGAGACAGGAATACAAAGATGCCTTAGAGTACTTAAAATCTGCAAAACAACTTTTTGAAGAAAATAATTTAGATGCTAAAATTCCTGAGGTCACCCTTAATCAAGGAAAAGTATATTTTAAACTAAGAAACTACCAAACAGCAAAGTCATTATTTGAAAACACAATTGTACTAGCTAAAAAGAACAATCAAACACATATTCTTTCCAAAGCGTTAATCTATAATAGTAAAGTTCTAGTTGAGCTTGGTAATGATGAACAAGGTATTAACTCTGCTCTTGAAGGCTTGAAAATTGCCAAATCAAATAAACATATAGATAATATTGATGACGCCTATTTAAATTTAAGTGATATTTATAAAAAGAATAGAAATTTTGAACAAGCACATAACTACCTTCAAAAACATGCAAAAATAACAGATTCGGTTTTAACTGTTGAGCTCGCTAGTCTCTCTCCAAGTGGACAGACAGCATATATTGAAGCATTCAATGCAGCCGAATTTAAGAAGTTAAAAAAACAGGTTAAAAAGCAAAAATCGGACAGTAATTTAGCCAAAATCACTACAATACTCAGTATTGCACTAATTACAATTTTATCACTCCTTACCTTATCGCTTTATAAGAACAATAATATTAGACTCAAGTCTAATAATATGCTTCAAGAAAAAAATGATGATTTAATTGAAGCGATGAAAAGAGCAGAATTAGCATCAAAAACCAAAGCAAACTTCTTATCAACCGTAACGCACGAGCTGAGAACTCCCCTTTATGCAGTTACAGGTTTAACTAATATGTTATTAGAAGAAGAACCTAGCGAGAATCAAATACCACATTTAAAATCATTAAAATTCTCTGGTGATTATTTATTGACATTTATAAATGACATTCTTCAAATCAATAAAATTGAAGCGAATAAGGTGGAGTTAGACCCTGTACTTTTTAATCTTAAAACTAAGGTTGAGAATGTGTGTTCTGCTTTAAATAACTCGGCATTAGATAATAATACCAAGATGCATTACAATTATCAAACAAATCTGGAAGAAACGTTTGTTGGTGATAACCTTAAGATCTCCCAAATCCTCATAAACTTAATAGGTAACTCTATTAAATTCACAAAAGATGGTGATATATGGGTTAGAGTCTATAGTATAGACAACAAAGGAAATGATCATATGCTTCGATTTGAAATAGAAGACAATGGTATTGGTATCTCCAAAGAAAAACAAGATAATATGTTTGAGAGCTTCTCTCAAGGCTCTATACAAATCAATAGAAAATATGGTGGTACAGGCTTAGGTCTATCTATCGTTAAAGGTCTTATTGAAATCTTAAAAGGAAAAATCTACTTAAAAAGTGAGCTTGGAAAAGGAACAACCTTCTTTTTTGAAATCCCATTAACCTACGCTCCAGAAACTGTTAAAATAGAAAAAGAAGACTATTCTAAAAACATTAGTGAATTAGACATTAGTAACATTAAAATCTTAATTGTAGAAGACAATAAGATTAATCAAATGATCACCAAAAAGATTCTTAGTAAGATGAACCTACATTGCGATATTGTAGATAACGGTGAAGCTGCTGTAGAAAAAGTTAAGGAAAACAGTTACAATATTGTTTTAATGGATATTCACATGCCAGGAATCAGTGGACTAGAAGCAACCAAAATCATTAGAACCTTTGATAAAGAGCTTACTATTTTTGCACTTACTGCAGTAACTTTAGAAGATAAAATGCACGAGTTTGATGAAGCTGGATTTGATGATATTATTTCAAAACCATTTAAGCAAGAAGACTTTGAGAAAAAACTCTACGAAGTATTAGCAGCAAATCAAAACCCAACTGCTTCCTTTTAAGACCTAAAAATCACTCACATGTGACACTATTTGAGTGTCAAACTCATAACTATCTTCAATTTTAAATGAAATTGGTAGATACCACAATTGTTTTGACTGTGTTGTAAAACTATCCTTCAATCGTACATAATCCTTTTCTGTAGTTAAAACGATCTCCTTACGCTTCAAAATTTCAATTTCCGAAGTAGAAAATTCATGATGATCTTTAAAATTTAGGTGTTCAAAATCTATTGATTTAGACTTTAAATAATCCAACAAAGGTTTTGGATTTGCAATTCCAGTAACTAAAGATACTTTTTTACCATCAAATTGTTTGAATGTTGATTCTCCATTTGTACTGAAAACAGTTTCAGAATATGAAATAGAACTAAAATAAACCTGCTGATGCTTGAGAAGGCTCAGCTTTATTCTAATGTTTTCTTTTTCCAAAGACGATAAATTCATAGGGCATTTTGTCACTAATACACTATCTGCTCGTTTTGCACCAGATCTTGGCTCTCTAAGGTTTCCTGTTGGTAAAACAATATCATCACAGTATAAATCGCTGTAACTCGTCAATAGTATATTAAAACTTGCTTTAACTTTTCTATGCTGAAAAGCGTCGTCCAAAAGAATAACGTCTGGTTGTTTCAATTTTAAAAGCTGCTCAATCCCGTGTTGTCTATTCGCATCAACACTAACTGTAACGTCTCTAAATTTATTGAAGAATTGATAAGGCTCATCACCTATTGATTTTGCAGTAGCAGCAGCATCTGCAATAATAAACCCTGAGGTCTCTCGCTTATACCCACGACTTAATGTTGCGACTTTATAAGACTCCTTTAATAATCTAATCAAATACTCAATGGTTGGTGTTTTCCCTGTGCCTCCTGTGCTTAAATTACCTACACAGATAACTGGATGAGCAAAATACCTTGAAGGTTTCCAGCCCAAATCATAGAATTTATTTCGCAACCAAGTCACGATAAAATAAATTGGAACGATTGGAAAAAGTATTTTTCTGAGTAGCTTCATTAGAACGAAGTTAATGAACTCGCTTAAATTTTTTGTATTTAAGAGAAAATTAGTGCTTTTAAAATTAAATGAAACTTTTTTTGAGAGGCATAGTATCGCTACAGATAGATAAAAAGGAGAGATATAAATTTAAAAGAATGATTTTTTAGCACATAGAAAAAGAATAAATGAGTTCAATATTTTATATTTGTTTTCAAACTCAACACAAAATCATATGATCGTTCAAGATGTCATAAATCACCTAGAAGCTTTAGCACCTTTACATTATGCTGAGGATTTTGACAATGTTGGTTTACTAGTTGGTAATAAAAAAGTAGAAATCTCTGGTGTTTTAGTCACTTTAGATACTTTGGAGTCTGTCATTGATGAGGCCATTGAGAAAGGTTGCAATCTTGTTGTGAGCTTCCACCCTATCATTTTTAAAGGTTTAAAATCAATTACAGGAAAAGATTATGTGGAGAGAACTGTTTTGAAGGCTATCAAAAACGACATCGCCATTTATGCTATACATACAGCTTTGGACAATGCATTAAAAGGTGTAAATGACATTATTTGCAACACACTTAGATTAGAAAACAAGAAAATTCTAATTCCGCAGAAAGGCACCATAAAGAAATTAACAACTTATGTTCCCCTCGGAAATGCAAACACTCTAAGATCTCAACTTTTTGAAGCAGGTGCTGGCAATATTGGCAATTACGACAACTGTAGTTTTAATACGGAAGGCGTTGGAACGTACAGAGGAAATGAAAACTCTAATCCAACACTTGGTAAGAAAGGTGAATTACATGAAGAAAAAGAGGTGCAAATATCAGTAACCTTCAATAAGCACATAGAATCAAAATTACTCCAAACACTTTTTGAACATCATCCTTATGAAGAAGTCGCATTTGAAGTGACTACTCTAGATAACTATGATCAAAATATTGGCATAGGAATGATAGGAGAACTCAAAGAAACTCAAGATCCTTTGAAATTCCTAGAGTTTGTAAAAGAGAAAATGAATGTGTCTTGTATTAAACATTCAGAAATCTCAAAAAAAAGCATTAAAAAAGTAGCTGTTCTTGGAGGCTCTGGAAGTTTTGCTATTTCTGCTGCCAAACTAGCAGGAGCGGATGTTTTAATAACTGCCGACTTGAAATATCACGACTTCTTTTCCGCAGAAAAAGAGATAATTTTAGCAGATATTGGACATTATGAAAGTGAACAGTTCACAAAAAACTTTTTAGTTGACTATCTCTCGAATAAAATCACTAATTTTGCAATCGTTTTATCAACGACGAATACAAATCCTGTAAAGTATTTATAATTATGGCAAAAAAAGCTGAAGCATCTGTAGAAGATAGATTAAGAGCATTGTATGATTTACAATTAATCGACTCTAGAGTGGATGAAATTAGAAACGTTAGAGGGGAACTTCCTCTTGAAGTTCAAGACTTAGAAGATGAAGTTGAAGGTTTAAATACAAGACTTGAAAAGCTATCTACAAATCTTGATTTAATTGATGATCAAATTAAATCAAAAAAGAACTTAATGGAAGAAGCGAAAGCTTTAATTAAGAAATATAGTGACCAACAAAAGAATGTTAGAAATAACAGAGAATACAATTCTTTAACAAAAGAAGTTGAATTTCAAGAATTAGAAATTGAATTGGCTGAAAAGCACATTAAAGAATTTAAAGTTCAAATCGATCAGAAAAAAGTTGTGATTAATGAGAATAAAAGTCGTCTTAAAGATCGTAAAACGCACTTAAAGCATAAGCGTAGTGAGTTAGATGCTATTCTATCAGAAACCGCAAAAGAAGAAGAAGCATTAATGAAAAAATCTGAAGATTTCCAAAAGAAATTAGACGAGCGTTTAGTTAAGGCTTACTTCCGTATTAGAAATAATGTAAAAAACGGATTAGCTGTTGTACCAATTGAAAGAGGTGCATCTGGAGGTTCTTTCTTTACAATTCCACCACAAGTTCAAGTTGAAATTGCTTCACGTAAAAAAGTAATTACAGATGAGCACAGCGGTAGAATCTTAGTTGATGCAGAACTCGCACAAGAAGAAAAGACTAAAATGGAAAAAATGTTTGCAAAACTATAATCCATTTATAAGTTATATTAAAAAGCCTTTATCAAATTGATAAAGGCTTTTTTTGATTTTAATAAAACTTTCACACATTTCGCTTTAAGCTTTACTAACTTTATGCGACTTATACTAAATACCACTTAAAATGAAACTAGTAACCCACCCCTTACGCACCTAGTTGAAAAATTAAACCGTAGCTATGGCTATGCTTGAATTTTATTTTTCATCTCATCACATAAAAATTCAAATTATTTGAGGTTCTTTTCAAATAATAATTGGTATTAATTAAAAAGAAAACTCTATGAAAAAAATTTTAACAACTTTAGCTATCGCGCTCTTATTTAGTTGCCAATACAATGCTCAAAATAATGATACGCAACAAACAGTCATTGCCGCAGATCCTATTGAAATCCCACTTAAAAACGGAAAAGCCAAAGCCTATTTTGCAAGCGGTTGCTTCTGGTGTGTAGAAGCTGTTTTTGAAAGCGTAAAAGGTGTTGATGAGTCTATTAGTGGTTATGCTGGCGGACACACAAAAAACCCAACATATGAATCTAATAGCTATGGTCGCATAAAAGATCATGCCGAAGCTGTTGAGATTATTTACGACCCTAAAGTAGTGAGTTTTGAAACGCTAGTAGATGTTTATTTTGCATCTCAAAACCCTACGCAAGTCAACGGACAAGGTCCAGATAAAGGGTATCAATACCGTTCAATCATCTTTTATCAAAATGATGCTCAAAAGAAAATCATCGAAGAAAAAAAGGCAGCTTTAGCCATAACACTTAATGCTACTATAGCTGCAGAGGTCTATCCATTTCAAAAATTCTGGCTTGGTGAAGATTATCATCAAAATTATGAACGCTTACATCCTAATCAAGGATATATTAGAAATGTATCCATCCCAAGATTAAAGAGATTCCAAATGAAGATGCCAGCAGTTCTAAAAGACAAACACTAAAGCTTAGTCGCTTTAATTTCAAAAATTAAAGGATATAGTTTATCCTTAGTCACATAATTGCCAGATGCAGTTTCAACTAAATTTGGCAATACATTATATGGACTTTCATCATACTCGTTTAAATACTTAATTTGTAATCCAGCCTCAACTAATGCATTAATCACTTCACTAAAACCATGATTCCAACCGTACTCCTTAGTTATCATCTTTGACTTTTGGTCTGCGTAAGTACCTTCATATTCTTCATAAATCGCCTCATCTTGCATGTAACCATATTTCATAATTGGTTTATCCTCTAAATAGTCAAACATCCAAACAATGGGATGAAACTCTACCATATAAAAGGTGCCTCCTTTTTTTAAGCGCTCTGCGATCATTTGTCCCCAAGGTTTTAAATCTGGCAACCAACCAATCACACCATAACTTGTAAATACGATATCAAACGTCTCTTTTACATGCTTTGAAGTATCCAGGACATTACAACATAAAAACGTTGCATCGAGCTTCAACTCGTCATTTAGAGAGGTAGCTAAGGTAACACCCTCATCACTCAAATCTACACCAACACATGCCGCTCCCATCCTGCTCAAACTCAACGTATCTTGACCAAAATGACATTGTAAATGCAATAAAGATTTCCCTTTAACATCGCCAAGTGCATTAAGTTCATATGACATTAACGATGACTTTCCATTCTTGAAAGCATCTAGATCATACATATCGCTATTAGAATGAATTTTAACTTTTTCATTCCATGTTTCCTTATTAACCTCAAAATGATCTTCGTTCATGGTTTTCATATTTAAAACTCTAAAGTAATGATAACTTCGGAAACATGAAACCTTTCATACCTTTGCAAAAAAAAACAAATGACAAGACTACTTACCTTATTTAGCTTTTTAATTCTTATAGTATCGTGCAAAGCTGAAACAAAAGATAAAAATATTACCAGTGAGAAAATTTCCGAAAAAAAAAAGGAACTCACAATTGCAGAGAAAATTGCAGAAGCCCATGGTATTGACAACTGGAAAAACGTGAATGAAATTAACTTTACATTTAATGTAGATCGAGGAGAGAGTCATTTTGAACGCATTTGGAGTTGGCAACCAAAAGAAGATTATATAGTATCCTATATAAGCAAAGATTCTATTACAATGTACACAAGAAACATAGAAGAGGTTAAGAAAGCCAATCCAAAAATAATTGATATTGATAAGGGATTCATTAATGATAAATTTTGGCTACTGGTACCTTTTCAATTGGTTTGGGATGCTGGAACAACAATTTCAAAGCCTGCCAAAGAGGTTGCTCCAATCTCTAAAATCGAAATGAGTAAAATAACATTGACCTACGGAGACAAAGGAGGTTACACACCAGGGGATGCCTATGATATTTTCTATAGTGAGGATTATCTCATTAAAGAATGGGCGTTTAGAAAAGGAAATAGTCAAGAACCTACAATGACAACCTCTTTTGAAAATTATGAAGATTTCAATGGAATAAAAATCGCAAAAAGTCATAAAACTGCCGAAGGAAACTTCCATCTTTATTTTTCAAATATTACGATTAAGTAGGACATCAACTCTAATTCATAAAAAATATTAAAGTTGGCTATCTTTTATACTTATTACATCCAACTTTAGACTTCCAGACGTATATAAAGTATATTAATATTCCGCAGTATGCGTCTATATATATTCAAAGCGCTTCAACTACTTAGTTGAAGCGCTTTATTTTTTCTGTTTATTCTCATAAAACCGACCTTTAATCACTTTAATTCCTCGTTAATAATCCTTATTTTTATACACATATTCTAATCTTAGAATCACAAATCAACTAAAACAACAAGACATTGTCCAACTATAAATTAGGTCGTGAATTTGCAGAACAACTAGATCAAAACGATGAGCTTTCAGCATATAGAAAACAATTTCATATGCCAAAGAATGACCAAGACAAAGAACTCATCTACATGACAGGCAACTCCTTAGGTCTTCAGCCAAAAATCACCAAAGACTACATAAATCAAGAATTAGAAGATTGGGCAAATCTAGGCGTAGATGGTCACACCCATGGTAAAAATCCTTGGCTACATTACCACGAATTTCTATCTAAAACTATGGCAGAGATTGTAGGTGCTAAAGAATTAGAAGTTGTTGTCATGAATTCTTTAACAGCTAATCTTCATTTTATGATGGTGAGCTTTTATAAACCAACACCAAAACGCTACAAAATTCTTATTGAAGCCGATGCCTTTCCAAGTGATAAATATGCTGTAGAATCTCAATTACGTCACCATGGTTATGATGATAAAGATGGTTTAATTCTTTGGAAAGCTCGTGAAGGCGAAGAGTTAGCTAATTATGAAGATTTAGAAACTATCTTAAAAGAACAGGGCGATGATATCGCGTTAGTCATGATTGGTGGTGTTAACTATTATACAGGACAATTTTTTGATTTAAAACGTATTACAAAACTAGGGCATTCTCACGGTTGCGTTGTTGGTTTTGATTGTGCACATGGAGCAGGAAACGTAAAACTTAATCTCCATGATAGTGGAGCAGACTTTGCAGTTTGGTGCAGTTACAAATATTTAAACTCAGGACCAGGAAGTTTATCTGGTGTTTTTGTGCATGAACGGCATGCGCACCGTAAAGATCTCAACCGTTTTACAGGTTGGTGGTCACATAACAAACAAACACGTTTTAGAATGCGTGACGACTTTGATCAATTACCAGGAGCCGAAGGTTGGCAGCTAAGTAATCCACCAATATTGTCAATGGCAGCAATTAGAGCATCTTTAGATGTCTTTGAAACAGCAGGATTTGATAAACTATGTGAAAAATCAAAACAACTAACAGGTTACTTTGAATTTTTGGTTAAAGAACTAAATAACAAAGATCTCAAGATAATTACACCTAAGAATCCTCATGAACGTGGATGCCAACTATCAATACAGGTTAGAAACGCAGATAAAAGCTTACATGACAAGCTCACCGACGCTGGAATCATAACAGATTGGAGAGAACCAGATGTCATTAGGTGTGCCCCTGTCCCACTCTATAATTCATTTATGGATGTGTATGGATTTGTGGAGCGATTAAAGACAATATTAGCAGTTAGCACATAAAAAGTTAACATTGGGCATGATAAAACTTAGTAAAAGTTCGTGTCCCAAATCAATTCAGAGAATTGAACGCTAAGGCGAAGAATAGATGAAGAAAAGATGAAGAAAAGATGAAGAAACAACAAAACATATTAGTAATTGGTGCCGGACTTTGCGGAAGCCTCCTTGCATTAAGACTAGGTCAACGAGGATATAACGTCACAGTTTATGAAATGCGTCCCGATTTACGAAAAACAGATATTTCTGCAGGACGCTCTATCAACTTAGCCTTTTCAAATCGCGGTAATAAAGCCATAAAACTCGTTGATTTAGAAGACAAAGTCAAAGCGCTATGCATCCCTATGAATGGAAGAATGCTACATGACAGAGACAGTAATACCTTTCTATCTAATTATAGTGGTCGTGATTATGAATATATAAATTCGATTTCTAGAGAAGAACTCAATAGCTTGCTATTGACTGAAGCTGAAAAACATGACAATGTCACCATTCACTTTAATAAAAAATGTAATTCTGTAGATTTTGAAAAGACAACAGCCCATTTTCAAGATTACACCACTAAAGAAGAATTCATAGAAGATGCAGACTGCATTATTGCTACTGATGGTGCAGGATCTGCTTTACGAAAAAGCTACTACCTAGAACGAAAATTCTTATTTAGCTTCTCTCAAAACTATCTCACACATGGTTACAAGGAGCTTTCTATTCTTCCTACGGAAACCGGAGACTACAAAACCTATAAAAACGCATTACATATTTGGCCGAGAGGAGATTTTATGGTCATTGCGCTACCAAATTTAGACGGCAGTTTTACCGTCACCTTATTTTTGAGTTACGCTGAAGGTGAATACAATTTCAATAATCTAACAACTCCAGAAATCGTAACTGAGTTCTTTCAGAAAGAATTTCCAGATGCATTAGAGTTAATGCCTAATCTCGTAAAAGATTTCTTTGACAACCCAACAGCACCCTTGGGAACTGTAAAATGTTCGCCATGGCATTACAAAGGCAATACATTATTAATGGGAGATTCTGCTCATGCTATTGTTCCATTTTACGGACAAGGGATGAACGCATCCTTTGAAGACGTCGTAGAATTTGATCAAGTTTTAGACGCTCATAAAGACGCAGATTGGGAAACGATTTTCAAAGCCTATGAAAAAACCAGAAAAAAAGACACCGATGCCATTGCAGACTTAGCAATTGATAATTTTCACGAAATGAAAGACCATGTTGGTCAAGCAATATTTCAAGAAAAAAGAAAAATAGAAATGGCATTAGAGAAGGAATTTCCTGAAGACTATTCGTCAAAATACAGTTTAGTCACCTTTAATGAAAACATTGGCTATAGAGAAGCAATGCTTAGAGGACGAGCACAAGATAAAGCGATATTAAATATGCTATCTGATAACATTATTTCAACTTCAGACGATATTAAAGACATTTTAGATAAAGTAAAAACAGAAACAGAAGCGATTTTAGACGATGCTAAAATTGCTAGATTACAATAGAACCAATGGGTAAAAAAATAGTAACACCAAGAGGAGCATATCCGCACGTAAAACAAGTAGGCGATTTTATTTTCGTTTCAGGAACCAGTTCACGCAGGCCAGACAATACCATTGCTGGCGTTGATATTATTGATGAGATGGGGACCAAACGCTTAAACGCAGAGGTTCAAACTAGAGCAGTTTTAAAAAATATTGAAGAGAATCTTAGCAAGGTTGGAGCAACCCTTAAAGACGTCGTAGATGTCACATCATTTTTAGTCAACATGAATGATTTTGCAGGCTACAACAAAGCTTATGGCGAATTCTTTGATAAAGCAACTGGACCAACAAGAACAACAGTTGCTGTTCACCAGTTACCACATCCAGATTTAGTGGTGGAGATTAAGGTGATGGCTTATAAGAAATAATGACAATTTTTAAGTCCTCAAAGTTTTTTTTTATCCTGTGAGGGCTTTTAAACGTAAACCAAAGTATTCGTGACCAACATAAAAAACTACATCAACGGCCATTTCCACAACCCCATTCAAGATAAGTGGCTAGACAACTATAATCCATCGAATGGTAAGATTTATGGACAAATACCAGACTCCACTAGTGAAGATGTTGAAAATGCTTATATCGCAGCAAAATCTGCATTTCCTAGTTGGTCACAAACTACGCTAGACGAACGCAGTAGGATTCTCATTAAAATTTCAGAATTACTAGAAGCGAACTTACAGCGTTTTGCAGAAGCCGAAAGCAAAGACAATGGTAAACCAGTGTCTTTAGCTAAAACTATAGATATTCCAAGAGCAGCGAGTAATTTTCGTTTCTTCGGAAATGCGATCACTCAATTTGCTAGTGAAAGCCATGAAAGCATTGGACAACAAGCCATCAATTACACCTTACGTCAACCCATTGGTGTTGTAGGTTGTATTTCTCCTTGGAACCTCCCTCTCTATTTATTCACCTGGAAGATTGCTCCAGCATTGGCTGCAGGAAATTGCGTCGTAGCAAAACCAAGTGAAATCACACCAATGACGGCTTATCTACTAGGAGAAATCTGCAATGAAGCAGGTTTACCTAAAGGCGTTTTAAACATTGTTCACGGTCTTGGAGGCTCAACAGGTCAAGCTATTGTAGAACATCCAGATATTAAAGCTATTTCATTTACAGGAGGCAGTGCAACAGGAGCACATATTGCACGAGTCGCTGCGCCAATGTTTAAAAAACTATCTCTTGAATTAGGCGGAAAAAACCCAAATATCATTTTTGCAGATTGTGATTATGACGATATGCTCAATACAACGGTTCGTTCGTCTTTTGCCAATCAAGGTCAGATTTGTCTCTGTGGAAGTCGGATATTTGTAGAAGCCTCTATCTATGATCAATTTAAAACAGATTTTGTTAAGAAAGTAAAAGCGTTAAAGGTTGGTCATCCCTCTGAAAAAGACACAACTATTGGCGCATTAGTATCTAAACCACATTTGGAAAAAGTAAAAGAATACATCCAAATCGCTAAGGACGAAAAAGGAACCATTTTATGTGGCGGAAATGAAGTCACAGTAAAAGATTATGAAAATGGTTACTATTTAGAACCCACAGTTATAGAAGTAGAAAGTGACGAATGCAGAGTCAACCAAGAAGAAATTTTTGGACCAGTCGTTACCATTATGCCATTTCATAATGAAGACGATGTTTTACAAATGGCAAACAAAGTAAAATACGGACTCTCAGCAACTCTCTGGACCAACGATTTAAAACGAACCATGCGCATGAGTAGCCAATTACAAGCAGGAATTGTTTGGGTGAACACATGGATGATGCGCGATTTACGAACCCCTTTTGGTGGTGTAAAAGCAAGTGGTGTTGGTCGTGAAGGCGGTTTTGAAGCATTGCGCTTCTTTACTGAGGCTAAGAATGTTTGTATTAAGTATTAACCAATTCCTACGAAAGTAGGAATCTCATTGATAAAAGAAACACTATTTTAATTAAATAGTAATATTAACTCTAAAAAGACACCTGAATTCACAGGAACGAGACATATGGATTTACAACTCAACAACAAATACGCATTAGTCTGTGGAAGCACAGCAGGAATTGGAAAAGCAACTGCTTTAGCCTTAGCTGCTGAAGGTGTTCAAATAACATTAATAGCTAGAAACGAAGACAAACTAAAGGCAACTCTAGCTGAGTTACCTCAGCAACGAAACCACGACTATATCGTTGCTGATTTTTCAAACCCAACGGAATTAAAAGCCAAAGTAGAAGCTTACGTTTTAGCACATCACGGATTTCACATATTACTCAATAACACAGGTGGACCAAAAGGAGGACCTGTGTTCTCTGCGGAAGTAGATGAATTTGAAAGTGCATTTACACAACATTTAAAATGTAATCATGTGTTAGCACAAGCAGTTGTTCCGTTTATGAAAAGCGAAAGCTATGGTCGCATTATCAATGTGATTTCAACATCTGTTAAGCAACCCTTAGATGGATTGGGCGTGAGTAACACGATTCGTGGTGCTGTAGCTAATTGGAGCAAAACCTTAGCTAATGAGCTTGGTCAATATGGGATTACCGTGAACAATGTGCTTCCTGGAGCAACAGGAACTGAGCGTTTAACTGAAATCATTAAAAACAAATCAGCTAAATCCGGAAGTACAGAAGAAGAAGCTGCAAATGCTATGAAAAATGCTGTACCTGCAAAACGTTTTGCAAAGCCCGAAGAATTAGCAGATGCTATTACATTTTTAGCTAGTGAGCGTGCTGGTTATATTAATGGTATTAATCTTCCGGTTGATGGGGGAAGAACAAAGTCTTTATAAGCCAAAAAATCCATTTATTATTACTAATTTTATTGAATTGATGAATTTGCGTTAAGGATTGGAATAACATCCTTTTTTTGCTGCCATATATGGCAAAAAAAGATAGAGTGAAAAGCCTGACCAAGACAATGCCTTCTGCATGTCTTGGTAACGTCCAAAATATAAAATTATGAGTAAATTATATTCTCCTATAAATTTCAAAGCTTGGATTGAAGAAAATCGTCATCTATTAAAACCACCTGTTGGCAACAAAGTGGTATGGAAAGATGGTGATTTTATTGTCATGGTTGTTGGTGGTCCAAATAATAGAAAGGACTATCACTACAATGAGACACCTGAATTTTTCTATCAAGTAGAAGGCGATATTATTTTAAAAGTTATTGAAAATGGCAATCCCAAGGACATCCATATACGAGAAGGCGAGATCTTTTTGCTACCACCAAAAGTACCACATTCACCTCAACGAGGTCCAAATACTGTTGGTTTAGTTATTGAATATCCAAGAGAAAAAGGAGTACAAGATGCACTATTATGGTTTTGTGAAAGCTGTACAACCAAATTATACGAAGAAGATTTTACGGTAGAAAATATTGAAACGGACATGCCAAAAATCTTTGACAACTATTACAGCGACAAAGATAAACGCAGCTGTCCAAACTGTGATGCCATTATGCAGCCACCAAAAAAGGTTCAGTTGGAAGAATAGTTTGCAATAAGCAAAATAAAAAATTATCATTGGGATAAAAGCGAAATATTTTAAAACCTTATGTCCCCATTTCCGGCAGAGTTGGAGTCGTCAAAATTGAGAACTAATGAAAGCAGGAATGGAGATGCGAAGCGAAGCTTCAAGCATGCACTTCCAAAACTGAATGATGCTTCAGCAATTTCCCGATTTTGAATTGAATTTTTGATTCGTTTTGTTTCAAGATAAAATGAATAGAAGACATAAAAGATAAATATAATTAAAAGAGACTCCCATTTTCGTGGGAAGCAAACATGACAGAAAAACGCAAACTAAGAATAAACGGTCACTCTCACTTACTTCCTTATCCTGAGGACATTCCGCAATTCATGAAAGACAAAGGGATTTTCTGGGTTGATAAAGATCGAAAATTCATGCTTCAAAAAGATTGGAATCGTCCCATTACTGATTCTAGTTTCTTCTTAGATGAAAAATTGGCTTGGATGGAAAATTTCAAAATTGACCATGCTGTTGTACTTAATTTATCGCAACTATATGGAAACGGTTTGCGCGTTGAAGAGATGAAACAAGCCTTGCGTTTTCAAAATGATTTTAATGCTAAGGTACAACGAGAAAACCCAAGTAAGTTTACTTGTGGTTTTGTGGTACATCCAGGTTTTGTAAGAGGTGCCTGTTGGGAAATTGAAAGGTGCGTTGAAGAATTAGGCATGCAACTTTTATGTTTACCAACGCACTACATGGATACCATTGGCACATGGCGTTGTATTTTCGATGAAGAAAATGAGCCTATTTTTGAATTGGCCAATAAATACAATTTAGCAATCGAAATTCACCCATATGATGGTGAAAAATTCATTAAACTAGAAAATACATCCTGGCGTTTTCATTTAATTTGGATGCTAGCACAATGTGCCGATGCCTATCACTTTTTAACCTTAAACGGATACCAAGATAAATTTCCAAATATGCGTACTTGTTTTGCTCATGGCGGACAATTGGCACAAATAAATTTAGGGCGTCGTATTCAAGGTTTTGATGGAAGACCAGATTTATTTGAAGGCAAAAGCCATCCAAGAAAAGCAGTAGGTCATAAAAACATATTTTTTGACACTTTAGTGCATGATACTGGTGGCTTAGAATTACTCATAAGAAACCAAGGCTCAAAACAAGTCTTAATGGGACTTGATGACCCTTATCCTTTAGGCGAGATGGAAAGCGAGAAACAATCTTCTTATCCTGGTAAAATTTTAGACTTAGCTATTGATCGTAGGATTATCACTGAAACGCAACGCGATGCTATCTGGGAAGACAATGTGATTCAATGGCTCTGTGGTGATGACCAAGCAGCAAAAGACAAATTAGTAGAACGTATTTTAGGATAATGTATTTTTTACCTGAAAAACTAGACGACTATATTGTTTCTCACTCTGAAGAAGAACCAAAATTACTGCAACAACTTACACGGGAAACGTATCAAAAAATATTGCAACCAATAATGCTCAGCGGACCTTATCAAGGTCGTGTATTGAGCATGATTTCAAAGCTAATACGCCCTAAAACTATCTTAGAATTAGGTACGTTTACTGGATATGCTACGTTGTGTTTAGCAGAAGGCTTGCAAACCGAAGGTGAGATCGACACTATTGATGTGAATGAAGAATTAGTTGACTTCCAACGTAAATATTTTGACAAATCTAATTATGGCAAACAGATTCATCAACATTTAGGTAGTGCTTTAGATATTATTCCATCACTTGACAAAACTTTTGATTTAGTCTTTATTGATGCTGACAAGCAAAATTATGTCAACTACTTTAATTTAATAATCGACAAACTAAATCCGGGAGGTATTATATTATCTGATAATGTATTATGGCATGGTAAAGTTATTGAACCCGTTAATGAAAAGGATTATTCTACAAAAGCAGTATTAGAATTTAATACGCTCTTAAAAAATGATAAACGCATTGAAACTGTTGTTCTACCAATAAGAGATGGATTAACGATTAGTAGAAAGATATAGAAAATACATCTTATACTTTTTTTGAGATAGCTCAAATTGAAGGACTAAATACTATCGCTATTATAATTTATTATTTCTGCTTACAGATCCAGTGAAATCCTCTAGATCGTCTTTAACCTTATTGATTTCGTCTGTAATATTCTTTGTAACATCAGTATTAAGACCTTGTTTATCGACGGTTTTAGTGATTTCAGATTTGATGTCTGTAGTGGCATCTCTAAGCATGCGCATCCCTTTACCCATACCACGAGCGATCTCTGGGATTTTATCTGCACCAAAAACCATAACCACAATGAGAAGGATAAATATAACCTCTGGAGTACCAATGAATAAGAATGTTGCTAACTGTATCACGATGCAAATATAATGAGATGTTTATTATAAGTGAATATATTTTCTTAATTCTTGAACTCATCTTGACTTTTTCTTTTACATGCAAACCATTCATTTTGGACTCTAATTTCACTATTTTTTATAAATGTAGCGCTACTATGTTGATAAAAAACAACTGCACTACAGTACAAAAGCTATGTTTTTCGACTCAAAACAAAAAGTTAATATGAATTCACAAAAAAAAAGAGCCGATATTTCTATCGACTCTTTTTTTTATTTAGTAAAACACTATTATTTGCCTTTTACTTGATTTTTAAATTTATCAAAATCACTGTCTTTAACCTCTTTAGGCCAAGAGTTATTTGTTGTATCAATATCTCCAGTTTCTAATTTAGGATCTAATTGTATTGATACTATTTCCTTTTCTGAAGCTATTGCTTTAGTCACCTCATTATCATTAAACCTCCAAATTTGAGCAGGATAAGTTTCTATTTTTGTAGTCCCATCTGCATAAGTAAACTCAACAATAATTGGCATTACTAATCCACCTGGCTTTTCAAAGGTCATATTATAAAAATACTTAGGCTGCTTGATTGTTTTGCGTTCTTCTGCTGTAAAATTATCCATCATATATTCTTTTAATGATGGCGAGTTATCTGCCGAAGTTCCTTTGCGCAATTTCTCATCAAACTCCTCACTACCTTCCTCTACAAGATACACCCAATTTAAATTTTCTAAACTAAGATTGTTGGTTGCTGCATAGTTTTTAGCATATTGGTTTGGCTCTGACGATACATAATATTTCTTTACATCTTTCAAACCGATATCAACCCAGTCTGTTGAATAAAACCATCCTCTCCAATACCAATCTAAGTCAAATGCTGAAGCATCTTCCATGGTACGGAAAAAATCTTCAGGTGTTGGGTGCTTAAACATCCAACGATGAGTATACTCTTTAAACGCATAGTCAAATAACTCACGTCCCATTACTGTTTCTCTCAAGATATTTAATGCAGTCGCTGGTTTTCCATAGGCATTATTTCCAAACTGATAAGTATTTAAACCTTTGGTCATTATTGGAGCAATACGATCTTGGTTTCCACCCATATATCTCGTAATATTTTTCGCAGGACCTCTGCGTGATGGATATGCAGCATCTCCTGTTGACAATGCGGTAGGATACCATTCTCCAAAGTCTTGCTCAGCAACATATTGCATAAACGTATTTAATCCCTCATCCATCCATGTCCATTGACGCTCATCACTATTTACAATCATTGGGAAGAAATTATGTCCAACTTCATGAATAATAACGCTCATCATACCGTATTTTGTACGATCATCATATTTTCCATTTTCGTCAGGTCTTCCATAGTTCCAACAAATCATTGGATACTCCATCCCTTGACGTTTCGCATGTACAGAAATTGCTTTATGATAAGGATAATCAAACGTCATACGAGAGTATGATTTCAATGTACTCGCAACTGCTTTTGTAGACCACTGCTCCCATAACGGATTTCCTTCTTTAGAATATAACGATACAGCCATAACGTCTCTGTCACCAAGTTTAACAGCCATCATATCCCAAATATATTTTCTAGAGGTTGCGAATCCAAAATCTCTTACACTTTCAGCATAAAGCTTCCATGTGTTTTTCTTTTTAGAACGTCCTTTTTCTCTAACTTCGGCTTCTGATTGAGTTGAAATAATTACTGGCTCATCATATGATTTTTTTGCTTTTTCATAACGCTTCATCATATCACGAGAAAACACATCTTTTCTATTCATCAACTTACCTGTACCATCTAAAAGGTGATCTGCAGGCACAGTAATATTTACTTCAAAGTTTCCAAATGGCAATGCAAATTCGTCACGTCCCCAAAACTGTGAGTTTTGCCACCCTTCTACATCATTATAGACTGCCATTCTTGGATAGAACTGAGCTATCACATAGTTTCTATTTCCATCAGGAAACAATTCATATCCAGAACGTCCACCGTCAGTAACATGATTATTTATTTGGTACCACCATTTGACATTAAAAGAAAATTTATCTCCTGTTTTCATCGATTGAGGTAACTCAACACGCATCATCGTTTGATTAATTATGTAGGTTAAGTCTTTACCATCTTTACTTGTAACACTCTGAATATTGAAACCTCCATCAAAATTCTCACTCATGTAAGTTGATGCAAATTTAGAAGCAGATTGTGCAGGTGTTACTCTACTTGCAGTAATACCTCTTGTAGGTGCGTCTTTCGTTCTCACATTTTGATCTAACTGAACCCAAAGATATGTTAACTCATCTGGAGAATTATTAGTATATGTAATAGTTTCATATCCACTTAAGACTGCTGTTTCATCATTGATTTCAAGATCCATTTTATAATCTGCTTGCTGCTGATAATAAGCTGGCCCTGGAGCTCCCGATCCTGTTCTAAACATATTAGGCGTAGAAAACTCATCGTAGAGTTGCTTAAATTTATTCTGATTAGTATGTCCAGGCTTTCGTTCTTTTTGTTCTTGAGCCACCACATTTAAAGAAATAAAGGCAATTGCTAAACAAAGGGGTTTTAGTAATTTCATAGTCATTATTATAGAGGTAATTTATTTAAAATTTAAGTATTGATTTGTATCTTCTTTTGTGAATATTAAGTTATTTACTTTCGAGTTTATTTTTGATTTAACCATGTTTTTTTGCTTCGGAAATAGGTCAAAAAGAACAGTGTTGCTTATCTCAATAGTATTGATCGCGATAACGCCCTCTATTTCTAAGTAACACACAACTTGATCATTTTCATAGTCTTTACCTACAAAATTAAAAGTGACTTCTTTTGTATTAATTTTAATTTTGAACTTTTGTAGTAAATACCTTTTGATATAATCGTCAACTGTTGACTTTTCATCAATCGTTGTTAAATCTATATTTTTATCAAAGCGCTCTTGCAGTGCAAACTCAAGGTCATCAACATCTATTCTTGAAATAATCTGAACAGATTTTTTCTTTTCCACATACTCTATCTGCGTAACACTCACATAATATTTGTGAGGAACCGATAAAAACAACGGAAAAACAATAACTAACAAAGTGACCTTTATAAAATTCATATCCCTTAATAAGAGGTAAAAGTACCAATTTTATAAAATATTTATTCTTAAAAAGTGTTAATAAACTCAAATTCATTAACCCTATATTTCAATTAGGATTCACGTAAAGTTTTTGAATAAGAAATTCATAAATTTCTAAATCATTATTTGCTTTGCAAAGCATTTCAAATTTTGGGTCTTCGGCAACGTAGTAGAAAAATTCAACCTTAAGATGTTCTTCAATTTGATAATCAGCAAATAGCATGTCAGAAAATTCAGATTTAATTGTATTCATACAATTAACTTGCTCTTCCAACTTCACTGCTGTTTTTAGCTTTTTAGTACGCCCAGAAATTTTATTCAAAATTTTATGGACATTAATTGCAATAAATAAAGGCGCTATTACTATCGACCTACCAGCATCTGCCTCATATAACCTTCGCTCTTTTTGTGTTTTAGGCTTTCCAGTATAGCCAGGAATGCCAACATCGTAAAAATTAATATCAAGTTTAGCTTCGCTGTTTCCAATATCTAGAAGCAAGTCTCCTGTTAGAATCTTACCCACAACCACCTCATCTAATTCATTAACTCGATCTTCCAGTTGTATGGACAGATATTCTAGTTTCAAAATGGTTTCTGTAACAACAATATTTCGAGGGATATACTGAATGCTCGAAATAAGTATAGTGTCATTTAATCTTGCTGCAACCATAAAGTCACCATTGCTATTGGTAATTGTAAATTCTTGAGCAGTGATATTTAGTATATGAATACTTCCCAAATCTGAGCTCGCAGAAATCTTACCATTTAAATCAATAATTTGAGCACCACTATATAGAAACGCTAAAAGCGTGAAAGAAAGAAGTAATATGTTTTTAATCGTTTTCAATATGTATTTTGAAAGATTCTAGTTTGCTCTTTAAAAAACCCAAGGTTTTAATATCAATTCCAATATCACATAATTCTATAAATTTAGGATCATCGCCACAAAAATAAAAATACTCATTTTGCCATGTATCACTATATGAATTATCGTCAAAAATCAATTTAGAGAATTTTGCTTTTGCCTCAGCAATGGCCAGCTCTAACTCCTCTCGCTCAATTTGTTCTTTTAAACGTTTAGTGCGACCGCTTATCCAATTAAGCACAGGATTTAATGGTATGATACCACCTCCTGTTTGTGCCTCATACAAACGCCTTTCACTTTGAGTTTTTTTAGGACCAGTATAACCAGGAATACCTAAATCATAAAAATTAAGTTCTTGCTTTGTGTCACTATTTTCGATATCTGTCATTAAACTTCCGGTTAAAATCTTACCTATGACAACTTCGTCTAATAGGTTGATCTCATCTTCAAGATTGATGTTAACCGCTTTAGTTTCCGTTATAATGTCTGTCACCAAAATTTCTTTTGACACATATTGAATACCAGAAACCACAATGGTATCATTTAGTTTCGCAGAAATCAGAAACTCACCCAAATCGTTTGTAATCGTATACTTGCTGGCTGTTTTATTAATGATATGAATCCCAACTACATCACCACTAGCAATAATCTTTCCTTTAATATTTTTTGTTTGAGCAGATATTTCCGAAGAAAAAAAAATACTTATAAATACTAGTAATGTCTTGATCTTAATCACTCTTAACTTTTAAAAATTCCTGACTCTTTTGATAAAGCACCTCTAAAAACTCTAATTCCTTACCATAATTTAAAAGTGTAAAATCAAAATCTTCATCGATTTCAACAAATTGAATAAAGTCTTCAACACGATGCGCAGGAATCTTAAAATTATCTACAATGAATTCTGATCCAAAGTAATATTTAACATCACTTACTGGCACATCTGGAACTCCAGCTACCTTCTTATCTTTCACCTTAGATCTAAACAATGGCAATAATAATTGATCAACAACATTTATAATATTTAGACCATTAACCATCGTTGTAGATTGCGAATGCATTGCCTCATTTGTAATCCCAGAACGAGGATCATCTATGAATTCATATTCGTCACTCCTTTTTACCCCAAAATAAAGTGCATCTAATTTAGGATTGAACGTTTTTACCGTAGATACATCTGTTGGCAAATCACCAGACAACCCTTTTGTAAGGACCAAAATCTCATCTAGTTTGTTGATTTCCTCAATCAAAAAAACACGTATACGCTTAGAGTTTATGATCGCTTCACTTACTTGTAAATCAAAACTTTGATACTGTAATGCTCTAAACTCTATTAAATCGTTTAATCCAACTTCTATTGTAAATTCTCCCTCTTTATTTGTTATAACTCCTTTTTTTGTAGACGTATTAAATACAGTAATAGCTTCAACATCTTGATGTTCTACAATAATTTTACCATCAACAGCAATACGTTTTGATATTTGTGATGACACCGTAAATGATGCGGAAAGCAAAAATAGGAGTACTAAATTTTTCATAATTTTTGGTTTGTTCTTGTAAAGAACGGATTTGAAACTTTAAATTGTTAATAAAGGGCAACTAATTTTTTGTTAAATTATCGTTTTACCTAAATTTACAAAAAAAGCACGGAATGAGAAAAATAATTATTGCCAGTACATCGACAATTCATGGTGGAGAATCTCTAGATTACTTATTAGAAGAACTTCGTGAGTTTTTTAAACATACTTCGGAAATTTTATTCATCCCATACGCAAGACCTGGCGGAATAACTCATGATGAATACACCAAGAGAGTGCGTATAGCGTTCAATAAAATTGATAAAAAAGTTGTTGGGATTCATGAATTTGACACCCCTAAAGAAGCTATAAAAAATGCTAAAGGAATTTTTACAGGAGGAGGAAATACCTTTGTTTTGGTGAATCAACTTTATAAAAATGATTTAATAGACACGATAAAAGCAGAAGTTAAAAACGGAACACCTTACCTAGGCACAAGTGCTGGTAGTAATATTTGCGGACTCACAATGAACACAACCAATGATATGCCAATTGTGTATCCTCCAAGTTTTAAGACTTTTGGATTTGTTCCTTTTAATATCAATCCGCATTATTTAGATCCAGACCCAACAAGTAAACATATGGGAGAAACACGAGAAACTAGAATTAAGGAGTTTCATAAATTTAATACCCAACCCGTTGTTGGAATTAGAGAAGGGAGTTGGCTAGAGGTAAAAGGTGACGCAATTACATTAAGAGGCACGCTAGATGCTCGTGTTTTTGAGCATAACCAAGCACCTTATGAGATTATAACTGGAAGTTTATTGAGTGGATTGAAGTAATCATTCCATAGGCAACCATTCATGCCTTCGCAACAATACAAAAAAAATCCTCGTCGTATTGACAAGGATTTTGAGCGAGAGACCAGGTTCGAACTGGCGACATTCAGCTTGGAAGGCTGACGCTCTACCAACTGAGCTACTCTCGCATTCCGGGCGCAAATATAAAATAACTTTACTCTTACACAACCATAAATCAAAACTTCTTTAAAAAATGATAGCCTAAAATTTCAAAGCCTTCATTATAGTAAAATTTGTGTGATGGATAATTGTGCACATACGTGTTAAGTTCTGCGGTATTGCAGCCTTTAGATTTCACGTATCCATAAATCCAATTAAGAAATTCCTTTCCCAACCCTTTATTGCGATATCGATCATCTATATAAACGTGATCAATTTCAACAGTTTTACCTGCATAATGTCGCGTAGAAAACCACAAACCAGTTACTCCTATTAATTTAATGCCATCAAAAATCACAGCACACTCATAATTTTGAGTGACCATTTCTGCAAAACGCTCTTTAAGAAGCACTTCGGAAACTTTAAAACTCGTAAGTTTTTGCACTAATGGGATAATCTCATTAATACGAGATTTTTCGAGGATTTCAAATCGGAAAGACATGGCTGTAAATTTCATGTGAAGATAAATAATTTTGATTAAGTTTGATTGACTAAAACTCGTGAAATCAAATAATCATATGAATGAATTTCAAATTCAAAAAACCACAAATAAAGACACACACATCGCTAGTCAACCTATTTTACAATAAGAAAGATCAATTGCAACAACTAAAGTTGGCATGTATTATGTAATGATAAAAGCATTATGAAAAGACGCACGTTTATAAAAGGAACAGCAGCATTTGGATTTGGATTGGCGGTTTTTCCGCAGATAGCATTTCAAGATACTAATGCCACTATTCCCTATAAAGAATTGATTGGAAAAGGCAATCCAGAGTTATTTGGTGAGGGCTATAAATTGAGAAAAGAAGCTTACCACGCATTTTTAGTTATGAGCGATGAGGCTCTAAAAAGCGACATCAAGATTAAAGTTGCGTCCAGCTACAGAAGCTTTGATCATCAAAATAGAATTTGGGAACGCAAGTACAAAAGCAATATCAATAATGGATTAAATCCAAAAGAAAGCATCAATAAAATCATAGAATACTCAACCATACCAGGAACATCGAGACATCATTGGGCTACAGATATTGATTTAATTGATGGCAATGTACCACAACCTCGTCATGTTTTAAACCCAAAACATTTTAATGGTACAGGTTGTTTTTCAAAATTTAAAGACTGGATGGATGTTCATGCAAATAGGTTTGGTTTCTATTTAGTATATACAAATGAAACAAATAGAAAAGGCTTTAAATATGAGCCTTGGCATTATAGTTACAAACCGCTTTCGCAAGGCTATTTACAAGCGTATCAAAAACTCGATTTGAGAGATCTTATTACTTCAGAGCAATTAATTGGGTGTAATCATTTTTCTGAAGAATTTATTACTAATTACCTCAACGAAAATATTATGGATATAAATCTAGAACTTTTGTAAACGTATAAATACTAACGAGCACAATTATAAGAGTAACTATTGGCAAGGTCTAACAACTTCAGGTTCTGTTGCTGTAGGTGCTGAACGCTTAGTACGTGGCATTAGACAAAACACATTATTATTAATAGTCGTGATGATGAATTAAAAAGTGATAATTTGGGTGTTAAATTCATGCTTAAAGGGTGATACAGCCCTGAAGAAATAATTGCTGTGATGACCATTTTAAAAGCCAATACTGTTGATGATCTAATTCGTGTTCCCAAAAATGCAGAGCACGCATCCAGATCCAGAAAACCGGAAAGAAAAGACTAGAGAACCTATCGAAAAAAAAAAAAAAAAACGCATCTTAAAAAAGATGCGTTCTATTAACTAACTCAAATAATTGTTTCTCAAAAGAAACCTGTTGTATTAAGAGTCTAATTCTTTAATAAATGCTAAGGTATCTTTTGCATTAGACAATTCTGCATACTTCTTTGCAGTCATACCTTTTGCAGACTTTACGTTTAGCCTAGCTCCTTTTTCTACTAAGAGTTTTAGAACATCAAGTCTATTATACTTTGCTGCGTACATAGCTGGCGTCAAACCGTTAGACTTTTTGTTGACGTCTTGTCCTAACTCAATAAGTTTTCTGACAGTATCTATATCTCCATTTACAATAGAGATACAAAATGGATCAACTGTTCTTTTAGTTACGGTTTCGTAGGTTGAAGTTGTTACAATGTCATTTGTTGCTTGTAAGGTTGTAAATGAAAACCCTAATGCGATTGCGATAATTACTGCTGATTTTTTCATGATGAAAGATTTTAAATTAATTGATTTATGTTTTTTGATTTTGAACTGACTTGTACCAGGTCACACTAAAGAGACGACATAATCCCTGATGTGTTACAACAAAAAAAATTAATAACATTTATTTAACTATTTGTAAAAAAATGTGTTAATTATATCATAATCAATATCTCTCAACGTACCATCTCTAAATAATTAGATAATTAATCATATTTTATAATCTCATTTAGAGATAAACACCATTAAACTTTTATCTTTGATTTTTCCATAAAACGTATTCTAATGAACAAGAAAATTATTTTAATGATCCTTGATGGTTGGGGCATGTCTCCAGACCCAAAAGTATCTGCCATTGATAATGCGAAAACACCATTTATAGATTCCCTTTATGACAAATATTCTCATGCTACTTTAAGAACAGACGGTTTACACGTTGGTTTACCAGAGGGACAAATGGGAAATAGCGAAGTTGGTCACATGAATCTTGGAGCTGGACGTATTGTATACCAAGATTTAGTAAAAATAAATCTAGCTGTTAAAAATGACACCTTAAAAGATGAGCAAACGCTTGTCAGTGCTTTTCAATACGCAAAAGACAATAATAAGCCTGTACATTTTTTAGGATTAGTGAGTGATGGAGGCGTTCACTCTCATATCAATCATTTATTTGGTTTGGTAGATGCTGCGAATAACTTCGGAATAAAAAACTCTTACATTCATGCCTTTACAGATGGTAGAGATGTAGATCCTAAATCTGGATTTGGATTTATCAGCTTGTTAGAAACACATATTAATAACACAAACACCAAATTGGCCTCTGTCACTGGTCGTTACTTCGCCATGGACAGAGATAAACGCTGGGAACGTGTTAAATTGGCTTATGATGGTTTAGTAAATGGTAAAGGAGAACAGTCACAAAATGCGACTCAAAGTATCCAAAACAATTACAATAGTGGTGTAACTGACGAGTTCATAAAACCAATCGTTATGGTTGGTGATGACAATCAACCTCTTGCCAAAATAAAAGATGGTGATGTTGTTGTCTTCTTCAATTTTAGAACAGATCGTGGTCGTGAGTTAACCGAAGCGTTATCTCAAAATGATTTCCATGAGCAAAACATGCATAAGTTAAACTTGCATTATGTGACTTTAACTAATTATGACGATTCTTATAAAGGTATAAACGTTGTCTTCAATAAAGATAATCTCACCGAAACTTTGGGTGAAATATTAGAGAAAAACAATAAGACACAAATTAGAATGGCAGAAACTGAAAAGTATCCTCACGTAACGTTTTTCTTTTCTGGCGGACAAGAAAAACCTTTTAAAGGCGAAACCAGACTCTTAAGAAACTCACCAAAAGTTGCGACCTATGATTTAAAACCAGAAATGAGTGCTTTTGAATTGACAGATGCCCTCGTTCCAGAACTTGAAAAAGGAGCTGTTGATTTTGTGTGTTTAAATTTTGCAAATGGAGACATGGTTGGTCATACTGGCGTTATGGAGGCTGCAATACAAGCTTGTGAAGCTGTTGACGCTTGTGTTAAACAAGTTATAGAAACTGCCCTAGACAATAATTACACAACGATCTTAATAGCAGATCACGGCAACTGTGAAACCATGATTAATCCAGATGGATCACCAAATACAGCGCACACAACTAATCCAGTACCTGTAATTTTAATCGGTGATGAAAAACTAACTATTAAGGATGGAATTTTAGGTGATATTGCGCCAACTATCCTAAAACTTATGGGAATTGAACAGCCGGAAGTGATGACACAAAAACCGTTGGTATAATTAAAATCGAAAAATTGTATTTTTACAAAATAACAAAAATTAGTAAATGAATTTTCAAGATAAACTTGTCTTAGCCATTGATTTTGATGGAACCATAGTTGAGGATGCTTATCCAAAAGTAGGAAAGCCTCGTATTTTTGCTTTTGAAACGATGAAACGTCTCCAACAAGATGGTCATAGACTCATACTCTGGACCTATAGAAGTGGTTCAAAACTAGACGAAGCTGTCGCTTTTTGCAAAGAAAATGGTATCACGTTTTATGCTGTAAACCAAAGTTTTCCTGAAGAAAAATATGATAATTCGGTGAGTAGAAAAATCTATGCCGATATTTATATAGACGATAGAAACATTGGAGGTATCTTAGGTTGGGGAGAAGTGTATCAACTTATCACCAAAGAAGAACCTAACATGAATGCTCTAAAAGAAAAAAAGGGCTTCTTCTCATTTTTAAAAAAATAACATGATTATAGTCAAAACAAAAGAAGAAATTGAGTTAATGCGTTTAAGTGCATTGGTCGTATCTAAAACTTTAGGTATGCTTGCAAAAGAAACTAAAGAAGGTGTAACGACAATGCAATTAGATAAACTAGCTGAGGATTTTATCAGAGCTCAAGGGGCTGTTCCTGGTTTTTTGGGATTGTATGATTGTCCGTCAACACTATTATGTAGTGTCAATGAAGCTGTAGTACATGGATTACCAACGGATAAACCACTTAGAGATGGTGATATTGTTTCTATAGATTGTGGATCACTTATGAATGGATTTTACGGTGATCATGCGTATACTTTTGAGATTGGAGAGGTTGATCCCGAAACGAAAAAATTAGTTCAAATCACTAAAGAATCTTTATACGCTGGTATTAGAGAATTTAAAGCTGGAAACCGTGTTGGTGATGTAGGTTTTGCTATACAACAGCATTGTGAAGCACAAGGCTATGGTGTTGTTAGAGAACTTGTAGGTCACGGTTTAGGTCGTAAAATGCATGAAGACCCAGAAATGCCAAACTATGGTCGCAGAGGTCGTGGTAAGAAATTTATTGATGGTATGGTCGTTGCTATTGAGCCTATGATTAATGGCGGAACTTATAAAGTAAAACAACTTAAAGATGGTTGGACAATCGTAACTCAGGATGGGAAACCTAGCGTACATTTTGAACATGACATCGCACTTATAGATGGCAAACCAGAGATTTTATCAACGTTTGATTATGTGCACGAAGCTCTAGGTATTAAAAGTGATGAAGAAGCTGAATTTAAAAATCATGTTCCAACTCACAACTAGTTTCATAACCATTGAAAAATCTCTTTAAATTTATACTTAATACACTACCTAGACCAATACTGATTAGGCTAAGCTATTTAGCTCGACCCCTATTAACCTTTTTCTTAAGTGGAGATCAGTTTACAGACCCAATTGATGGTAAGAGTTTCAAATATTTTTTGCCCTATGGCTACGGAAATCAGCGAAACAACGTACTCTCGCCTTCTACATTAAGTTTAGAACGTCATAGGTTATTATGGTTATACCTGCAGAATGAAACCGGTTTTTTCTCTTCGGAACGTTTAACTGACAGAAAAAAAGTGCTTCATTTTGCTCCAGAGCAATGTTTTTTGAAACGCTTTAGAAAACTAAAAAACTTAGAGTACACAACAACTGATTTATTATCACCTATTGCTGATGTCAAAGCCGATATTTGTGATTTACCTTTTGAAGATAATAGCTACGATATTATTTTATGTAATCATGTATTAGAGCATATACCTGATGATACCAAAGCCATGCAAGAATTGTATCGTGTTATGAAACCGGGTGGAATGGGAGTTTTTCAAATTCCGCAAGATGTAACGAAAGCGGAGACGTTTGAGGATAACTCGATTACAGATCAAAAAGAACGTGCGAGAATCTTCGGTCAATATGACCACGTGCGCGTTTATGGTCTTGATTATTTTGATACACTTAGATCTATTGGATTTACAGTTGATGAAGTAGATTATACCTCTAAACTTTCCGAAGAAGATATAGAAAAATATTGTTTAGCTAAAGGTGAGATTATACCCGTAGTTTACAAATAAAAGATTACTAAAATTTAGTGTAATGACACAACAAATTATAATTATTACTGGTGCATTTTTTGGTATGCTTTCAGTCATTTTTGGCGCCTTTGGAGCTCATGCCATGAAGAAAACGTTATCTAGCGAACAATTACATAGTTTTGAAGTTGGTGTAAAATACCAAATGTATCATGCTATAGTGTTACTCGTTTTGGGGTTTAGCAATACTTATATAACTTTGGCAACATACTGGTGCTTCACAGTTGGAATTATACTATTCTCTTTTAGTATTTATGGATTGGTTGTATCTGCATCCAAAGGAAAAAAGCTTCGGTTTTTAGGTCCTATTACTCCAATAGGTGGTTTGCTTTTAGTGATAGGCTGGTTGTTATTATTAATTAATGCTTTGTAAAAAAATAAGAGTTAGTTAAAAAAAAAAACATAATAGTTCCTGCTATAATCACGTAGAATAGGACTAGAAATAGTTCTAGTTTATTTTGTTTTAAATACTTCAGATAAAAAAGAAAAGTTGAACTAAAATTAATTAGCTCAACTTTTCATTATTTAATTATTTACTCTAATTTTTCACAAATCGTTTTGTTGAAATTGATCCGTTTTCGTCTTCTATTTTGATGAGATATATGCCACTATTTAAAGTTGATATATTTATAGTTTTTGAAATTGTTTTTAAAACTTGAGTTCCCAAAACAGAATAGATCTTAGCTTGTTTTAAGCTAGCATTAATTTCTATATTTAAAACAGATGATGTTGGATTTGGATAAAGTTTGATTTGATTATCATTGAGCTCAAAACCAATCGTACTTAATGTTGAATTGTACTCAAAAGCTCCCATGTCTATTAATGAATTAAAAATTCGTGGGTTACCAGACAGATCTATTCCTCCCACAGCATAAGTATTATCTCCTGTATCTACTGCTGGCGAACTAGAGTTTAATGTAAAATCCCCAGTTGACGCACTAATAAATACTGGGTCTGCATTAGATGTAGACACTGTACTTGTGATACTATCATCATTAAAATTGAGTGAATCTATTGAGTTATTGATGATTAATGAGTTTGCTGGTGATTTATACAAATCAGTAATAGAACGTGCAGTTACTCCACCTGCTGATGTATTGTTCCAGAAAATACAATTATTAACTGTAGCATTAAAAACACTAGTTATACCAGCACCTTTACTAATTCCTGCTGTAGCTCTATTGAAGTTATTTAAAGATTGTGCTGTTCCCAAATCTTGATTGTTAACATAAGTGTTATTAGATAAGTTAAGAGTAACGTTTGATCCATTTGTAACTACTCTAAACCAAGACGCACTTCCACTTAATCCTGTAGCTGATGTCGTATTCAAATCTGCTGCAATATTACCATCAAACAAGGTATTTGCCACAGTAATATCAACATTGGTATTACCTCTAACAAAACTATAAATACCAGATGCCCAACGTGACATATTGTTAATAAATTTACAGTTTTCTATAATTAGCTCGCCTCGCGTACCAGAGGTATTATTCAACTCAAACTCTGCAACTAAACCTGCATTATCATTTCTACCAAGGTTATCTTTTATAATACAATTTCTTAATGTTAACTGAGATACCGATTTGTTTTTGGCAATTGCTGCTCCTCTTGATGTTGCACTAGCATTATTATGAGCATCGCTAATTGTTAACCCGTCTAATAATAAATTATTACCCGTATCTAAAATATTTACAACACGGTAACTGTTATCGGCATTTCTTGTAGTATTTGAATAATTTCCAGGAAAGTCTGAAATATTCGCATCATTTTCTTGTAAATCTGCAGATAGAATTGTTTCATTAGCCCCTAAAACACGCTCTGACAATTGTGTTTCTGTACCTGAGAACCCACCGTATATCTTCATGTTCTCTTTATTTATGACGTAATAAACACCTCTATTTGAAGCATGAGGTTTATAGGTCCCTGAGGTTATCCAGATTTCTTCACCTGCAAAAACATCTGCCAACGCACTTTGTAAATCAGTAAATGCATCTGCCCACGTTAAGCCGTCATTAGCTCCTGTGGCATTTTTATTAACGTATAATCGGCCATATGGTCGCGCTGTCTTAAATGATTTAGGAACTGACCAACCTGAAGTAGATGTTGCACAGTGCTCTCTTAAATAGACATCATAAAAAGTAGCAGTAGTTAATCCGCTTAATGGTGTAGAACCAGTAGTTATGTTACTAATTATAATCGCTGAGCTAAAAGGAACATCTTTTAATGCGTATGCAACGTCAAAAACACCAGTACTTGGCAATACTATGTTGGCAGTAGTTTCAGTTATTGTATTTACAGTAATATCTGAAGCCTGACGTGAAAAGCAAAAATCATTATAATTTGCTATACTAGACATTTCAGATTCAGTTAAAAGTCTATTATAAATTAGAATATCGTCAATTACATCTTCATAACGATAAGCAGCTGGTAAATTTGTCATGGCATTATTACCAATAACAACATTTGAGCTAATATCAAAACTATAATTTAGACTACATGAACTATTTGAAAATCCATCTACAACAGTTTCTGTTGAAAAATTATCAATTTTTATATCGATAACATGATCCGTATTACCAGTTACATTTTTCCAAAATTTTACGGTTACGTTATGCCAATTATTATCTGCTACAAAATGGCTAGACAAATTATTTACACCTTGCGTTACGGTTGAACATGTATAGTCGTAAGTTGCATATACACCTAATCTTCCGTTTTCGATATAAATATAATAACCATCACTATTAAACCCATTAGGAACTGTTCTTGTACTATTATCTATAATAGTTCTTTTATTTACATCATTTGTACCTGTCTTTATCCAAAAATTATAAGACAGCCGACTGTTATTAAATGCAACATCTGGTCTAGTCAAATAATCTCCATTTATATCTATAGAGTTATTAGCAGTATTAAATCGGTTATTCTCTTGGGTTAAAGAAGCTCCTGTTTGTGTAAAGTTGTTTCCATTAGCTCCATCTGCTAAGGAGCCATTATCAAATCCATATTGAGCTACCAAACCATTAGTTGGAAACTGCGCAAATGCGAATGTGCTGACAAATAAGAATGCGTAAAGTAATCGTGTTTTCATAATAGGTTAAATTTTAAATTAAGCAACAAATATCTACTATGAAGGCTCTTTAATATGAAGCCAATTTCTGAAATGCTAGTTTCGACTTCTAAAACAAAAAATCTCGCAAGTACAAAATACCTACGAGATAAAAAACAATAACTAAACTATGAACCATTGCTATTATTTAAACGTTTTTCTTTTTTAATAACTAAGGTTTTTCTTTATTTAATAGAAACTAGTTTACTGTAACACCACTACCACAACCAGAGTTAGAACTGTAGAGTTTAGAATGATTTGATCTCCCACCATAAATACCATCATTAGCATCATACGTATAATAGTAATTTTTTGAACAATTTAATTTTGTTGAAGTCCCACTTGAAATTTTAGTAGGGTTTCTCGATGACTCTTCTACAAAATAAATATCCTTACCTGTTTTATTATAAACCATTACTTCATTTTTAGCGTCGTTTTTATCCATTTGCGCCATACGCGCTTGGTGCGCTTTCAATTTGGTATACTCAGGAGTTGCTCTAATAGAATCGTTATATCTCTTAATTTCTTCATCTCCAGCTTCTCGAGTGCGCTTAATTCTAGCGATATCTGCTTTATCCTCTGCTGTTAGAGCAGTTGCTTGTTTTGACTTCATCGCAATTATATAATCGTTAAACACTTTCTCTATTTTTACTGTTTTAATGTATTTATATGTTGGAGTGTGTGCACCACCAGCAGCAGATTCTATTTTTGCTTTCATCCTTGCCATGAATCCACCCTTCTTTTTCGTCTTTTTCTTTACTGTGTCTTCTTTTTCTTTTGTTTCTCCACGCTCTTTAACCATTACATAAATGGCTATAACATTGTTAAATTTTGGAACACCGTTGTCTGGTATTTTATCTACTTTAAATAATAGATCATCAATCATCATGTAACCATCATCAGTATAATCATGTTTTATAGATATTACATTTGGGTAACTATCGACTCTACCGTAATCGCTTATTTCTGTTTCACTAAACCCACCATAGTCTTCAGAAACTGGTGTCGCTACAAAACCTACAGGCTGTCCTGTTGGTAGTTTAGTAACTGTTATGTTTACAGCTGGACTTGAACTTACAAAATTATAAGTTCCGTCTCCATTTGCTTCAAATCCCGAAAAACCTTCGTAAACAGAGGCTTCACCATTAGCTTCAATAGCTTCATAAAAATTTTCTTGAGCTTGTACGATGGTTACCGCAAATAATAACAGTGTAACTAATTTTGTTTTCATAATAGGTTAATTTTTATATTAAGAAGCAAATATCTAACAACTAAGCTCTAAAATAATGAGTCAATTTCTGAAATACCAATCTCAACTTCTAAAACAAAAAATCCCATAAGCATAATACTTACGAGATTTAAAACAATAATTAAACTAGTAACTATACTACTCTTTGATAAAACGTTTGGTTAAAACATTTCCTGATTCATCTTCAATCTTAATTAAAAATAGTCCATTTGACAAACTAGAAACATCTATATTTTTGTTGTGTACTCTTAATACTTCTTTTCCTAAAACAGAATAAATAATGGCTTGCTTAAAACCATGAGACATTTCTATATTTAATTCTGAAGTTGTAGGATTTGGATATAAAGAAACTAGGTTAAGATTAAACCCCATGACACTTAAACTAGCACAATTTGAACTAAAACTTGCAGCAGCATCTTTTTCCCAATTACTAATCTTAGGCGGTGTAAAGCCTCCGTCTATTTGTATACAAGGCAAAGCAGTATTGTTTTGAGCTTTCATAAAGTTTAAACCACCATTACCACCATTTGCTACATTTGCTACATTTGCTACATTTAAGCTTGTTAATTGGTTGTCATTACTAATTAAAGCTCCTAAATTTATATTTTCAGAAACATCTAAACTCTGTATATTATTGTTCTCACAAGATATATTTATTAAAGCAATATTTGTTGAAGAATCTAAACTTGTTAAGTTATTATTAGCGCAGTACAATTCATCTAAAACCGTATTGGTAGAAATATCTAAACTTGTTAAACCATTATCACTACATACTAAAGTTCCTAATGTAACATTTGTAGAAAGGTCTATGCTTGTTAAATTATTACCTCCACAATTCAACTGACCTAATGCAGTATTTGTAGAAACATCTAAACTAGTTAACTGATTATTAGTACATGTTAAAAGTGTTAACTTTGTATTAGCCGAAATATCTAAACTAGTTAATTGATTATCATAACAAAATAAAAGTGTTATTTCGGTAAAAGCTTCAATTCCTGTTAAGTCAGAAATATTTTATGCTGTGCAAGCAATTATACCAGTATAAGTACTTGCTTCACTAAATTGTATTTCGGTATCTCCGTTTGTGTTAATATTTGTATTACCTACTAAATAACCTTTAAAGTTTGCATCTGGTATGTTTACTGTACAAGTTGGTACAGATGGTATAAACACAATATCATCTATAGTAAACCGATCAACACCATTAGCACTTGTAATTGTAAATGCTGTAACATTTGTCCAGTTAACATTAACACCTGTTGACCCTCCAATATTTTGTGCTAAATTAGAATTTATTCCTCCAATTGGTGTAAATGCCCAATCATCAGAAGCACCTCCATTTCAATCAAGTGTATAAATAGATTGAATATTTATAGCAGCATTAAAAGTAACAGTTATTGAAGTTGTATTAGACCCACAACTTACAACATAACCACTCGAACCAGCAAAACCACGACCATCAATATGCTGAAGGTCATTTGAAGAGTTAGTACATTCAGCCTGTATACCAGCAATGGTTTGTCTCACATAAGTTCCTCCTCCATTGATTGTTGCCCTTCCTTCCCAATCAAAAGTTTGCGCATTAGTACTGATTGTAAACACTGCTAATATTAATAAAAGTAATTTTGTTTTCATAATAGGTTAAATTTTAGATTTATGAAAACAAAGGCCTTACAACAAGGCTCTTAAAAATTAGGTTGATTTCTGAAATAGCTTTTTCAACTTCTAAAGAAAACTAGCCTATATTTTGAACAATAGTCAAAAATTCTTCTTTTTTGTCTTTGGAAATAGATACACTTTCGTTGTTATCCATAATGATATAACCGCCATCTTTTTTAGAATATTCTTTGATGAATTTTAAGTTTATTAAGAATGAGCGATGTGGTCTATAAAATGCTGGAATAGTCTCTAATAATTCTTCAAAGTGTTTAAGTGGCTTGCTAATTAAAATTTCCGAAGCATTTTGAAGACTCACTCTGGTGTACATACCATCTGCTTTTAAGAGTATAATATCTTCAAAGTTGACAAACTTGATACCATCTGCTACAGGAAGCCCTATTTTTTTAAAGTTAGAAGATTTTAAACTTTTTTGAAGCTCCTCTAATTTTATATTAATATGAGATTTATCAATATTTTGGATTGCTTTCTCTATAGCATCCACAAGCTTATCTGCTCGTAAAGGTTTAAGTAGATAATCTACCGCAGAAAGCTCAAAAGCTTTTATAGCATATTCACTGTAAGCTGTTGTAAAAATGATTTCGAAATTATGATTTAGAGGGTCTATAAAATCAAAAATCTCTAATCCAGAATGTTCTGGCATTTCAATATCTAGAAAAACAATTTGAGGCTGTTCTTTTTTAATAACGTCTACACCACTTAGCAGATCTTCAGCAATAAAAATAGTGGTTACTTTTGGACAGTTCTCTTGTATTAGTATTTGGAGTAGTTTTCTCGCTTTTGGTTCGTCATCTATTATAACTACTTGCATAATTTAATGGGTTGTATAAGGTATGGTAATATCGACTTGGGTTCCTACTGGGTTTTCATTTTCAACTATATCTGTGATGTCTACACCAACTTGTTTTTGTTTTCCATAATTCAATAATGCCAATCGGTCTTGGGTTGCTTTCGTTGCGAAAGACTTATGTGTTTTATGGCTTCTAACCTTAAATTCTTCAGCTTTTTCTCTGCCAACACCATTATCAATAATAATGCATCTCACAGTACTGACTTCATCATTAATAAAAAAATTGATTTTTAAAACACGATCTGTTTTACGATGTAACAATCCATGCTTTAGAGCATTCTCAACATAAGGCTGAATAAGCATTGTTGGAATATTCACTTGTTCTGGTTTTAAGTTGCCAGAAGTTGCAATTGTATAATGTAACTTTTCTTCAAAACGTAGTTTTTCTAATTCTAAATACATTTCGAGGCAATCAATTTCTTCTTGCAAGGTGATTTTTCCTTTAGTGCTGTGATTTAAATATGTTCTAATTAAATCTGCAAACTTCCCCAAATATTCACTTGCTAATTTTTTTTGATTTAAAACAATATATTCTTGTATCGAATTGAGCGCATTAAATATAAAATGCGGATTCATTTGAGACCTAAGGTTCTCTAATTTTAAAGCAATGAGTTCTTTATCCAATGACAATTGTTTCACTTCCAATTCACGCTGCTGCTCTTTCTTTTTTATTTTTCTTCGGAAATATAAAACCGTTGATCCAAGTACTAAGATAGATAAGCCTGAAATAAACCACCACGTTTTCCAGAAAGGTCTTTCAATCGAAAATTGAAGTGCTTCAATTCTAATCTCGTTACTTTCAACATCCAATACTGGTTGTACTTGAAATGTATAATTACCAGCAGACAAACTATTGTATTTAACCGAATTCACACCTACTTCTGTAGTAATCCAATTTTTATTTAAACCTAATAATCGATACGTATATTTCCCTTTTTGGTTAAACTGAAATCCATTAACATTAAACCCCATTTTTATGGTGTTTTGGTCGTGTTTTAACTTATAATTTGATTTTATTACAGATTTACCCTCATTGATTTCAATGTTATTAAAATAGACCTCTAGAGGTTTCTGCTCTTTAAAAACTTTCTTTTTATTGAAAGCAAACAAACCTTCATTAGATGAAAAAATGACTTTGTCTTCTATAATTTCTATACCAGAAATATCATAAGAAACCACACCATCTCTTTTAGTTAATATTTTAAAATCTTGCGTATATGTATCTAATAATTGAATACCACTATCAGTAGCAATCCATAGCTTATTACCATCGCCTTTAATCTTTTCTATTTTGTTTGAAACTAAACCATTTTTTGTTGTGAAATGAGAAACAGCTTCTCCATCTTTTATTCCAAAAACACCATTCTTAAATGTGGCTACCCAAATGAGTCCATTTGTAGTTTCTGTAATTGATAATCCATAAATAGGTTCATTTTTATAATGTATAGTTTTAGCATTCCACAAGCTATCATACTTCGCTAAACCATCTACATAACTGATATAGACAGACTTCTTCTTATGACTGTAATATGACGTATATGGACGTCTATCTCTAAAAAGTAATAACATATTGTTAACCTCACCTTTTTCTAATACTCTTACGGTATTATAGTTAACACACAACACATCCTGATTATCTAAAACAGAGAAACTCTTTGCCGCGAAATAATTTTTTACTCGCTTTAACTTAAGTGTTCTATGGTCTAAAAGAAAACCATCATAATCTTTAGCAATGTAACTTACTTGTTTTTTAGAATTATATTTAATAGCAGATACCCTTGAGTTTTCGGGAACCTCTAGCAGTGTTTCTACATTAGTTTTAATATTATAAAACCCAACACTTCCGCTATTTGAGCCAAAGTGAAGTGTGCTATCATTCACCTTATCTAAACAACTAATATTTTTATGTTCTTGCGAAATAGGATAGCGCACTATATAAATATTTGGCATTATATAAATACCATCATTTAAGGTCGTGAACCAGTAGTTATCGTCTTTATCCTTTATTATTTTAGTGACATCTTTCCCGTTTAAAAATCGTTTTTTTAATTGAAAGCCATCCTTTAATCTTTCGTAAATCCAGACACCATTAGATGTCGATATCCATATTTCATTATCGCTCTCAAAGATATGCCGAATCCTTTCTTTGGCAACGACGTCAAAATCATCAATTTTTTCTAGGTTTTTTTTAGATAAATCTATGTAAAAAAAAACATTTTTTTTATCCCGAATCTGCCTATAAAACAGTAATGAGTCTAATTTAAAAATTTTCGATTTTCCTGAAATGATTCTTCGACCGTTCTTTTTACGGTTTCTTAGTTTGGTAGGAAACAATTGTTCAATATTATTTTTACTTTTCAAAGAAATAATAGAATCTAGAGTCCCAAAATAAATAACATCATCAATTTTTGATGATCCACCAACACTAGACTTTGGTGTGTATACTATTTCTATTTCTTTTGTCTCTAAATCAACTTTATAAATTTTGCGTTGGCCAAATACCAACAGCGCATTATCTACTATTTCAAATTCCGCCAGTTCTCCTTTTAGTTGTTTACTTAAATCTATAAAAGTATATAGTTTGTTGCTTTCTACGTAAAAGAATTGTCCTGTAATATTATTGCTCCATATGCGTCCTTGATTATCTTCTTTAACTCCAAAAACCGAAAGTGCTCGCTTGTCTTTATTACTATAATTTTCAAACGTTTTACCATCGTAACGAAACAACCCTTTATCTGCGCATAACCAAATAAAACCTTTACTGTCTTCTATAATATTGTAGAATTCTTTATCTGGTAAGCCGTCTTTTTGGGTAAGATGTACAGAAACTGGTTGTTGCGCTTTCATTAGAAATGAAAGAAGAAAGAAAGATAAAAGAAGTCGCTTTATGTACAATTGAGAAAATTAAAAACAAAAATACAACTTACCTCTTTCATTTTTTTGCAATAACTTCTAAAACATCATTTACAACTGCTAAACATAAATCAATCAAGTTGATAAACTAAAAAAAAGTTGAACTAAATAAATTTAGAACAACTTTTTATAACAAGTTAATTAATAGCATCTTTTGGACACAATCAATTTTAATAAGTCACAACATTATTCAGGAAAATTATTCAAGTTTAAAGTTTCAAACTCATTGTTATCATTCTCAAAAATCATAAACACTTTAAGCTTTGGGTGTGATTTTAAAAACTCAGTAACATTTTCTATTCCCATAGCCTGAAAAGCCGTTGCATAAGCATCTGCAGTCATGCAGTCTTCAGCAATAACAGATACACTTAAAATATTAGTTTTTGTTGGATATCCTGTTTTTGTATTTATGATATGTGCATACCGATTTCCGTTGTCATCGGTATTAAACTTTCTATATGTTCCAGAGGTTGCCATGGCCTCATCCTTTAGATTTATGGCTTTATATACAGATTGTCCACCATCAAAACGAGGTTCATCAAGACCTACACGCCAAGGTAAATCTTTATCTAAATTTTTACCTTTAACTCGAATCTCTCCTCCTATTTCAACAAGGTAGTTCTCAATATTTTTACGCTCTAGAAACTCAGCTATAACATCCACTCCGTACCCCTTGGCAATAGCATTAAATTCTAAATATGTATCATTTGGTTTATTGATCTTGAATCCGTTTTGAAATGGAGCGATTTGCACTTTCTGAAAACCAACACTTAGCATTAAATTGTTTATAGTTAAACTATCGGTTAAAAATTTATTTTTATCTGCTCCAAAACTCCAGGCGTTTACAACATTACCAATTGTTGGATCAAAGGCACCTTGAGTAGATGCAAATATTTTTCTTGACGCTCTAAATACGTTTTCAAAATGATAATCTAAAATCATATCTTCATTTCTATTTAATTTAGAAATATCTGAATCTGGAATATACGTCGACATCGAGTGATTCACGACCGTAAATAAGCTATCAATTTGTTTTATATAATTAGTTTCGGAATCATAAATAACGGAAAATGAAGTTCCAAAAACAGGTCCAGATAATTTCATGTTAATTGTCTGCCCACTTTTTTTTGAGTCAGTTTCGGTTTTACATGATGTAATACCAAAAATAAAGGCAAAATAAATAAGATACTTGCACATATTGATTTAGTGTCATTTTAATTTTGCTAAAATTAAAATAAAAAAATAACTTTTTTATTAACTAGTGATTGTTAATAACACACTCATAACAAGCTGAGTTAACCGATTTTAAACGAAAAAAATAATTAATTTTATTTTTTGTGAAGACATCCACTAATACTAAGGTACAAACCAAATAGAATGACAAAAGTTTTTTTTAAGTTTTTGACGATTTTTTCGTTCTGTATTTTTTACGGAAACGCTCAAAACCTTACTAAAAACCATACAGTTAAGAAAGGAGAAACTGTTTATAGATTATCAAAAATGTATAATGTTTCCATCTCACAAATCATCCAATTAAACCCTAGTGCATCAAAAGTAATTTACATAAATGAGGTCTTAAAAATACCAGTTTCTAGAGTTAATTCTGATGAGTCAAAAACTAGTTCCGAAAAAAACTCAACGAAAATTAATGATTTGTTGGCTTACAAGGTCAAGTCTGGCGACACCAAATTTGGTCTCTCAAAGAAATTCGGGATTAGTATTACAAATTTAGAAAACCAAAATAGTCATATTAAAAAAGGATTACAAGCGGGACATATTTTAAAAATTAGTAATTCTAATTATTCACCTCCATCACAATCAACTGCAACAAATAATCCTCAACAATCTGAATCACGTCAGTTTCACAAAGTTATAAAAGGAGATACTTTTTTTAGTATTTCAAAATTATATACTGTTGATTTGGCTTTACTAATTAGCACTAATTCTTCAATAATCCCAAAAAAGATGTCTATTGGCACTCAAATAAGGATACCAAACCAAGCATTAAATTCTAATACTTCTCTTCAAAACAGAACAGAATATCTAGTTAAAAAAGGAGACACTAAATTCGGTCTTGCAAAAATTTTCAACACCACTATTGAGCAACTAGAAACTTTGAATCCACAAATTTCGGATATGTTACGCTCTGGAGTCACCATAAAAATCCCATCTAAATTAAGCAATGAAGTAGCGAAAAGTAATGGCGATAAGAATGTAGATAAAGACGCCAAAATTCAGACTTCAAATGATACAATTATTAACAGTGTTCCACCTAAAACAGTAAAAGATTTCATCAACGAAAAACCAGAAACTAAAATAACTACCCGGAATACGATTTCAAATGAAACAGAATTAACTGTCAATACTAAAGATTCTTCAGCAGTAAACACTATTTCTACTATAGAAAACCAAAACAACGAATTAGACTATAAAAATTATGTTATTGAACCTAAAGAGACGCTTTATGGACTCTCTAAAAAAGCAGGCTTATCGATACCTGAATTTCTAAAATTAAATCCTAATTTATCTGAATCTGTGCTTGTTGGAACAATAATAAAAATGCCTATTACTAATAGTGACTCTAATTTAAAAACCAATATTCAAAATCCTAATACTGATATTGATACTGATCGCGATTCATATACAGATCTGAGCACATTAATTACTTCAACAAAAAATAAAAAAATTTTAATGCTAATGCCTTTTAGCGAAATAGAATTCAATTACTACACTAAAAGCACAGCTAATTATGATGCAATTTCAAATACTGATTTGCAAAATAACATTCAATTTTATAAGGGTACAAAAACAGCTATAGATAGCCTAAATAACTTAGGAATAAAGACCGAAATCAACTTATTAAAAGTTGATGACATAACAATCACTAAGGCATTAGAAAATATTGATTTGGATTCTTATGATGCGATTATAACTCTTAATTATAATCAGAACATTGAAAAAGCGTTCTTATCAAAAACCACTGCTGATATTCCCATAATTACATTAAACTCAAAATTAGAAACCTATACGAGCAGCTCAATTTTTCAAGCACTACCGTCTGTATACATCCAAAAGTTAAAAACGCTTCAATATGTCAATAGTAAAGAAGGTAATATTATTGTGATTAGTGATAAAGAAAGAATTGACAGTAGATCATTTATTACAAAACATTCACCTGCGACTAAGATGGTTATTACCAACAACAAAGATGAGTATTCAAGTAGAGATATCGTTTCCAAGTTGGATAAAAACAAGACCAATTACATCATCATTGATAGTAAAAAAAATGGAATATTTTTAAGTTCTACAACTTTACTATTGGGTCAAACATCAAACTACGATATTCAATTAGTGGTTCTTGAATCTTCTTTATTACCAAATAATCAGCAAATTTCATCAAAAAGATTTAGAATACTAAAATTAATTTACCCAGACATCAACCAAATCACCAATACCATACAAACTTTAAAATATTTCAATAATTATAAACTCAAATACGATATTGAACCCTCTCAAAACATACTTCATGGGTTCGATATTACATTTGACACTGCATTAAGGCTGTCTCAAGACATGGAATTTAAAGATTCTGCAATAACATATAAAACAAGTTATTTAACGCTCAAGTTCAATTACGTTAAAAACACCTTTACGATTTACGATAATAACGAAATCATAATTCGTGAATTTAATGATTAGATTATTGCCAATAAATCAGTAGCTTTATAAAACTAAAGAAGCCCCATCCTTTCCATGGTAGAACAACCAAACATTTTTAGCAATAAAGCCCTTATAATTTTGTTTCTCTTTACATTAGGAGGACTACAAATGTATTCTCAATGTCCATCAATTATAAATGCAAATCAAAGTTTTTGTGACTTGGATGGTCCAACTATATCAGATTTAGAAGCAACAGATAATGGCGGTGGTGTATTTTGGTATGATACAGCAACATCGACAACACCAATTGGAGGCTCAGAAGGCTTAATATCTGGAGAAGATTATTATGCAGATGACACGACTGGAACTTGCATCAGAGAACACGTTGATGTCTTTATTTATGGCGCTCCTTTCGGACTGAATTTTCAAGGTGTATGTGTAGACGACCTAAACGATGCTACCATTTCAGATTTAAATGCAACAGGAAATAATGTTCAATGGTATAACGCGCCAGTAGGCGGAGCAGTCTTATCTCCAACTACGGTTTTAAATGATAATACGATATACTATGCCGATCAAGAAAACCCAGACACAAACTGCAGAACATCGCGATTATCTGTTCTAGTAAACATTGGTTTTGTTCCTGTCCCTACGGGAAATGCGATTCAAGAATTCTGTTCTGATCAAGCACCAACAGTTGCAGATTTAGTAGCTATTGGGTTTACTAATTGGTATGCCAATTCGGGTTCTGTTATACCTTTAGAAACAACTGAACTCTTGGTCAATGGAGAGGATTATTTTGCAACCTCTGTAGATCCTCCCTGTGAAAGCGATAATAGGTTTGAAGTCACCGTTGTTATAAACACACCTGCTAACTCAGGAACAAGTGGTATTATAGAAATTTGCGAAACAGATATTAACACCAGTACACCTGTAAATTTAATTGATGGCTTATCAGGAAGCCCTGAAACCGATGGCTCTTGGAGTGGCCCTTTTCCAACCACAAATGGTAGTACAGGCACTGTGGACATTACCTCAATGACTGTAGCTGGCGGACCTTATATTTTTACATATTTAGTAGATTCAGGGACTATTTGCGGTACTAATTCATCAACAGTTACCATTACAATAATCCAACCTTTAGACGCTGGGACTGATGGCATTCTAGATTTATGTATAGATAATAATCCCATAGATTTATTCACAATTCTTGGTGGATCACCTGAAGTTGGCGGCACATGGAGTCCTGCGTTGACTAGTGGAACTGGAGTTTTTGACCCTTCTGCGGATACAGCTGGGGCTTATACATATACGCTCTCCGGAAATGCGCCTTGCATAGACGAATCGGCTACTGTCACGGTAACAACGAGCATGCCTCCAGATACTGGAACCAATGGCTTAGTAGATTTATGCACAAATAATGACCCTATAGATTTATTTACAATACTTGGTGGTTCGCCTGAAGTTGGCGGCACTTGGAGTCCTGCGCTAGCGAGTGGAACTGGTCTTTTTAACCCAGCTTTAGATACAGCGGGAATTTACACCTATACCTTAATTGGCGCTCCACCTTGTAATGACACATCAGCCAATGTCACCGTGACTTTTGTACCCATTTCAAACGCTGGAAGTGATGCTAATTTAGACCTCTGCGAGAATGATGGCCCTATAGACCTATTCACAGTTCTTGGCGGCACACCAGATGCTGGTGGCACTTGGAGTCCTGCTCTCGCTAGTGGAACGGGTGTTTTTAATCCTGCATTAGATACAGCTGGGATCTACACCTATACAATTGCTGGAACTCCGCCTTGCGACGATTCATCAGCAACCGTTACTATAACAACGAATACACCTCCAGATGCTGGAATCAATGGCCTAGTAGATTTATGTATAAACAACGACCCAATAGATTTATTTACAATACTTGGTGGATCACCTGAAGTTGGCGGCACTTGGAGTCCTGCGCTCGCCAGTGGAACGGGTCTTTTTGATCCTGCTGCAGATGTTGCTGGAATTTATACGTATACCCTAACTGGAACTCCGCCTTGTGATGATCAATTTGCTACAGTAACCGTAGATTTTATAACAATTTCAAACGCTGGAAGTGATGCTAATTTAGACCTCTGCGAGAATGATAGTCCTATAGACCTCTTCACGGTTCTTGGTGGATCACCAGACACTGGCGGCACTTGGAGCCCTGCGCTCGCCAGTGGAATGGGTGTTTTTGATCCTATTATAGATACTGCTGGAATCTACACCTATACAATTGCTGGAACTCCGCCTTGCGACGATTCATCAGCAACCGTTACTATAACAACGAATACACCTCCAGATGCTGGAATCAATGGCCTAGTAGATTTATGTATAAACAACGACCCAATAGATTTATTTACAATACTTGGTGGATCACCTGAAGTTGGCGGCACTTGGAGTCCTGCGCTCGCCAGTGGAACGGGTCTTTTTGATCCTGCTGCAGATGTTGCTGGAATTTACACCTATACATTAACTGGAACTCCGCCTTGTGATGATCAATTTGCTACAGTAACCGTAGATTTTATACCAACTGCAAATGCTGGAACAGATGGCGTTCTAGATTTATGTACAGACAATGATCCTATAGACCTATTCACAGTTCTTGGCGGCACACCAGATGCTGGTGGCACTTGGAGTCCTGCTCTCGCTAGTGGAACGGGTGTTTTTAATCCTGCATTAGATACTGCTGGAATCTACACCTATACAATTGCTGGAACTCCGCCTTGCGACGATTCATTAGCAACCGTTACTGTAACAACGAATACACCTCCAGATGCTGGAACTAATGGCTTAGTAGATTTATGTACAAACAACGACCCAATAGATTTATTTACAATACTTGGTGGATCACCTGAAATTGGCGGTATATGGAGTCCTGCCCTCAGCAGTGGAACTGGTCTTTTTGATCCTGCTGTAGATGTTGCTGGAATTTACACCTATACATTAACTGGAACTCCGCCTTGTGATGATCAATTTGCTACAGTAACCGTAGATTTTATACCAACTGCAAATGCTGGAACAGATGGCGTTCTAGATTTATGTACAGACAATGATCCTATAGATCTATTCACAGTTCTTGGTGGATCACCAGACGCTGGCGGTACTTGGAGCCCTGCACTCGTTAGTGGAACGGGTATTTTTGATCCTATTATAGATACTGCTGGAATCTACACCTATACAATTTCTGGAACTCCACCTTGCGACGATTCATCAGCAACCGTTACTGTAACGACGAATACACCTCCAGATGCTGGAACCAATGGCTCAGTAGATTTATGTACAAACAACGACGATCCAATAGATTTATTTACAATACTTGGTGGCTCGCCTGAAGTTGGCGGTATATGGAGTCCTGCCCTCTCCAGTGGAACTGGTCTTTTTGATCCTGCTTTAGATGTTGCTGGAATTTACACCTATACCCTAACTGGAACTCCGCCTTGTGATGATCAATTTGCTACAGTCACTGTTTCTATTATTCCGCTCCCTAATGCTGGAGAAGACAGCAACGCTGTAATTTGTAGCGCTGATGGCACTCAAGATTTATTTAATTATTTAGATGGGTCTCCAGACTCAGGTGGCACGTGGAGCCCTACACTTAGCAGTGGAACTGGAATTTTTGATCCTATTTTAGATATCGCTGGAACTTACACCTATACAGTGACTGGTCCAATAGCCTGCAACGAATCAGACACTTCAACATTAACTGTAACGATAGAGATAAATCCAGACGCAACTGAATTAGAAATTTCTTCTGAAGATATCTGTTTGGGACATTCAAATGATATATCAATTTCAAATGCTAATCTTTTAGCTGATGGATCATTTATCTTGACTTACAATCTATCTGGAACAAATCAATCTGACAATACAACAATAGTAAATATTCTTAATGGCATCTCTGTTTTTAATATCCCTGCCAATCTATTAACAAATCCAGGATTAACAACGGTAACAATAACTTCAATTACGACCATAGATTCAACATGTAGCGCGGATGTCTCTGCAATTTTAACGTCAAGTTTTACGATTTTTGATACTGTAACTCCGGAAATCATTGAAAACGGGAATGTCTTTTGTACCCAAGACGAAGCAACAATAGAAAATCTATCAAATAACATAACAAGTGCAGAAGATATTACTTGGTTTGATGCGCCTACTGATGGTAATAGTTATTCTATTTTAGATATATTAGTTGATGGTCAAACGTATTACGCGTCTGCTTTAACAGATGATGGCTGTGAAAGTTTTGTAAGACTAGAAATTACGGTACTATTTGAAGATTGTCCTGAAGATATTGTAATTCCAGACGGATTTTCTCCTAATGACGATTCCATAAATGATGAATTTATAATCGAAAACTTAAGAGATCTTTATCCTAATTTTACTCTAGAGGTCTATAATCGCTTTGGGAACATTTTATATAAAGGGGATATAAATAGACCAGACTGGGATGGTACTTCTGAAAAAGGGATTACTCTTGGAAATTCGTTACTACCAGTTGGCGTATATTTCTTTGTGTTAGAATTCAATGATGGCACTAAAAACCCAATCCAAGGAAGGGTCTATTTAAGCAGGTAATAATTTGAAAATATTATGATTAAACAATTCCTTAAATATAACATAAAAATTATCCTCATTCTTGCAGGTGTACTTGGATATGCACAACAGGATGCTCAATACACCCAGTATATGTATAATATGAGTGTCATAAATCCTGGATACGCTACAGATGATCCAGACGCAGTAAATCTAGGTCTATTACATCGCTCACAATGGGTTGGCTCGGTTGGTGGACCAACGACAAGCACCTTTTTTGCCCACACCACATTAGGCAACAGTATGGAAGGTGGGATTTCTGCAATCCACGATCAAATTGGAGATGTTGTTAGAGAAACAAATTTGTATGCTGATTTCGCTTACGCTATTCCGCTTAGTAAAAACACGAAGCTTTCTTTTGGTATAAAAGCAGGTGCAACATTTTTTAGCACAAATTTTAATGGGTTTGTATATTCTGACGATTTACCCGATCCTGCGTTTGCAAATAATTTAAGCAAAACGTATCCTAACATAGGCGTAGGTGCTTTTTACTTCGGAAAACAATTTTATTTAGGTCTCTCTGCTCCTAACTTATTACAATCTGAACACCTAGATAATGATAGTGGCATTGTAACATCCAGAAAAGAAGAAACGCATCTCTTTTTTACTGCAGGTTATGTTTACACTATAAATGAAGGACTAAAAATAAAACCAGCCATGATGGCGAAAGCAGTTTCTGGAGCACCATTATCTTTAGATCTAACAACGAATGTTCTCATAAATGATGTTTTTGAAATTGGTGTCGGCTATCGCTTTGATGATGCCATAAGTGGATTAGTAAACTTTAGAGTAATTGACTCACTACGTATTGGATACGCTTACGATTACACACTCTCAAATTTAGGTAACTTCAATTCTGGTTCGCACGAAATTATTCTGCTTTTTGATATTGGAAAATTAGGAAACGGATATGATAAATCACCAAGATTTTTCTAAACTCATAATTATGAACAAATATTACATTCTTATAGCTCTTTTATGTGTTTGCAGTTTGAGCTTCGGACAAAAGAATAGTTTAAAACGCGCAAATAAGCTCTTTGCAAATAAAGCTTATGTTGAAGCTGCCGAAATATACAAGCAATTAGAAGACACCCAAGAATCACTTGAGAAACTTGGAGATTCTTATTACTTTAATTTTGAAATGGAGAAGGCAAACAGTGCCTATAAAAAATTATTCAAAAAGTATAAAGACAGCTTAACTCCTTATACTTATTTTAGATATGCCAATGCTCTCAAAGGAGTTGAAGATTATGAAACTGGCGATCTAATAATGAGTGACTATTCTAAACGTGTCGAAAACACACCTCAATTCATAAAAGAATTAACCGAGTTGATCCCTTATAATTACACAATTGACAACATAAAAAACGGTGCTAATATTGGTGATTTCGGAATTACTTATTTTGGGGACAACGTGGTGTTTGCTTCGGCACGAAATTCAGATAATCCTAAATACGCATGGAATGAAAACCCATACTTGGATTTGTATAAAGCTTCGGTTTCAAAAGATAAAAACCTTGAAAATGTGGAATCTTTTTCCGAAGAAATAAATAGTAAAACTCATGAAAGTAACGCCACCTTTAGTAGCGACGGAAAAACGATGTACTTTTCTAGAACTAATAAAAAACGTATAAAAATTGGTGAACAAAAGATTGCAGTAGTTAAAATCTATCGTGCAGAATTGATTGACAGTACATGGTCCAATATTACGGTCTTACCGTTTTCTAATGATTTATACTCCACACAGCATCCTGTGCTAAATAAGGATAACACTAAATTATACTTCTCTAGTGACATGCCAAGTTCTTTAGGGTCGTTTGATATTTACTATGTAGACATCATGGAGAACAGTTATGGGATGCCAATTAATTTGGGAGATGTCATAAACACAATACACCTGGAGCAATTCCCGTTTATTGCTCATGAAGAAACACTCTATTTTTCATCTAATGGCCATAAAGGTTTAGGCGGTTTAGATTTATATATGTCTGTTTATAATAATGAAAAATTTGAAGGTGCCATAAATCTAGGACATACCATAAACTCTGGGATGGACGATTTTGGCTTTGTTTTAAAAGATTCTATCCAAGAAGGCTTTTTATCATCCAACAGAGATGGAACAGATCGCTTATACACATTCACGAGAAAACCAAACGTTAAAACATACATTTTAGGAGGCGAAGTTCGTGACAAAAACTCAAAAGAAATTTTACCAGGATCTTTAGTCACCTTATTAAATGAAGATGGTAGTATTGTAGAACAGATCGTCGTTGGAGATGATGCTAAATACAAATTTGAAACCAAGCCAAATACAGCTTACAAAATTGAAGGCTATCGAAGTTTCTATATCCCTACTATCAAAAATCTTAAGACCAACGAAGAAGGTAAAATTGAATTTGATTTAGAACTGGAAATTGAATCTTATGACGATGCAGAAGAGATTGTGGTTACAAAAACGGACGGATATATCTATATAGAATTAGAAAATATTTATTTTGATTTAGATAAATGGGCCATCAAACCAGAAGCTGCAAAAACACTAGATATACTTGTTAATCTACTAAAAAAATACCCTAGAATGGAAGTACAGCTTGGCGCACACACAGATTCTAGAAGTAGTGATAGTTATAATCTAGTATTGTCTTACAATCGTGCTAAAGCCACTTTAGATTATATCGCTACTAGAGGCGTTGATAACGTACGTTTAAAATCAAAAGGTTTTGGAGAAACTCAACCTCTGGTAAACTGTGGTGATAATTGCTCTGAAGACGAACATTCTATTAATAGACGTTGCGAGTTTATTATCCTTAAATAATAAACTTTTTATAGCCTACAACATCGTTCTAATTCAAGGGCGTCTCTAGATACTGAATCCCGTTGTACTCAATAAGATATTCTTCATTTAAATACACTGGTAAATCCTCTCCATCAGGATTGCCTAAACCTACTCCTGCATATAATACTTTAGCATCTTTTTCAAAAGCATGTTTTTTAAACGTTTCCATCCAAACAATATCATAGTTATTGGGATTGTCTGGAAGTTTAACTGCTCTCACAATAACGAAAAAATATTGACTCTTCTTATCAATACAGACAAATTGGGGATGTTTTTTCAACTTACTATTAATAGCTACAAACTCAAAACCGCGTTTTTCTAAATCTTTCCCAACATGGTTCATTGCCAAGTTGTGAAGCTCTTGTAATGTTAGCACTTTACTCATATTACAAAGATACGACGTTGCTATTTAAATCTTACAAATTAAGCACTACTAAACGTGTAATTAGAAACAGAAATTACAGCATCATCTTCTAATTGATACCAAGGGGAAATTGTCGAATCTTCAAGATTTTTAACTAAATGAACACTTTGAGCTGGCGTATTACCTTGAAATAGCAAAAACAACCTACCGCCTTCTTCATTAACCACCTCATCACCAATCATCACAATATGACCAGGAGAACCTCCTTTAATAAGCATATCGCCAATTTTCAAATCTTTAGAAGCAATGGGTATTAACTCATTATAAAGCGACAACGTACCAGAGTACATATAGATCAAATTCAAAAAGTTATAAAAATTTTCTTCGGAAGCATTTGAATTTGCAGTTTTACTAAAGGCTACCTTATTTCCATTTATTTTTGGTCTGTAGCCTGCTGCGCAGTATTCTCACGAGCAGTAGTGTCCTGAGGTGAAATTGAAGCCAATCTCGTCTTTCCTATTATTTTCTCAAAGGTATTCACTTCTAATTCTAATGAGTGCATCTGCACATTGTTGTAATACGTTTTTTGGTTATCAAACCTAAATTTTGCTTTTTCAAAATCGAACATCCAGTAGATATTTAGTAAAGATAATCACATACGGAAAAATTCATTTTTATTAGAAAACTTTACATTTCCGAAGATAATCCTTGAAACCTAGTTTATGATAAATAACACGTTTATAACCCTATTTATCAATAGCAATTGAGGTTTTAATATTTCATCAAACTGTAATAATAGATTTTTTTTATAGGTTTAAACTGAAAGACTAGAAGTATGAGCGCGGACAAAATCAAGATGAAAAGCACTATTTTTTTTTATAATTAATAGAAATTCAAAAACCGGCGATTTGTTATATAGTCAATAAAAAAGTGTAAATTTAAGGACTGGTAGGCTCATCATATTAACTATGTGTACTTACCAAGCTAAACAACGTCAACTAGCTCTGCTATTACTCTACTTTCAATTCGTTAAATTCATTCTTAATTAGTAAAACAACTACAATGAAATCGAGACGCCTAATTTTAAACCTGATAATTTTAATATGTACTTTTTCGCTTTATGCTCAGACTGAAAAAGAAAAAGTTATTGAAACTACAAGCAAAGCAACTATTGAAGGGCACATCTATTTCTTGGCAGATGATTTACTCAAAGGAAGAGAAACTGGAACACCTGAAAACAAAATTGCTGCGTCATATTTAGGCAATACTTTTCGTAGATATGGTGTAAAGCCAAATCCAATAACAGGAACCTTTTATCAAGATGTGCAATTAAAACGCATTTCACCTCCTGCTGAAGTTGCTATAGAAATCAATGGTCAAAAAATTAATGACTATGCTTTTATTTTTCCTTCCCCAGTAAATACAGACAGTGATGCAGTGTATTTAAACTATGGTCTTGAGGACGATTATAAAGGAAAAAGCATCAAAGGGAAAGTCATCATTATCAAGTCAGGAAGTTTAGATACTAAAGACACACAAGCAGCATTTGACTTACGAGAAATAAAACAAGAATTAGCACAAGCGAATGGTGTTACTGCTATTATAGAACTTATAGATGCCGATAAAAATACGTGGGCATTTATTGATCATAATTTTAATGGTTCGAAATTAATGGTAGCAGAAAACGAAGACGACAAAAGCTATAATAACCAAGCTGCTCATCTGTGGGTATTAGATCACAACCATGAGATGGCTGCTCAACTTAGCACCTCTCAAAGTATCACATCTAAAGTGGCTATTGGCGCAAAGAAAGAAGAAATTGTAATGTCTCAAAACGTTATAGGAGTCGTTGAAGGCACAGACCCTAAACTTAAAGAAGAATTTATCATTTACTCAGCGCATTACGACCATGTGGGTATTGGTGCTCCAGATGAAACAGGTGACACCATCTATAATGGTGCAAGAGATAATGCAATTGGTACAACAACAGTCTTGAGTATGGCCGAAAACTTAACTAAATACCCAACGAAACGATCTGCATTGTTTATTCTGTTTACTGGAGAAGAAAAAGGTCTTTTAGGTAGTGAATTCTATGTAGAACATCCTGTGCTTCCATTACAACAAATGGTCTATTGTTTTAATAGTGATAATGGCGGTTATAACGATACGTCGTTAGCAACAATTGTAGGTTTACAAAGAACAACAGCTCAACAAAACATTAAAGATGCAGCAGTTATATTTGGGTTAACAGCAATTGACGACCCTGCACCTGAGCAAGGTTTATTTGATAGAAGTGATAATGTCCATTTTGCTAAAAAAGGAATTCCTGCACCTACATTTTCATTAGGATTTTCTTCCTTTGATGGAGAAGTTACCAAATACTACCACAGACCAGGAGATGAAGCAGATAGCTTAGATTATGATTATTTGCTTAAATTTTTCAGAGCTTATGTGTTGTCTGGCAGATATATTGCTAATGATCCTAATACGCCTGTTTGGACAGCTGGCGATAAATATGAAGAAGCTGCAAAGGCGCTTTATGGGAACTAATTCATTATAAAATAAGTACTATCAATGACTACGTATTTTCAAAATAAAATGTTAAAGCTAACTTTAAATATAACTTATACCTTTGCTTTCTTGCTAATAGGCAGTTGTAATAATCAAAAATCAATACCAGACCCTTTAGAGGCTGGTTGGAATGGCGACGCAGTTTGTGAAGTTATAGAGGATAATCAAAAGATTAGAGTATTGAGATGTACGTTTGCTCCAGATGTTGGCCATGAAAAACATTATCACAATCCACATTATGGCTATACCGTTGCTGGCAGTAGGTTTAGAATAAAAGATACCACAGGTATAAGAGAACTTAACGTACCAACAGGTTATAGTTTTACTAAGGATGAAATTTCGACTCACGAAGTTCTCAATATTGGAGATAGTACAGCTGTTTTTTTAATTATTGAATACAAGTAATACAATGGACGGATTTAATATCGTAATGGTCATTGCCATTATCCTTTTTGCACGACTAGGTGTGCGATTAGTAACAGGTTATATCAAGATGAAAAAAGAAAACAAAGAAGACAAAAAAAACTCTAAATCAGAGCATCAAGAATAAACAATTAAACACAATACTTATGGGAACATTTTGGGATTTATTTGCAACAAGACGAACTTGAAAAGCAACAAGAACAGGCAAATAGCGTAAAGGACCGTGTCAAAATTTTAGAAGAAGATTTAGCCAACACAAAAGCACTAATAAAAAAGACACTTATCGCTTTAGAAACACATCTCACACAAGATATAGATGGCGATGGTAAAATGGGATAAAACCGTTTATATTAATTCGTAAACTAGCACTACTTTTCATATGTATAAAACGATTCATGGAAACTAAAACTATAGTCGATATTATAGACAGCTGCATTAATTTTAAGAGTTGCTGTTAAAGTCAACTCTACACGCTATAGGGTATCTAAAGCAAATGATTTAAACAATCAGTAAGTTTTTATAATCGGTTTACAGGTAAGCACAAAAAAACCAACTCAAATTGAGTTGGTTTTTGTTTTATATAGCTAAAACAACATTTAGACTCGGCCGAAATATGGCATTCAACTTTTTAGCTAAAGACGCTTAGCGTCTAGCCTCCAAAGTCATCAAATCTAATATGCTCATCTGCAATACCAAAGTCTTCTCCCATTTTTTGAACTGCTTGGTTCATTAATGGAGGTCCACAGAAGTATAGTTCAATATCTTCTGGTGCTTCATGCTTAGATAAATAGTTATCAATCACACAATTGTGAATAAACCCTACAAAACCATCACCAGGTGCATCAAGATCTTCTTTTACTTTCCAGTTATCTTGTTCCATAGGCTCAGAAAGTGCCATGTAAAATTTAAAGTTTGGAAAATCTTTTTCTAATGCTCTAAAGTAATGAATATAAAACAACTCTGCCTTAGAACGTCCTCCATACCAATACGTTACTTTACGTCCAGTTTTTATGGTTCTAAATAATTCGTATAAATGTGAACGCATTGGAGCCATTCCTGCACCACCACCTACGTATAACATTTCACTTTCAGATTCATTGATAAAGAATTCTCCATAAGGTCCTGAAATGGTTACCTTATCTCCAATTTTTTGATCAAATATATAAGACGATGCAATACCTGGATTTACATCCATCCAACCGCCTTTTGAGCGATCAAAAGGAGGGGTTGCAATACGTACATTAAGCATAATTTTACGTCCTTCTGCAGGGAAAGAAGCCATGGAATATGCTCTCTCAATCGTTTCGTTATTTTTCATAACTAGAGGCCATAAACCAAATTTCTCCCAATCTGCTTTAAATTTGTCAGGCTCACCAGGGTGATCTTCTGGATGTGCTTCAACCTCCATATCTGAATACTTTATTTCACATTGAGGAATTTCAATTTGAATATATCCTCCCGCTTTATAGTTCATATCCTCAGGGATTTCAACAACAAACTCCTTAATAAACGTCGCTACATTATAATTTGATACTACTGTAGCTTCCCATTTCTTAATTCCGAAAACTTCTTCAGGAATTGTGATTTCCATATTTTGCTTTACCTTCACTTGACAAGATAAACGGGCACCATGTGCTAGTTCTTTTCTGCTAAAGTGAGGCGTTTCTGTTGGTAATGCTTCACCTCCTCCTTCAAGGACGTGACATTCACATTGAACACATGTACCTCCACCACCACAAGCTGATGGTAAAAATATTTTCTCTGCGCTCAACGTTGTTAACAACGTACTTCCCGATGCGACTTGAATCTCACGCTCCCCATTAATAGTTATGGTCACTGGACCTGATGGTGATAATTTTTGTTTTACAAATAATAATACACTTATAAGTATTAGCGAGATAACTAAAAAGGCTGCTACCGTCGCGACTACTGTTCCTATTGTTCCTGCTTCTAAAAACATCATACTACTCAATTATTTTAGTGTTATTAGCTAATTTTTTATTCTCATCAATTGTGCTTTGAACTTCAACTGTTTTCTCTTCTTCTGGTGCCTCTTCATCTCCACCAGTTAACATACCTCCAAAACTCAAAAATCCAATGCCCATTAAACCTGTAATAATAAATGTAATTCCTAAACCTCTTAATGGTGGTGGCACATTAGAATATCTAATTTTTTCACGAATTGCTGCAATTGCAAGAATTGCTAAAAACCAACCAATACCAGAAGATACTCCGTAGTTTAAGGCTAACCCTAAAGTCTCTATTTCTTTAGACTGCATGAATAATGATCCACCTAAGATAGCACAGTTTACTGCTATAAGTGGCAAAAAAATACCTAGAGAATTATAGAGTGACGGTGAGAATTTTTCAACCACGATTTCTACTAATTGTACCATGGTTGCTATCGTAGCGATAAACATGATGAACGATAAAAATCCTAGATCATAATCTGCAAATTCTGGTCCTAACCATTTTAATGCTCCTGGTTGTAAAAGATATTGATCAAGAAGCCAGTTTAAAGGCACTGTAACAGCCAAAACAAAAATCACTGCTGCTCCTAAACCTACTGCTGTAGCTACTTTTTTAGATACTGCTAAGTATGAGCACATCCCTAAGAATACTGCAAATACCATATTATCGATAAAAATCGCCTTGAAAAATAATTCGATGTGTTCTATCATTGTCTTTAATTTTTAATATTTCAATTCCTTATTTTTAGTTTGAGTCAAACTACAAACTGAATTCTGGACACTGAATACTATTTTAATCTTCTATTAAATCTTTATTTCTACTGCGCTGTACCCAAATTAATAATCCAACAATGATTAAAGCCATTGGTGGCATTAACATAAAACCATTATTTTCATAACCTGTTTTGTATAGACCTGTTTTTTCTATGGCATCACCTAAAACTGGAATTCCGAATAATGTACCAGATCCTAATAGTTCTCTAAAGAATCCAACTATGATCAAAATCACACCATATCCAACAGCGTTTCCAATTCCGTCAAGAAATGCTCTCCAAGGCCCATTTCCGAGGGCAAAAGCCTCAAAACGTCCCATAATGATACAATTGGTTATAATTAACCCAATAAAAACTGAAAGTGTTTTACTCAATTCATATTGATAGGCCTTTAATACTTGGTCAACAATAATAACCAAAGAAGCGACTACAATTAGCTGAACAATAATTCTAATTTTTGATGGAATAATATTACGTATCAAAGAGATGACGACGTTCCCTACACCCATTACAAAAAGCACTGCTATTGCCATCACTAAAGATGCTTTTAGCTCTGCTGTAATTGCTAATGCTGAACAAATACCTAGTACTTGAATTGTAATTGGATTATTATCTGCTAACGGATCTGTTATTAACTTTAAGTCTTTTTTTGAAAGTAGTCCCATAATTAGTTAGATTTATTTAGGTTTTGGAAATAAGGCATATACAATTTTAGATCTGCTTTAATCATTGCAGAAACACCATCACCAGTAATAGTAGCTCCCGCTAAGGCATCTACCTCGTAATCTGTTTTATCATTATTTTTAGGATCTGCATTTCCTTTTGCTACTTTGATACCTTTAAATGCACCAGACTCTGACAACAAGTGTTCACCTTCAAAATCATCCATGAAGTAACGTTGCTTGATATTAGCTCCTAAACCAGGGGTTTCTGCTGCATGGTCAAAAAACGCCCCTCTTACAATCATATCACTATCCAATGCTATAAAACCCCAAATAGCATCCCAAAGACCTTTACCTCTAATTGGTGCGACATAATAGGTCTGTCCCTTTTCTGATTTACCAACAAATAATGGTAAAAAGCGAGATTCTCCAGCTTTTGCATTTGCTTGTTGCTTTTTAACATCAATTAAATAGGGTTCTTTACCATTGTTAGCATCCATAAATTCTTGTCTGGTCATCGTTTTAATAACCTTACCATCCTTAGATTCTAATACCAACTGCTCTGATACTTTCGTCTTAAACAACTCTGACACTTCATCAGTAGATACAAAAGTAATATCGCCAGTGCCTTCGTTTCCATTGATACCTAAAGCGTACAAAATATTTTGTTGCTTTTCAATACGTTCGTTCTCCGTTATTGCCGGCTTTAGTGACGATGCTGTAAATGCTAATAACGATCCTACAATCATTACCATTACAATGGCAAAGATTATTGTGTAGCCGTTTTTATCTGTTCTTTTTTCCATGATTACGCTGTTTTTACTTTTAGACGCTTCATTCTTCTCTTTACATTTCCTTGAACTACATAATGATCAATAGTAGGTGCAAAAACATTCATTAACAAAATTGCTAAGAATACACCTTCTGGATACGCTGGATTAAATACACGTATCATAATTGATATAAAACCAATTAAGAATCCATATATCCATTTTCCTTTATTTGTTTGAGATGCTGTTACAGGATCTGTAGCCATATAAACTGCGCCGAATAGAATACTACCAATAATTAAATGTTGCCAAAATGGTACATTCATTAATCCATAGAATTTACTTGACTCTCCAATCCATTCTGCAGATACTACTCCGTTAAATATGAGTCCCATTGTTAATGCACCGATTAATGTTGACACGATAATTCTCCAACTCCCTATTTTGGTAAAGATTAAGAATAATGCACCTATGATGATTAAAAACTTAGAAGTCTCACCAACCGATCCTGGAATAATCCCCCAAAACATGTCCCAAATAGAATATAATTCTGACGCACGATCGCCATATGTTGTAACGATGTCTGCTGCTCCGTTAGATCCAACGATGGTTAATTCTTGAGCCGATTTTGCATAATACCCTAATATAGTTTCACCAGAAACAGCATCTAGATTTTCACCTGCAGCTATTGCTTGATCTCTCGCTACAGCCCCTTCAACCCACACTTTATCTCCAGACATCCATGTAGGATAGGCGAAGAATAAAAAAGCCCTAATCGTTAAGGCCGGGTTTAAGATATTCATTCCTGTTCCTCCAAAAACCTCTTTACCTATTACTACTCCAAATGCAACTGCAACTGCAAGCATCCATAATGGAATATCTATTGGCACTATTAAAGGTACTAACATACCAGTAACTAGGTATCCTTCTTCTACTTCATGGCTATTTTTCATAGCAAAGAGAATCTCTATTGCTAAACCTACTCCATACGATACAACGACTAGTGGAATAATTTTCCAAAAACCAACCATAAAGTTATCCATAGTCCAAAATGCGGAATTCAAGAAACCTCCATTTAAAACTCGATCAATTTCTCCAAACGCCACATGATGCTGGTAACCAGCATTGAACATACCAAAGAGTAAACAAGGTACCATTGCCATAATAACAATGTTCATGGTACGCTTTAAATCATCGGCAGCTTTAATATGAGTTCCATTATGGGTTGTCTCGTTAGGCAAGTATAAAAACGTATGTATTGCAGAAAATGCAGGTAACCATTTTTTGTCTTTATTTTTTTCTCTAAAATTATGTAAGTTGTTTTTTAAACCCATTATCCTATCTCTTTAAGCATTAAGTCTAATCCTTTTCTAATAATATCTTGATGTGGTTGTTTAGACACACAAATAAATTCTGTTAATGCGAAATCTTCTGGTGCAACTTCATACATCCCAAGAGCTTCCATTTCATCTAAATCTTGATACATACAAGCTTTTAGAATTTGCATTGGAAATATGTCTAATGGAAATACTTTTTCATAAGAACCTGTCACCACAAAAGCACGATGCTCTCCGTTTGTATTGGTATTCAACTCATACTTTTTCTTAGGCTGTAACCATGAAAACGTTAAAGCTCTCGATGTAGATACTTTATCAAAAACTGGTTTGTTCCAACCAAAGAATTCATAATCATCACCCTCAGGGATTACTGTGATTACATTGTCATAAAAGCCTAAACTTCCGTCGGGCTTCAATTGTTTTCCTGACAGCACATTTCCAGAGATAATACGATCATTACCATCTTTGTCAACACCATTATCATAAACCATAGTAGCAACTTCACTACCAATTGTGGTTTTGAAATATCTAGGCTTTTTTACTGAAGAACCTGCAAGGGCAACTAGTCGCTCTGCATTAAATTTTCCAGTAAGTAATAATTCACCAATAATCACAAGATCCTGAGCGTTAACCGTCCAAACGACTTCACCCTTATTAACTGGATCCAATTTATTGATATGTGTACCAACATTTCCAGCTGGATGTGGACCAGACACGTTATGAATTGTAGCGTCGCTCATATTTGCAAGTGGTGAGTTCTTAGACCCAACACCAATATGAACTTGACCTTCTGTTAATTTTGCTAAAGCAGACACTGCTGCTTGTAATGCGTCTTCCTTTCCTGCAAGTACAAAATCTAAATCTGCAGCCAGTGGCGCAGTAGAATAACCAGAAATAAAAATCGCTTTTGGAGATTTCTCTGGATTTGCAATAACATCATAAGGTCTTTGCTTGATAAAAGGCCAACATCCTGAAGCTAATAAATGCGCTTTAGTTGCTGCTGCATCAGAATTTATATTGAATTTCCCAAAGTCTTTATAGGCCTGCGTTTTATCTGCTTGAATCTTAACCGCGTCGATACGTCGTTTTGGTCCTCTTTGCACTTCCACAACAGTACCAGAGACTGGGGACACAAACTTTACATCTTCATTTGACTTATCATAAAAGATAACATCTCCTGCTTGTAAAATAGCGCCTTCTTTTGCTACAAGTTTTGGAATAACGCTGTGAAAATCTTCAGGTCGTATTGTACAGAAATTACTTATAATGGCTTGTTCAACTGTTTTATCAGCTTCGCCCACAAGTTTTATATCCAGACCTTTTTTAATCTTAATGTCTTTTGACATACGTTTTATATTGAAATTAGTTGTCTAAAAATCGGTGCAAAAATACGAATTTATTGAGTAATATAATAGTGAGGTATTTTAAGTTTATTATTTTTAATGATTCTAAATAATTGATTTGTAAAACAAATTATCAACTCAAAGGATTTCGCTCTGCATTGCAGAGTACTTGCAGTTAGTAGCAATCAGAAACAAAAAGAGTTTTAAAAAATTCATCAAATCATATGATTAGTACTAAGTATTCAAATTTGCTATGCACATTGAAAAGTTTCTACTCTCAACAAAATCAATAAAACTATTACAAGTGAACATGATAGTTCATATAATGAAGCAATACCACTAAAATCCACACAAAGGAAAAAAGAGCTATAATTTCTAGTTTTAAAAGAAGAAGAAGAAGAAGATAGTATACTTAAGAATTCAATAAACACCTAGATAAAAGGCAAGAATCACAAAGTATTAGTGGACAAATCACTCCGGCTTGGAGTCTAAAACAAAAAAGCATATCCAATTTCGAGGAAAGAACTAAAAAGATTGGAAAATATGAAGTTCAGTTTATTGAGCAATACATAAAAGACAATTTTAAGGCATAGATTTTGCCTACCTTTACTTCAATAAAGAAAAATACGATGATAAAAACGTTTTCCATACACCTATTATTAGTGCTGTTTGTTTTCAAAGGATTTTCTCAAGTTGAAGAAGTCAACCCTCCAGATGATATAAAAACTATTACCTTTAAAAGTGGTAGTTCTCCACAAGGTGAACTACCAATATTAAGGCTTGGTGAAGAGTTTTATCTAGAATTTGATGTCCTTACCGCGAGTGAGCCCGATTTTTATTACACCATAGAGCACTATAACTACGATTGGACTAAATCAAATTTGGTCAAAATGGAATACATGAGAGGGTTTGATAATTTTAGAATTGTAGATTATGAAAATTCTTTTAATGCCTATCAATTGTATTCCCACTACAGACTACCTATTCCTAATAGGCAGACAAGAGCTTTAACAAAAACAGGCAATTATATAATTTCGATTTTTGATGAAGATGAGGAGCTCATGTTTACTCGAAAATTTATGATCTACAAAAAGCAGATTGGTGTTGGAGTAGAAATTAAACGTAAACGAGATGTGCGTTTTATAGACGAAAAGCAGACGGTTGATATTGTTATAAATGCTGGTAGCCTCAATTTAAACAACCCAATGGAAACCATTAAAACAGTGATCATCCAAAACAACAACCTAAACACTGCCATCAAAAATATAAAACCTCAATACATTTTAGGAAAAGAACTTATTTATAGATACCTCAACGGAACATCATTTTGGGCAAGTAATGAATTTAGATTTTTTGAAAATAAAGATGTAAGAGCTTCTAATGTAGGTGTTCAGTTTATTGATTTAAAAGATATTTACCACGGCTATTTGTTTACAGACATAGCAAGGTTTGACAGACCGTATACCTACAATCCTGACATAAACGGAAATTTTCAAATAACTGCAATAGATACAGATGATGTAGGTATCGAAGCCGATTACACCAATATTCACTTTTCTCTTTTTTACCCAAAAATGAATGATGGCAGCAAAATATATATTTATGGAAACTACAATAACTACGCTCTAGAAGAAGCTAACCAACTTGTCCACATCTCTGAAAGCGGAAACTATGAAGCTATAATGAAGTTAAAACAAGGCTTCTATAATTACAAGTACGTCGTTGTTGATGCTAAAGGCAATCTAGACGAAGGTCGAATTTGTGGTAATTTCTGGCAAACAGAAAACAACTACAAGGTGTTAGTGTATTACAGAGATTTGGGAGCACGTTTTGATAAGCTTATTGGGTTTGGTGAAGCAACTTCGGTAAATATCTCTAATTAATCTTTTAAAGCAAATTCTTTATAGGTATCATAACTTAACTCTTTTGTTACAAAAGAGTGAGTCGTTTCATCAAAAGACACGCAATTCTCAATAGGTTTCGCATAAAGATGTAAGCTCATAGACCTGCCCTCACAACAGTTTTCTAATTTATGAAAACCTACTTTATCATTCATGAATGTTAATTGGTTTGGTATTACTTTATGAGAACCAACTTCCTGTAAATTGTTATCATCATTAATGTTAAAATAAACCTCATGAATCTCACCTTCTAGCAAATACACCCAACAGTCTTCACCATCATGACCATGAACCGCTGTTCCCTGTCCTTGTTCCCAACATATCACAATGAGCTCAAAATCAGCATCCCTAAACAGGCAATTCCTCGTGTAACCTTCGTTAGACCAGCTCTCATATAAAGAGAAATTTATTGACTCAAAATCAAAGTCCTTGAGTATGGTATTATAATCTTCGGTTGGAGATTGCGATAGTAATTGCACTAATTTTTGAATATTCTCTGGAGATTTCAAATAGATAGAATTTATATTTAACTTGATTTACATAGTAATGTGATAAAATAAGGATAAATTTACACAAAGCCTAAATTAAAGAATCGTTTTTACACATGCAAAAAGACCTTACACTATTTAACGAGCTTGTTGAGTATCTCATTTCAGAAGAAAAAAACAATCCTGTTGCCACACCTATTGACACTTCTAAACTTTACAAAACACTAGATCTTAGTTTAAATGATGAACCAAGTATTGACGATGAGTTTACAAAAACGTTAAAAGGCATTATTAAAAGCACGCCTAAAACTGCTTCCAAATCGTTTTTTAATCAATTATTTGGTGGTCGAATTAACAGAGCAACACTTGGTGATTTATTAGCAGTGATGCTAAATAATAGCATGTACACTTATAAGGTTGCTGGTCCACAAGTTGGGATTGAGAAAATTATTCTCAAAACCATTTGTGATATGATTGGTTATCCAGAAACATCTGATGGCACATTTGCTCCAGGAGGTTCAATGAGTAATTTCATGGCTGTACTAATGGCCAGAGACAACTACAATCCTTTGGCAAGAACCGAAGGCATCAGCAATAAAATGACACTTTACACCTCTGACGCTTCACATTACTCTATCGCTAAAAACGCCTCTTTTATTGGTGTTGGACGAGACCAAGTAAGACGCATAAAAACCAATAACAAAGGGGAACTATTAGCCACAGATTTAGACCATCAAATCACAAAAGATATTGAACAAGGTTACCAACCATTTTTTGTAAATGCCACAGCAGGAACAACTGTTTTAGGCGCTTTTGATGACCTAGAAGCTATTAGTAAAGTTTGTAAAAAACATGATATATGGCTGCATTTAGATGGCGCCTATTGTGGCGCAGTAATTTTTAGTAACGATTACAAGCATTTAGTGAAAGGAATAGAGCGTACAGATTCGTTTAGCATTAACGCTCATAAAATGTTAGGCACGCCTCTAAGCTGTTCAATTATTGTTGCAAAAGACAAAAAGCACTTAAACCAATCGTTTTCTAACGATGCAGAGTATCTATACCAAACAGATGACGATGAGTTTAATTTAGGAAAAACCTCGTTACAATGTGGTCGTAGAAATGATGCATTAAAGTTTTGGACACTATGGAAATCTGTTGGTAGTAACGGATTAAAAACCATTGTAGATCATCAGTTTAATCTTGCTCAAATTTCCAGAGACTATATCAACCAACATCCAGATTACACCTTGTATAGTTTTGATAATTCTATTTCTGTATGTTTTAATTATAAAGATATTCCTGCAAACAAATTGTGCACTGCACTTTATGAAGATGGACAACTTATGGTTGGCTTCGGAAATTTTAAAAATCAAGAATTTGTGAGAATGGTAACTATTAATAGCCTCTTACAAGAAGAAGACATTATGAATTTCTTTGCAACAATAGAAAAATATACGAGTTCAACCGATTTATAATTCAATTAATCGAAAGTATTTTTATAAAGTGTTAAAAATTTGCTTTATTCTAATAAAGCATGCATTTTAGTTAAAAGTTTAACTTAATTTTGTGGTATATCACACTAATTTAATGGTTCAACAAGTCACAAGCGGAATTAAAATTTCTATCGAAACATCTTTCGAGGGCACATTTTATAAAAATTATAAAGTGCACTTCGCCTTTGGATATAATGTAACTATTGAAAACCAAAGTAAAGATTCTGTTCAGTTAAATTCTAGACATTGGAGAATCTTAGATGCTCTTAATAATGAAGAAATTATTGATGGCGAAGGTGTGATTGGTAAAAAACCTGTTTTACAACCTGGAGAATCTCATACTTACAATTCTGGTTGTCTACTCACCTCTCCTTTTGGAGCTATGCAAGGTCATTACAACATGATCAACTTTACAAACGCCAATAAATTTAAAGTAACCATTCCTTCCTTTAAATTAAGTGCTCCTTTTGCGCTTAATTAGTCAGTATTTACTTCTGCGCTAAAGCTAAGTAACGTCTTAGTGGTCAGTCAAAATTTGATTAACAGTCATTACCCTTTTTTTTAATACTTTTTCGCAAAACGTTTGAATACTTTAGTCTGTATAACCGTAAAGTCTTTCACATATTCAAACCTGTACGTTATCTGGTTTTGATTAATATAAAACAATTTACAATTAGAATCATACAAAAATTCATAGTTTGAATTGCAGTCAAAACCTTCCGAAGTAAGTCTATAAATCCCATCGCAATGTATATGTCCGTCAGGTGAAATACGTCGAAATCTATATTCGGTTTTAGAATCTAGATCATAAACTTCAAACCACGCTCCAACGCCAACGCCACTAAGCCATTGTGCTTGATCACCTTTAACATGATTGTGGGCTGGCTCTAGGTTTCCAGTCAAATCTCCGTCATGACCTTTAAGAGCATCTAGAAACATCTGTCTATTTAGTTTACTAACTGTAGAGTTAAACTTTGAGATTTTACCAGTTTCAGATACGATGTAAACATAATTCGCAGTATCAGCAATAACAACATTACCAACTGTACTAGGCGTAAAACCTTTAGATTTAATAAGTTTAGATCTTATAGACGCACTTGTAACGCTAGTAATCAAGACGTCTGTCACAAAACGAGCACAATTACAAGCTTCTTTTGCAAAAGCGGCATACCTTATAAACCCTTGATTTTGTATCGATTTAATATAAGCTCTCGATTTTGTATAATTTATGACATCACAAACTGAAGCATACATATTTCCTTTACCGTGCGTCAATTTTGGATGTGTTGCCAAAAACGTCAAAATCTCATCTAGGTTCAAAATGTTATGATCTTTTATTTCTGCGGAAATTGGAAAACACAATTCAAAGTCTGTTTCTCGACCACGAAGTCTTCCGTTAGGAGCAGGTACCATATATCTCCCAAAATCATGATATTCTAGAATACCTGTTGTCGTATCTATCAAAACCAAAGCAGCATGACCAGCTCTTACGTATTTTCTATTTCCGATGAAAAAAAAACGTAAAAATTTAGAATACCATTCTTCTGCATGTGAGACAATGGTTTCAGGATAGGCGAGGGTTAGAATTATTCCGTCATTCATATTAATAATTAGAAGTGGCAACTTACAAAAAATTACCCATTTATTTTAAGCTTGTTTTGCTACTTGGCAATTCATTAGTCGTCAAAAAATCGTAACTTTGCAACTTCAAAATAATAATAAATTTTTAAACCAAAATTTAAGATGGGAAAAGGATTTTTCAACGTACCAGTAGCTATAAATGAGCCTGTGAAATCGTATGCTCCAGGATCTCCTGAGCGCGATGCAGTTCTAAAGGCTTATAAAAAGATGTTTAATGAAACGATTGACGTACCAATGTACATCAACGGGAAAGATGTAAAGACAGGAAACACGAAAACCATGTCTGCGCCTCACGATCATCAACATATTGTTGGAACGTATCATGTAGCCGAAAAACCTCATATAGATGATGCTATTGCTACTGCTCTAGAAGCTAGAAAAGAATGGTCTCAATTACCTTGGGAACAGCGTGCAGGAATTTTCTTAAAAGCTGCCGAATTAATCGCTGGACCTTACAGAGCAAAAATAAATGCAGCAACAATGATTGCGCAATCTAAAACAGTGCAACAAGCAGAAATTGATGCCTCTTGTGAATTGATAGATTTTTTGAGATTTAATGTACAGTTCATGACCGATATTTATCATGAACAACCAGATAGCACAAGTGATGCTTGGAACAGATTAGAGTATCGTCCATTAGAAGGTTTTGTATATGCAGTAACACCGTTTAACTTTACTGCAATTGCAGCAAACCTTCCTGCTTGTATGGCAATGATGGGTAATGTTGTGGTTTGGAAACCTAGTGATAGTCAGATATTTTCGGCTAAAATCATTATGGATGTATTTAAAGAAGCTGGTGTTCCGGCTGGTGTTATAAACGTTGTTTTTGGTGACCCAGAAATGATCACGGACACTGTTATGGCTAGTCCAGATTTTTCTGGATTGCATTTCACAGGTTCAACTTATATCTTTAAAGAACTTTGGAAAAAAATTGGAAATAACATTCACAACTATAAGACATATCCAAGAATTGTTGGAGAAACTGGTGGTAAAGATTTTATTGTAGCTCACAAAAGCGCAAACCCTATGCAAGTCGCTACTGCTATATCTAGAGGTGCTTTTGAATTTCAAGGTCAAAAATGTAGCGCTGCATCAAGGGCTTATGTACCTTCAAATATGTGGGACGCTGTAAAAAATCGTGTCATTGAAGATGTGAACTCTTTTAAAATGGGTTCTCCCGAAGATTTAAGCAATTACATTACTGCAGTAATTCATGAAGGCTCTTTTGATAAACTAGCTAAATTTATTGATCAAGCTAAAAGTGATGCTAATGCTGAAATTATCGTTGGAGGAAACTATGACAAATCTAAAGGTTACTTTATCGAGCCTACAGTAATTGTGACAACAGATCCTAAATACACAACAATGTGTACCGAATTATTTGGCCCAGTAATGACGATATTCGTTTATGATGAAGATCGCTATTCTGAAACATTGAAACTTGTAGATGAAACTAGTGAATACGCATTAACTGGCGCTATTTTATCAACAGATAGATATGCCATCCAAGAAGCTACAATAGCATTACAAAACTGTGCAGGAAACTTTTATATCAATGATAAACCTACAGGAGCAGTTGTGGGTCAACAACCCTTTGGAGGCGCACGAGCTTCTGGAACAAATGATAAAGCAGGAAGTGCTCTTAACTTATTACGTTGGGTATCTCCAAGAATGATAAAGGAAACATTTGTAACACCAACAGATTATCGTTATCCGTTTTTAGGATAATTAACCTTTTAACTATTAAAAAGTCCTCACATCTAACAGTTTGAGGACTTTTTTTGTTGTTATATCTAAAACACTAAATAACACCAAATTAACGTATTCAAACTTTGTATATTGTACTTTAAAAAATAATTAAAACTAATCCACTATGAAAAAACATTACATTTTACTTGTACTAACACTACCTTTCTTAGCACAAGCTCAAACTATTGAGTTTGAATCTATGATTACAGCAGATTTATCAGGTTATGCTGGTATTACAGAATTTGCGGGCTTAGGTGAGTATGAAGTGTTTTTAGATACAGATACAGGTGTTCTAGATAAGCCAATAATTCTTATTGATGGGTTTGACCCAGGTGATACAAGGACAATTTCGGGCTTATATGACTTGTTAAATTTTTCTGGATCAGAAGGTGATCAAAATTTAGGAGATTTAGTTAGAGCAGAAGGCTTTGATGTTGTTGTTTTAAACTTCCCTTCTTACTTTAGATTAAGTGACAATACGCTCTTAAATATTGATGATGCTACAGATACGAATGCAGATACAATAATTGACGAAGCTGATTATCCTGGCAGCACATTCGTTAATGGTGGAGCAGATTTTATTGAACGGAATTCTATGTTACTGGTAGATTTAATTAACACCCTTAATGGACCTGTTGGACAAGGAGGTAAAGTTGGTGATGAAGAATTGGTCATTATTGGCCCAAGTATGGGTGGATTAATTTCTCGATTTGCACTAAACTATATGGAAAATGAGTCTCTCGATCATGAAACACGTCTTTGGATTTCTTTTGACTCTCCTCATTTAGGTGCAAATGTTCCACTTGGCTTTCAACATCAATTTAATTTCTTAGGTTTTGGCCTAGGGGATGACTTAAACGTTGTTGAATTACAACCAGTAGTAAACGGACTTTTAAAATCATCTGCAGCAAGACAAATGCTCGTAGATCATTTTGAAGCTCATTTAGCAGTTGGAAGTGATGTTAATTTTGACCCTACAAAGCTATTACCAGAAGCACATCCTTATAGAGATGTTTTTCTTGGAAACATAGGTGGATATCCACAAAACACAAGAAATGTATCTATGATAAATGGTAGCGGTATTGGATCACCATATCAATCAACAATGGGAACAGATGTAACTCCAGGATTTTCTGTTATTAACGATACGTTTCAAGACGTTGGTCCATCAACAAATGCAACGATTCAAATCAATTTAACACCTTCAATTAATACTACTGCACAAATAAGTAAAATCAATGTTGTCTTCCTTGGCTTTATTGATATTTTCGATATTGAGATTGACGCTCAAGCACCAGTTTTTTCAAGTGGTGTAGATGCAGCCTCAGGTGGTCTTTTTGATATTGGAGGCTTTACAGAAGGCTTAGGAACTGAAGGTTTAGTAGGTCAATTTATTGGTGCTTTACAACTAGATAAATTTAATTTCATCCCATCGGTTAGTGCTATGGCTCTAAATTCTGATCCTGTAGGAGAAATCAATTGGTTTCATGATATTAATTTAGGAGACCCAGAAAGCTCTGGAGACACCCTTAATGAAACACCTTTTGTAAATTGGTATATGCCAGATGACAATGAAAATCATGTGGAATTAACAGAGCAAAATGTGGCTTTTGCCCTAAGTGAAATTATCCCAGAAACATTATCTAATGTTGAATTTGAAAATTTTGTGAATCTTAAAATTGAAAAGAATCCTATTGATAATGACTTAACTATTCTCAGCAACAAGGTCATTGGCAATGCTAGAATATCAATAATCGATATTACTGGCAAATTTGTATATCAATCTAACCAAACATTAGATAGACGATTAACAATACCGCTAAATTTAGATTCTGGGCTTTATATCCTTAACATTGAAACAAATAATAACTTTAAGTTTAGAACTAAGGTTATTGTGAAGTAGATTACGATCTAATTCTAATACAAAAAAGAGACTGGAATATTCCAGTCTCTTTTTTGTATTAGTTTATCTCATCCTAAATTAACGATACGCTATTAACCTAGCGAGATATAAGCATTCTATATAAATGTAGCGTAAAACCTACTCAAAAAGACGGCTCACTTTCTTTTCATTTAAAAGCAGTCAAATAACTTAAGCAAAGGATTGCTAACCAAGAGTCAAGCACACTCCAAATATACCGTTCAAGTCATCTCAATCATAACAATATGGATAAAGCCATATAAACGCTGACTATTACAACAATCAACCTTGAGTACGCAAGAAACTTCAGAACACCTTTTTTCAGAACTTAAAAAACAAGTCATGACCCTTACAGGAATATCATTAAAGAACATACAAATCAAAAAAAAATCCTGAGCAATATAAATATTGCTCAGGATTAAATATTTTTTTTAATTCTTTAATCTGTTTTATTATTCAAGAATTAAACATTGAAACAATTTTTAGTCGAAATCTTTAGTCTCTCCTACATCTGCTTTTTGAACATTTAACACGGTGTTATCTAGTCCAACTACAAAAGCAACAATCTCTAAATTAGAGGTGTTTTGAACACTTCCTGGAACAGTTAGAGTATAATTAGCAGTGTATGTATTATCTGTACTTGACTCTGCAAATGGAATATCATCACCATAAACATCTGTAAACGTCGTTCTAGCTGTATGATTGTGTACAAAATTTACAATAGGATTTCCTTGTTGGTAATAAGGACTTGCAGGATCTCCATTGTAAAAATTAACTTGAGGATATACTAAACCATTTTCTAATAAATATACGACGATTCTATTTGGAGAGTCAACTTTCAAATCATAATGAACATTTACTTCGGCAGTTATTGTAGAACCCGAAAGAGACGAGCTTATTGCCAACCCCATGTGTTGTCTGTCATCTAAAAGCGCGACTGGCTGACTTGTGGATTCGTTCCAGTTAATTGTTCTATTAACCCTTCCTGAAGGAAAACCAGTTACTCCAAAAGTATTAAGTAATGAATTAATATTTGGAAAAGGCATATCGTTATCATCATGCAATGCTACAGGAATGATATTACTACTTGCTTCAACAGCTTGCTCTAAAGCGTATGCTAATCTCGGGCAATACTGGCACCATGTACCCGTATAATCCTCAACCATTACTTTAGTTGTATGTGTTGACTCCACAGCCTTTAACACGAGCGTATTAGACGTTATTGTATTACCATCTTCTAATGTAAACGTAGCTGTAGCATTGTAAGTACCTGCACTTGCAAAAGTTGCTGGATTGGTTAATGTACCTGACTCAGCTGCATAAGTTACTAGTCCTGTTACATCATTACCTAAATTATCTGTAACTACAAACGTTGCACTACCATCATCAAACCAAAAAGAATCGGTATTTGCCCATAGTGTTATTGCTGTTGGCGCTGGCACTTCTTGTACCGTAATTGTCGTAGAATTTGTTAAACCTCCATTAGTTGCCGTAACTTCAAAGTTACCCACAGTGTTAAATGTGTATGGGTTTGAAATTACTGTACCACCAATATCTAAGTCTGAACCCGCTGTTACATTAGTTCCTAAATTATTTTCTACAGTAAAAGTAACAGATTCTCCCACAAAAACAGATGAAGAACTTCCACTTACAGTTATTGAGCTTGCTGCACCTGATCCTTCATCTGAACTACTACAAGCAAATGCAAAAACCACAAAGGATAACGCTGCTAGTCCTTTTAAAATACTTTTAATTTTCATAATTGGCATATTTTTTGAATAATTAAACACCGTGAGACTATTCTCACTTTTTTTAAATTTAAGCAAGCAATTTATGATTTATTTATTGAAATCTTCAAGTATAAAACACTAATTTTAACAAAAAATCTAAAAATCAACAAATGAAACAACTTCTTTATAGTCTTCTATTTGCCTTGAGTTTTAATCTTACAGCTCAAGAAAACGTTCCTACTTCTGAAATTAAAACTTTAGATGGAAAGACTACTACCCTACAAAAAATAAGCGAAGACCATGATCTTATTGTAGTCTCATTGTGGGCCACTTGGTGTGTTCCTTGCAAAAAGGAATTAGATGCCATAAACGATGTCTACGCAGATTGGCAAGACGAAATAGACGTTAAGGTGTATGCAATCTCAGTTGACGATTCTAGAACAGTAAGTAGAGTAAAACCATTAGTTAATGGAAAAGATTGGGACTTTACAATATTATTAGATACCAACAACGATTTAAAAAGAGAATTAGGCGCATCCACAGTGCCTGTCACGTTAATAATCAAGAATGGTAAAATCGTTTTCAGACATTCAGGATATACTCCAGGTGCCGAAGATGAACTTTTTGAAGAAATTAAAAAACACTCTTAGAACTAAAAATTAATCAATTATCCTCCTTTACATGAAAAAAACTACGGTTTTATTTTTGTTCATACTTCCTATATTAAGTTTTGCACAAGAAACAGAAAATGAAAAAGAAACTACATTCAACCAATTTTTAGATAACCTAACAGGGAGCTTTGAGTCTAATGCCCAATGGTATGTTAATGATAGAGTTTTAGGAGATTTTAGTGATCCTATTCCTGAGTTTGATCTAGCAAATGAGCACTTAAGAGCAAATAGCTACCTGAGATTAGATTATAGTTTTTTAAACAACTTCACCATAGGTTTGCAAGTAGAAAGCTACGAACCACTTCCTTTATTAAGTTACTTCCCTGGATATATAGGGACAGAATTATCTAATTATTACATCAACTTTAAAAACAAAAAACTGGATATCACTGCAGGTCATTTTTATGAACAATTTGGTAGTGGATTGTTATTGAGAGCTTTTGAAGAACGACAATTAGGACTTAATAATGCTTTAAGAGGTGGACGCATAAAGTACACGCCAACTAACTATTTAAATGTAACAGCTCTGTATGGGAAAAATAGAATTGGTTTTGAACATTCCGAAGGAGACGTTTTTGGAGTAGATTTAGATGTTGATTTAAAAGAAATGTTAGATCTCGAAGGATTATCTAGGTTTAACTTTGGCGCAAGTTACGTTGGAAAAAGTGAAGAGTTCATAGCTCCTATTAATGAATTTGACCCAGAAAACACTTTTGACACCACTGACTTTCCTGAATTAATTAATTCATACGCCTTTAGATTTGATCTGGACTTTGGTGAATTTTTCGTTAACTCAGAATATTCAATAAAAGGTGAAGATATTTCATATACTTCTGCATCTCTTGGACAACCAAGTATTATTGAAGGCAAATACTTTGATGGTAGCGCCTTATTATTTACTGCAGGATATACTGTTAAAGGCTTTGGAGTTTCAAGCACTTTTAGGCGGATAGAGAACATGACTTTTTTCTCTGATAGAGAGCTCTTAAAACCAGGTAACAATCCTTTTGGAATGGGAAGTATTAATTTTACACCAGCATTAACAAAACAACAAGATTACTCGTTGTCTAATATTTATCTATACCAAGCACAATCTGCTCTTTTTATTCAAAATTTTGGAGGACAAGCAGGAGAAATTGGTGGACAAGTCGATATCTATTATTCATTTAAAAAAGGATCACCTATTGGTGGAAAGTATGGCACAAAAATATCTGCTAACATGTCTTATTGGTCGCTTTTAGACGCGACATTTGACCAAGAAAATTCGGCATATACCAGTGAGATGTTTAAATTTGGAGAAAAACTTTACAAAGACATAAATTTCGAAATTAAGAAAAAGTGGTCTAAAGATTGGAGTACCGTTTTATTTTACCAAAACTTAAAAATAAATAAAAACCTAGCGGTTGAAGGGTCGTATATCCCTAATGACGAAGCAATAACTTCTAATGTTATCGTTGCTGAAGCGACTAGAAAATTTAGCAATGGACGTTCAATACGGATTGAAGCACAACATCTATCTGCTGATGCAGATTTAAAAAACTGGGCTGGACTTACAGTGGAGTATGTTGTGAATCGGAACATCGCTTTTTACCTAGCCGATATTTATAATTATGGTAATGACATTGAAGAAAATCAAAATCATTACTATAATTTTGGAGGAAGCTATACAAAAGGCGCAACGCGAGTAGCCCTTAATTACGGAAGACAACGTGGTGGCTTATTTTGTGTTGGAGGTGTTTGTAGATTTGTACCAGAAAACACAGGGCTATCCTTAAACCTATCAACTGCTTTTTAGTACACTAATAAAACGAATCATCTTATAACACAAAACGAGACTCATATTACTATGAGTCTCGTTTTGTTTACAATTTGCGCCAATTGAATAGGTCGTTGATAATACTATTCAATTTTATTTTTGGCTGCGATACATATTAAGACTGAGTTCCGAACAATAATTTCTAATCCTTTTTCCGAAAGACATTATTTATCCACGCCATTTTAACGGTAGGTGCACCAATTTTTTGGTCTCAAAGAATTCTTCTTTAAAATAATCTTCTAGGTTATGGATGGTTGCAGTTGTGTAAGGCCGCAATTCTTCAGTAAGATCACCACCTTTAAGATATAGAATTCCGTTTTTAAGCTCGTGTTTTTGGCTCTTAGCAATTTTACCTTTTACCCAATGCACAAAAGTTGGCATAGCAGCCACAGCTCTACTTACTATAAAGTCAAACTGCCCATTTATCTCCTCTACTCTACTATGGGTTGTCTTTACATTGGTTAAACCAAGGCCTTCAACGACGTCATTAACTACTTTTATTTTTTTAGCGATACTATCAACCAAATGAAACTGACATTCTGGATATAAAATAGCTAAGGGTATTCCTGGAAAACCACCACCTGTGCCAACATCCAATATTTTAGAATTTGGTTTAAACCGAATTACTTTAGCAATACCTAAAGAATGTAAAACGTGTCGTAAATACAACTCATCGATATCTTTTCGAGAAACCACATTGATTTTTAAATTCCAGTCTTTATAAAGGTCTTCTAATTTTTCAAACTGAAGGATTTGATCTTCAGTTAAATCAGGAAAATATTGTTGTATAAGCTTCATTTAATAAGGTTTCGACAAAAGTATGTATTTTTATGTGGATATTTTTAAGATTTTATTATCAATAGAACAGCATTTATTATTTATCTTTGCTGTATAAGAAAACGCGATTTATCACGTTACACTGAAAACATTAATAGCATGACAAAACAAACTTTATCTTTCTCAAGAACAGATTCTGCTAAGTTCTTTAGAACGCTCAATAAGCGCGTCAACGGTTACTTTAAAGACAATAATATTAAAAAAACAGGAAACTGGAAGCTGTACATAAAAGCCATGATAATGTTCACATTATTACTAGGGCCATTAGTATTGCTGCTGACCGTTGATGTACCAACATGGCTACAGATCATATGCATGATGGTTATTGGTATCGGCATGGCAGGTGTAGGAATGAACGTCATGCACGATGCAAATCACGGTTCTTTTTCTAGTAAAAAATGGGTTAATAAACTCATGGGAAGCAGCATTCATATATTAGCTGGTAATGATTATAACTGGAAAGTGCAACACAATGTATTACATCATACGTATACCAATATTGAAGGGCATGATGAAGACATTGATGCCGGGAGAATAATTCGTTTTTCTAAACATTCTCAATGGCTAAAAATTCACCAATATCAGAAATATTATGCTTTTTTACTCTATGGTTTATTAACTGTAAACTGGGCCATTACGACAGATTTCAAACAAACGTACCAATACCTTAAAAGAAAATTATCTTATGGTGATTTCCCTAATCCTGCTACACAATGGACGAAATTAATTATCGGTAAGATTTTGTATTACACGATTTGGGTGGTATTACCTCTAGTTTTGGGTTACGCTTGGTGGCAAGTTTTAATTGGTTTTATAATTATGCATTATACAGCCGGCATTATTCTAAGTATCACTTTTCAATTAGCGCATGTAATGCCAAATACTGCGATGCCTTTACCGGACGAAAATGGAAATATGAAAAATACTTGGGCTATTCACCAATTATTTACGACTTCTAATTTCTCTCCTAAAAGTTGGGTAGTAGAGTTTTACACAGGCGGCTTAAATAGGCAAGTTGAACATCATTTGTTCTCAAATATTAGCCATGTGCATTATAAGCACATAGCCAAAATAGTACGAGAAACTGCTCATGAATTTAGTTTACCTTACAATGAATATAATTCTATTTGGACAGCAATTTCTGAGCATTATCAGCAATTAAAAGAGTTAGGCAAAAAACCAAGCATGGCTTAATACAATTTGCAGTTTAAAAAACAACGAACCACAATGGGCCTACTTTCAGAAAGAGTATTAAATATGTCTACATCTGCAACTTTAGCTATGGCAGCTAAAGCTAGAGAGTTAAAGGCAGCAGGAAAAGATATTATCGGTTTAAGTTTGGGTGAGCCAGACTTCAATACACCCGATTTCATTAAAGATGCAGCTATTCAAGCTATAAATGACAACTACAGTTCTTACACACCTGTTGATGGCTATGTCGAATTGAAAGACGCGATCATCACTAAATTCAAAAGAGACAATCATCTCAATTATAAACACGCTCAAATTGTGGTGTCTACTGGAGCCAAACAATCGTTGGCGAATATTGCTTCGGTTTTGCTTAATAAAGGTGATGAAGTGATTTTACCTTGTCCTTATTGGGTGAGTTATAGTGATCTTGTAAAACTTAATGAAGGTATTCCTGTAGAAGTAGAAACGTCTATTGAGAATGATTTTAAACTCACACCTCAACAATTAGAAGCTGCTATTACGCCAAAAACCAAAATGATTTGGTATAGTTCCCCTTGTAATCCAAGCGGTTCTGTTTACAGTAAAGAGGAGTTGAGAGCATTAGCAGACGTACTTCAAAATCATCCTAATATCATCGTTATTTCAGATGAGATTTATGAGCATATCAATTTTATTGGTAGTCATACAAGTATGGCTGAATTTGATGATATGTTTGATAGAACAATCACTGTAAATGGTGTTTCAAAAGCATTTGCCATGACCGGTTGGAGAATTGGTTACATAGGTGCTCCAGAGGCTATCGCAAGAGCCTGTACAAAGATGCAGGGTCAAATTACAAGTGGAGCAAACTGTATAGCACAACGTGCGGTGATTACTGCTTTAACAGAATCGCCAACCCGTGTACAATTCATGGTTGACGAATTTAAAGTAAGACGAGAATTAATTCTTGGTTTACTAGACGCTATTGAGGGATTTAAAACTAATGTTCCTGAAGGTGCATTTTATGTGTTTCCCGATATTTCTTTTTTCTTCGGAAAAGTCTTAAAAGGACAAAAAATTGAAAATGCGACAGACTTCTCGTTATTCTTATTAGAATACGCAAACGTTGCGACAGTAACTGGTATTGCTTTTGGAAGCCCAGACTGTATTAGAATTTCTTATGCAGCATCACAAGAGCAAATTATTGAAGCGATTAAGCGAATTAAGGAAGCTGTAAGCTAAATTATATTTAAGTAAAATATAGCATAAACACTTATAATAAAAATGATTACAAAAAACACAGAGAATATAATCTGTTTTCTTTTATAATCCTTTTTTACTTTCAACCTTATTTGCTCTAATAATTCTGGATTAGCCTCAGGGAAATCATAAACTGGTTTTCTATTTTTACCATAACCACCTAGCGTCTTTCTAAATCTCTTAGACTTATCAAGCTTAATATTCTTATTGCTCTTTAATGAGCTTATCATTGATTCTCCTAGTGGCATGGTCTTATTTAAAAATAAATTTTAATTTATAAAACAAAATTGTTACAAATAAAAAGAGCCTAAAATAAATCTCAGGCTCTAAACTAAATAAGAAATGCTATTAATCTTATGTTTTTTTAATTCCTACTTTCAATTAACTGTTTGAGTAATCTATTTTGTTCTTTAAGCTCATCTACAGCTGCTTTTAAAGTACCAATTTGTTTTTGTTGTTCTTGAATTGCTTTTACTGTTACTGGAATAATATCACTATAATAAACACCTAAAACATCGCTTTTAACTCTTTTATAATTCCCTTTTTCATCAATAGGTTTCCAGCCATGCGTTTTTACTACTTCAGGTATAACTTCTAATAACTGCTGAGCAGAAAATCCAATTTTTGTTTCCTGTAGATTTTCTGAAATAATTGTATTTCCTTTTTTATTTTCCTTCCATTTAAAGGTTATAGGCTTTAATTTTAAAATTTCTTTTAAACCATAATCTAAAGGTTCTATATTTTTTTTCTTTCTTATGTCTGAAGTGTTTATAGTTCCATTTACCGCATAAACATCACTCCAACGTTTACCAAAATAGCCTAATGAATACGAGTTATCAATAAATGGATTAAGTGAACTCGCTCTTACTAATAATTCGTCTAACCCATCAACTATATACTCGATAGATCCTGCTTTTAAAGCCGAACCACCTTCTTCACCTCTATAATATCCCACTAAAACATCTGCTGTAAATGTGTTTGATCCTGAATCGTCAAATGAAGCGCCATCATAAAATCCATCAATAGCACTACCAGCAGTAGACGAAAAGAAAGTACTTGTACCAAAAACAGCGTAATTACCTCTTATATCTGAACTAAAAAGTTGTCTATTTCCACCAGAAATAACAAAATTCCCCTGTATTATAGAGGTATCTGTTGTGCTAATTGTAAAATCATTGTCGTCCAAATCAATAGAAGTATCTTCAATTAATGTTCCACCCAATTTTACTGTACTTGAAGCTTCAGTCAAACCATTGTCAAATGTGTATGTTCCACCGCTACCTGTTGGCAAAGTAACTGTATTACCTCCGGGTCCAGAAATTGTTAAATCGTTTCCTGTTATACTTAATGTTTGGTCTCCTCCTCCACTTCCACCAGAAGCAACTTTCCATGTTGCATAACCATTAGCATCACTTGTCATAACATAACCATCTTGTTGTTGCCCATCTTCTAATCTAAACGCATACGAGCCAGTTCCAGTGCTAGTTGTTGTTTCTTCGATTAAAATATTGTCAACAGCAGCTCCCCAATCATCATCACCAATATATTGAAAACGTAAAGAATAATTTTGGCCAGCTAAGACAGTATGAGAACCAGAATATGTCGCATTATCAGCATCTACTGTTAAAGACAGTAAAGTAGCAGCAACACTAGCAGTACTCTCATTATACAATGTAACTATAAAATCATCTGAAGCACCACCATCATCGTAACCATAATCAAAACTTATATTAACCGTTGTGGTTATAGGTGTAAAGCTACCTTCAATAAGAGTCTGATTTTGAGCACAACTAGAAGAATATTCAATCATGGCAAAATTCCCAGTACAATCTAAACAATCAACACCTAATGGTTCTGTTGTATCAATATTCCAAATATTTGGTGCTGTAGAACAAGTATTCCCAGCTCCAGTGTTATATAGAACTCCTCCACTAGTAAAATCATTAGAATATAAAGTTACTGTACCACCACCACTTGGTAAAACGGTGGTACCAACTACATGCAGAGTTGCGTCAGGATTTATAGTACCAATACCCACTTGTGCAAAAGCAAAATTTGAAATCAACACTAGTATTAGTGTAATAAAACAATAGTTTTTATTATATTCCATCTAGTTTCTTTTTAAGAGCTCGAATATATTAATTTAGCTAAGAATAAATAGGATTTTTGTTTTTCCCATGTATCGATTCTAGGAATTAAAACAAATGTTTGTATAAAAAACAAAAGCCCAATAAAAACTAATTATAGTATATGGAATACATACTAGTTTTCCCTATTGTTTTAGCAATCTTTTTTTTGATTAAGCTTTTGCTAATTAGCAAGCAAGACAAAGCAAAAAAAATATTAGCTTTTTACTTCTTGTGTTTCACTATTATTTTAATAACTTTTTTATTACTATCTCATAGTAGCATTGAAGATAATTCTATAACTAATATTTTTTCTTTGTTATTTTATGTAGCTGCAATTTCTATTCCGCCTACTATATTTATTTATGTTTTTTCGCTTTCAGATTTAATAGAAATTAAAGGAAAAGATGATAATTTAATAAGACATTATTACTTGCCTATTCTATTATTAATAATTAACACATTTAGCTTTATTTATTTAAGCTCTAAAAGTGATGAATCATTTCATTATAGAGTTAGTGAAGATGTAATGAATTATTCAAACTTTATTGCGTTGCTTTTTATTTTCCCAATAATGAATGTCTTTTATATTTATAAAACAATTAAAATATATAAGCTTCACAATGGAAACTTAAACCAAACGTATTCAAATAGTTATGACATGGGAATTAAATGGATGCGTCATTTTATATTAGGTTATATAATTTTTATTGTGCTTATGTATATTTTGATTGGCAGTAATACTCTGTCTTTAAATTTAATGATTCCTTCAACTATATTCTTAACACTTTATTTTATGTTTATTGGCTATAAAGCCATTAAGCAGGATAAAATATATTTTAAACAAGATTTTAGTGAAAGTGTATTAGTTCTTAAAGATTCAAGTTCAAGTGTTTTATTTGACGATGACAAACGAAAATTAATAAAAGACTCACTTATTGAGTATTTAATTAACCATAAGCCATATCTAGATACTAATTTAACTATACATACACTATCTAAACACATTAATTCTAATAGTAAATATGTATCTATGGTTATCAATAATGACTTTAATCAAAATTTCGTCACCTTTATTAATTCATATAGAATAGAAGAGTCAAAAGGATTACTAAAAGATGAAGCTTATGAGCAATATACAATCGAGGCTATTGCTAAAATGTCTGGTTTTAATTCAAAATCTGCTTTTAATAATGCTTTTAAGCAATCTCAAAACATAACACCTTCTCAATTTAAAAACACGCATATTTAATTATATGTTCATCCATACTGGATTCTATAAAACCTATACAAAACAATTGACCCAGCAATTGTCCCTATGATTATTTTCTTAATAAGCAAACGTCTATTCCCTCTTCTAGTCTTTATCCTAACACGTCTTAAAACATGTGGTGACACTTTAGGCATGACGTATTTTTTATAACCTTGCTTTTTTCCAGAACCTCAATTCATTTTAGTAAATGGCTTACGTTTTCCATCTTTTAATAGCTTTCTGTTATTATTTATAACAGAATTCATTGTTTCTATTGAGCTCATAATATCTTTTTTTTATTCTGAAATTGTATCAGAAGAAGTCCAACCACTAAAATTGAAGTATGTCAAACCTCTCGAGATAATTAAATATGCCGAAAACGTGTTGAATAAAAATGTAAAAGATAGTTTTGAGTGAGAACTCAATTGTACCAGTTAAAAAGGTCTTATAGTGTCGCTTAGATAATAAAAGCTAACACTGTTGCAAAAACAGACAGTTTTAAAAGTGTATCGATATTTGAAGTCAATTGATAGCGTCTGCCTTTTAAGCGTTGCTTGATACCAAAGATTGATGTTGAAGTTGTGTGATGCAAATTATAGTTTACAACAGACTGGTAATTTGAATTTAATAACCCTTCTGGTCTCACAAATTCGGTTTCTAATCTAAGTATGGGTAAAGGCTCTAATTGTTGTGATGTTATTACTAATTCCATGATTATTTGATTTAATTGATTACACTTATAAGACGTGCATTCCAACAAAATGTTACAATATATTTTATTTATAACACCCTAAAAACCAATAAAAAACCTTGGAAATACCTATGGGTATTAATATTTCCGAAGAAAAAATATTTTAAAAAAAATCAAAATTTACGAGTTGAAATATATAATCTCATCTAAAAAAGTTGAATTATTTGGAATTAGAATAGGCGATAATTTCGATTTTAAATACACGATTTATAGACGTCACTAATTGATTCAAGTAGTATCCTTATCTGTTTCGCCAGAAAAAAGGTGTCAATAATATCAATACCGTAAACAATTCTAGACGACCAATTAGCATTAAAAATGAAGCCCACCATTTCCCTAAAGCTGGCAACTCAGCATAATTATTTACAGGACCATAATTACCCAAGGCAGGTCCAACATTCCCTAAACTTGAAGCTGATAAGCCAACTGCAGATTCAAAATCTATTTGCATCATAGAAAACACTAAAGCACCAACAATAAAGGCCAACATATAGAGTATAAAAAAGCCTAGAATATTAAATACGATATCTCCCGAAACTGCTTTTTTATTATAACGCACAGGAAGAATAGCATTAGGATGCAAGGCACGTTTAAACTCTAAAAAACTGTTTTTTATCATAATCATATGCCTTACGACTTTTACACCACCAGAGGTACTTCCTGCAGAACCTCCTAAAAACATCAATCCAAAAAAGAAGACTACCAAAAACGGTGTCCACAAGGTATAATCTGCAGTAACAAAACCAGTAGTCGTGACAATTGCTATGACCTGAAATAAAGCGTGTCTAAAAGACGCTTCGGCTTTTCCAAAAACCATAGGATGGTCAACGGATGATATAGAGAAATCGGCTCTAAAATAGATGATGAGCGCTGCAATAATTGTAAAAAGGGCTATAAACTTAAAGTACAATTTAAACTCTTCATCAAAGATTGCTTTTTGTATTTTACCTTTAAAAGCAAAGTAACTTAAAACGAAGTTTGTTCCTGCTAAAAACATAAATACCATAATAATGTATTGGATTACAGGTTGTCCATTCCAGTATGCGACACTTGCATTTTTAGTTGAAAACCCACCAGTTGACAATGTACAGAGTGAATGATTGATGGCGTCAAAAAAGGTCATTCCTGCGACTTGCAGTAAAATAGTTTCGGCAGCTGTATAGCCAAAATAGATAAGCCAAAGACGTTTTGCTGTATCTGTTATTCTAGGATGTAATTTATCTGCATTAGGACCTGGAGCTTCTGCAGCAAAGAGTTGCATCCCTCCAATACCCAACAATGGTAATATAGCAATAGCGAGAACGATAATTCCCATACCTCCAATCCAATGCGTCATACTACGCCAAAACAAAACACCCTTAGGGATGGATTCAATATCATTTAAAATACTAGCTCCTGTTGTGGTATAACCAGACATCGTCTCAAAAAACGCATTTGTAAAATCTGGTATTGCTCCTGTAATTACATAGGGAAGTGTACCACTTAAAGCCATAACAATCCAACCAAAAGCAACTACAATATAACCATCTCTTTTTTTAAGTTCCTTCTTGTGTTCTTTTGTAAAAAACATCAAAACGCCACCCAAAACCAAAACTAGGAGTCCTGCACTTAGTAACTCTAGAGTGACTCCGTCTTTATAAATAAGACTTATAAGTGTTGACAATAGCATAAAACCACCATTGAAAAGACATAACAAGCCGAAGAAATGAAAAATGATTTTATAGTTCAGTTTCATGTGTGATGTTTATATTTTTTTTCTATGGTCACATGGGACATTCAAAAAAAATAGGCAATTATACTTTAAAATCTGCTTAGAATGTGTCATGTGTCTATTTTATCTTTTAGAATGCTCACCTAAAGCATTTAAAGAATAATCGTTTTGATAATTTAAAATATAAAATAAATATTTCATGTTTTGATATTAGAAAAAGAAGCGTTCTACCTGAGTTATAGATCTAGGCAAACAACATACTACGACTTTGTCTCCCATTTGGATTTGGAAATCTCCTAACGGAATAAGTCCTATGTCATCCCTAATAACACCTCCAATAATTGCCGAACGCGGAAAATCTAAATCTTTAATCTTCTTTTTGGTGATTTTAGATTGCGAATTAACTTGAAACTCTAATAACTCAGCATTCATATTCGTTAATTTGGTCATCGCCACTACCTCTCCTCGTCTTATATATCTAAATATGTTATTTGCTGCTAATAGTTTTTTATTGATTAAAGTATCAATACCTATGGATTGCGATAATTGGTAATAATCCATGTTTTCAACCAACGCGATCGTTTTTTTAACGCCTTTAGACTTTGCTACAAGGCAAGACATGATGTTGGTTTCAGAATTTCCTGTTACTGAAATAAAAGCATCCATATCTGAAATGTTTTCTTCATCTAAAAGTTCTACATTACGTCCATCACCATTTATCACTAAAGCGTTAGGCAAATCATCTGCACACTCAAAAGCCACCTCACCATCCTTTTCTATAAGCTTGACTTTAAATTTACTTTCACAAAGATCTTTAGCTGTTTTATATCCTATTTTACTACCGCCTAAAATCATAATATTTTTAAGCTCAGCTTTTACTTTTCCTGAGAGTTGAAACAATTCTTCATCACCACCTTTGGAGGTCATAAACACAACTTTATCACCTTCTTTAAACTCCGTATCTCCTCTTGGTATAATGGTATATTGTGTACCAAAACGTTGTATGGCAATAGGCACAAAGTGTAATTCTGGAAACACCTCTGCTGCTTCTCTAACTGTTTTACCTACAAAACTTGCAGTTCTTGACAAACGTAAACTTAACATCGTTAATTTACCTTCTTCAAACTCGTAAGTATCATTAAAACCATATTGATTAAGCAGTAATTCAATTTCTGAAGCTGCTAAAATTTCTGGTGAGATTAATTCATCAATACCAAATTTAGCAAACCCAACATCATCCGCTTCATCTAAAAATTCTGAATTTGATATTCTAGCAATGGTCTGTTTAGCTCCTAATTGTTTGGCAAGTACACAAGCTGTAATATTAGTGGTTTCTGAAGACGTCACTGCGATAAATAAGGCAGCAGTATTAATTCTCGCTTCCCTTAAAATAGAAATTGAGGTCACATCACCTTTAATAACTCTAATATCTAAGTGATCACCTGCATAGGCTAAACTATTTTTATCTGTATCAATTAATGTAATCTCTTGAGACTCATATGACAATAGCTTAGCTAAATGAAACCCTACCTCACCTGCACCTGCAATAATTATTTTCATAAAAATTTTTATTCAAAAAACATACAAATATACTACATTATTCTCTCACGAGAGCGGTTACAATTAAGACTCACAAATTATTCTATACTATTAGATTTGAGTATATTTGCAAAAAAAAGAAATGTCCTCAAAAGTAACTCCATACAAGGATAGTGATTTGAATAAGAAGCAACAAGTCACTCAAATGTTTGATAATATCTCGAAAGAATACGATGGTTTAAATCGTGTGATTTCTTTTGGAATTGATATCAAATGGCGAAACAAAGTGGTTGATATTGTTTCAAAAACTAATCCTGAACGTATTTTAGATATCGCAACAGGAACAGGTGATTTGGCCATTAGCTTAGCTAAAACTAACGCCAAAGAAATTATTGGTTTAGATATTAGCAACGGTATGCTGGAAGTAGGCCGAAAAAAGATAAAAAACAAAAAATTAGATAACCTAATACATATGGTTGTTGGAGATTCTGAAGATTTAGCATTTGAAGATAATAGCTTTGACGCTATAACTGTAGCTTTTGGTGTTAGAAACTTTGAAACACTAGAAAAAGGACTAGTCGAAATTCTTAGAGTCTTAAAACCAAACGGGACTTTTGTGATTCTTGAGACCTCTGTACCCACAAAAACGCCTTTTAAACAAGGTTATAGATTCTACACAAAATATGTAATGTCTGCTATTGGGAAAGTCTTCTCTAAAGACCAATCTGCGTACTCCTATTTGCAAGAATCTGCATCTGTTTTTCCTTATGGTGAGGTTTTAAACAATATTTTACGTAAAATTGGGTTTATTAACGTGCAAGACAAACCACAAACTTTAGGCGTCGCTACAATTTACACAGCATCTAAAGCGTAACGTTTTTCCACGTCATTATCGTAATTTATGAAGAGAATACTTATAGTTTTAATTTTAATAATTGCCTCGCAAACGGTGTCTGCGCAACTTTTTAGTAGGGAGAAAATAAAAAATATTGAAAATTTTGATAAGCAAAGAGTGTCTTGGGGTTTTTACCTTGGACTTAATAGCTATGATTATCAATTTACATACGAACAAGACCAACCTGACATTTTAGTAGACAATAGTATGGGATTTAGTGTAGGTCTAGTTTCTAACCTTAGACTTAACGACTATCTCGATTTACGTTTTGAACCTGGTTTATTTATTACGACTAGAAATCTACAATATGATCCTGTTTATTTTACTGGCTTAGAAACTACAAGTTCTGATTTAATGCGTGAGATAAAATCGACTTATGTTCATTTTCCGTTACTATTAAAAGTATCTACCAAACGATTTAATAACATTAAACCTTTTATTATTGGTGGATTTTCTGCTGCTTTAAACTTATCAAGTAATGAAGAGAATCCAGATGATAATGCATCTGGACAATTTAGAACGAAGAAAAATGTATTATTTTATGAATTAGGTTTTGGTATCGATTTCTACAATCAGTATTTCAAATTTACACCTTCAATTCGTGGTGTTTTTGCGCTTAATGATGAATTGGTTAGAGATGTAGATCCAAATAGCCCGTGGACAGGGAATGTTACGACTATGAAAACTCGTGGTGTCTTCTTGAATTTCACGTTTCAGTAGAGGGAGAAAGTATTCAGCAATCAGTCTTCTGCTTGCAGTACGTACTCCACTGTAAAAATAACTTTCAAATAAAAAACTGATCTCATCACATCCCAAGAACAGTGATTAAACGTAATATTTCTCTCTACTAAATATTGATTACTGACCACTAATTCCTTTTAAACTCACTCAGCACAATAGAGGTCGCTGTTGCTACATTTAAACTTTCGGTCACTTTTAAATCGCCAAATCTTGGAATACTTAATCTTTTGGTGACTAATTTTTCAATAGATTTTGAAATTCCGTTTGCTTCATTCCCCATTATAATAAGCCCTTCATCTGGTAATTTTTGAGAATATATTTTATCACCATCCATAAATGTCCCAAAGACGTCATACTTATAATCTGTAATGAAAGCTTCTAAATCGATATATTGAATATCAACTCGTGTCAATGATCCCATAGTTGCTTGTATCACTTTAGAATTATAACAATCTACGGTTGCAGTGCTGCACACTAAACTTTTAATCCCAAACCAATCACAAAGTCTTATGATGGTTCCTAAATTTCCAGGATCACGAACATTATCAAGTGCTACAATTAATCCGTTGGTATCCAACTTTCTTTTCTTCGGAATATTAAAAATAGCAACTGCTGTATTGGGAGATTTTAGACCACTAATCTGTTGAAGTTCTTTTTCAGAAACAAGTAATGTTTCAGTATCAAAAATAGCTTCCGAAGAAAATAATAAGTACAGCTCAAAATCTGAATTCAAAAACTCCTTAACACCTTTTATTCCCTCTACCACGAATAGTTGTTGTTGTTGTCTAAACTTTTTCTGGTTCAAACTCGTAATTAACTTTATGTGGCTTTTGGTTAACATAAAATAGCTTATAATTTTTGTGGTTTTAACGAAAACACAAAGTAATACTTTTTTGGCCTATTATTTGTTATCCTGATAGCTTTAGAAAATAACATACCAAAAATTAATTGAAGACGTCATAGATTTATTACATTCAATTCAATTGGTAAATAGTATTTAAACTGTAAATTTGAATTGATTTTAAATGCAAACATTCTCTCTTTTGAAATATAACAGTTTAAGACTATTACTCTTTAGTTTGATATGCACGATATTCTCGTGCGATGTCATGAAGCGTGTTAAAAAAGATGAGCATGTATTGGTTAATAATACGGTTTTAGTAAATGATAAAACGACGTCTAATGAGACTATTGAGAACCTTCAATATCAAAAACCTAATGGCAGACTTTTAGGGATCCCGTTGCGTATTCATATCTATAATTTGGCAAGACCAAATATAGATTCCATTTTAAAAGCTAACGTATTAGATAATCCTAAAAAAGTGGCTTGGAAGACAAAATTACTTTCAGAAAAACAATTTCATAAAGAACTTCAATCTAGAAAAAACTTAAACAACTGGCTTAAAAAAATTGGAGAAGCTCCTACAATTTACAATGAGAAGAGAGCAGAAAAAACTGCGTTAGCACTCAAAAAATATTATTTCAGTAAAGGATGGTTTGATGTAGAAACCTCTTTTAATACCGAAAAAGATAGCGCTCAAAAAGCAAGAGTCACCTACAATGTAAAAACAGGAAAGCCTTTTATTTTAGATTCGATGAGATCAAGCATTAAAACACCTGCCATAGATTCTCTGTACATTTCAAAATTAAAAAAAGGATCTTTAATTGCCAAAGGACAACAGTATGATGAAGTAAATTATGCTAACGAACGTGACAGACTAACAACGCAACTTAGAAATTCTGGATTCTATTATTTTGGTCAAGACTATATTACTTTTGATATTGATGCTGTTGACACTAACAAAAGAATCAATACCGATTTAATTATTGCTAATAGAGCCATTAGAAATGAAGACTCTGTAGCGCGTGTACCTTTTAAAATATATAAAATAAAGGCTGTTAATATTTATACAGATTATAAAAACGAATACCGAAATTCTACAATAACAGATTCTGTAAACTTCAAAAATTTCAACTTATACAGCTATAACAAATTAAAATTCAGACCTAAAGCCATTACTGATGCCATATTTATAACAAAAGGAGATGTTTTCAGGGATATTGACAGAACAAGAACCTATCGTTATTTAAGCGAGTTACAAGCATTTAGATACCCACGAATTGACTATATCCCAAACGAGCAAGACTCGACATTAACTGCCAACGTCTATCTTATTCCGAAGAAAAAATTTGAGCTTACAAGTAGTTTTGAAGTCTCACAAAGTAATATTCAAACCGTAGGGTTTGCGTTTAATGCTGGTTTATTAATTAGAAACATTTTTAGAGGTGCAGAAACTTTAGAAATTTCTGGGCTTGGTTCTATCGGATCATCAAAAGATGCCTCAAATAGTAAAGATCAGTTCTTTGATATTAATGAAATTGGTGGAAATATCCGATTGAGCATTCCAAGGTTTTTTCTACCTTTTAAAACGGAGAAAATTGTTCCTAAGTACATGTCACCGAGCACAAGAATTAATTTAAGCGCCACCAGCCAACGCAACATTGGGCTTGATAAACAAGCGCTTATAGGAACCTTAAATTACAATTGGCATCCTTCGAAAAAAGTGACTAATAATTTTGATTTACTCAATGTACAGTTTGTAAAAAATCTAAATATTGGTAATTATTTTGGAGTCTATCAAAACTCATTTGAAAGTCTAAATACCATAGCTCGAAATATTGGAGAAATTGAGAACGGCGAAGAGCTAAGAGATCCTCCAAGCGAAGGTAGCTCTTATGACCCTGCAGATGAATTTATGGACGATGTTATTGCTGGCAACACATCTCTAACTCCCGTAGATGATGATTATAGAACTGTAAATAACATCCAACAACGTAAAGACCGTCTTACAGAAAACAACCTTATTTTTTCATCAAGTTTTAATTATGTAAAAAACGGACGAGAAAATTTGTTTGATAAAAATTTCTCTATCATAAGATTACGACTAGAACTTGCAGGAAATCTACTTTCTAACCTATCAAATGTTTTAAATCTTGAAAAAAATCCAGATGGTAAATATGAGGTTTTTGGTGTACCATTCTCACAATTTATTAAAGCAGAGGTTGACTATGTCAAGCATTGGGATTTAGGTCGAAAAAACGAATTTGCTGTGCGTAGTTATTTTGGGATCGCTATACCTTATGGGAATTCAGAAAATATTCCATTTGCTAAAAGTTTCTTTGCAGGTGGACCAAATGATATTAGAGCATGGACCGCCTATAATTTAGGACCAGGAAGTTCATTATCTACAAATGAGTTTAATGAAGCCAATTTAAAAATTACTTTAAGCGCAGAGCAACGTTTCAATCTCCTTGGACGTTTTAATGGTGCTGTATTTGTAGATGCAGGAAACATTTGGAATATATTTGATAATGTAGATGATGATAAAGCAACCTTTGATGGATTGAGTTCTTTAAAAGACATTGCTATAGGCTCTGGTTTTGGAATTCGTTATGACTTTAGTTTCTTCGTGCTTAGAGGTGATATTGGTTTTAAAACGTATGATCCCTCTAGAGAACTTGGCAATCGCTGGTTTAAAGATTACAACTTTGCCAATGCTGTTTATAATATAGGAGTTAATTATCCTTTTTAACTTAAATAGTCTTCCATTTTATTTCTTTTCCAACTACAACGTTTTAGCTGGAATAACAGCCACTAAAGTCCTAAAAATCTACATATATATACAAAAATTACGTACTTTTGAAACTTAACAATCAACTAAAAAAATCATGGGTCACAATATAAAACCAGGAGTTGCTACAGGAAAAGAAGTTCAAGCAATTTTTAATCTCGCAAAAGAAAAAGGATTTGCTTTACCAGCAGTTAACGTTATTGGGTCTAATACCATTAATGGTGTTTTAGAAACTGCAAAAGCGTTAAATGCACCAGTAATTATTCAATTTTCAAATGGTGGAGCACAATTTAATGCAGGAAAAGGATTAAGCAATGAAAATCAAAAAGCGGCAATTGCGGGTTCTATTGCAGGTGCAAAACATGTGCACTTAATGGCAGAAGCTTATGGTGTCCCGGTTATTTTACATACCGACCATTGTTCAAAAAAATTACTGCCTTGGATTGACGGTTTACTGGATGCCAGTGAACAGCACTTTAAGGAAACCGGTAAATCACTTTACAGTTCTCATATGATTGACCTTTCTGAGGAGCCCATAGAAGAGAACATCGCAATTTGCAAAACATACCTTGAACGTATGAGCAAGATGGGCATGACTTTAGAAATAGAATTAGGAATCACTGGTGGCGAAGAAGATGGTGTAGACAATAGTGATGTTGATGAATCTAAATTATACACGCAACCAGAAGAGGTGGCGTATGCTTATGAAGAGTTGATTAAAGTTAGTGATCAATTCACCATTGCAGCCGCTTTTGGAAACGTACATGGTGTTTATAAGCCAGGAAACGTAAAATTAACACCAAAAATTCTTAAAAATTCTCAAGAGTTTTTATCTAAAAAACACAACTTACCACAAAACCATATTGATTTTGTTTTTCATGGTGGATCGGGTTCTACAGAAGAAGAAATCCAAGAAGCTATTGGTTACGGAGTTATTAAAATGAATATCGACACAGACATGCAATACGCATTTATGAGCGGTATTAGAGATTATATGGGAGAAAAGAGTGATTTTTTAAAGTCTCAAATTGGCTCACCTGATGGTCCAGCTTCTCCAAATAAAAAATACTATGATCCTCGTGCTTGGTTACGTCAAGGTGAAATTACTTTTGTAGAAAGACTTAAAAAGGCGTTTGAAGATCTTAATAACGTAAATACTTTATAACTTTTTTTGGGCGTTACCACAAAATTAAACTTTTTGTGTTTAATTTTGTGGTCAGGCTTTCCGCTATATCTTTTTTTTAAAGTTGGTTTTAAAACAAAACCAACTTTAAAAAAAAGGATGTCGCTTTAATCCTTAACGCATTTCGATTTAGAACACTTCTAATGTCGTATATTTAATATCGAAAATTATAATTATGTCTTGGTTTAAAAGAAAAGAAAAAGGAATCACTACTTCTACCGAAGAGAAGAAAGACACACCTAAAGGGCTGTGGTACAAATCTCCAACAGGGAAAATAATAGATACAGAAGAACTTGAAAAAAATTTCTACGTCAGTCCAGAAGATGGTTACCACGTAAGAATTGGAAGTAAAGAATACTTTGAGATTCTATTTGATGACAATAAATTCACAGAGTTAGATGCTGGTATAACCTCTAAAGACCCTTTACACTTTGAGGATACTAAAAAATATACAGATCGCTTAAAAGCAGCACAAGACAAAACAAACCTTAAAGACGCTGTTCGCTCAGCTGTGGGTAAATCCAAGGGTAAAGACATAGTAATAGCCTGTATGGACTTTTCCTTTATTGGTGGTTCAATGGGAAGCGTAGTTGGTGAGAAAATTGCTAGAGCAGCTAAATATTCACTTGACAATGAGATTCCGTTTATGATGATCTCCAAATCTGGAGGTGCACGTATGATGGAAGCTGCATTATCCTTAATGCAACTCGCAAAAACTTCTGTTAGATTAGCGCAACTTGCAGAGGCAGGAATCCCGTATATTTCTTTAGCTACAGATCCAACAACTGGTGGTACAACAGCATCATTTGCAATGTTAGGAGATATTAATATTAGTGAACCTAAAGCATTAATTGGTTTTGCTGGACCTAGAATTGTAAGGGACACTACAGGTAAAGAATTACCAGAAGGGTTTCAAACCTCTGAGTTCTTGTTAGAACACGGATTCTTAGATTTTATCACACATCGTAAAGAATTAAAAAATAAAGTCAATTTGTATATCGATTTGGTTACAAATCAAGCTTTGAGAGCATAAAAAAGCGAGCTAAATGGCTCGCTTTTTTATTGACTAAAACTAAACAAATTAATTTAAAGTCACTTCAATCATAGTTCCGTTATTAAAAGTAAATGTTGCTTGATTATCACAATCACCAATACCATAGTCAAACGTTCCTCCAAAATTTGTACGCTGTACATTTACGCTTCCACTAACAAAGTAGTCGCAAATCACTTCAAGACGCAATGGCTCTATCACTTCATAAGAATGCGTGTTCCCATTAACAAAGGTCGTTGACCAATTGCCCATGATTTCAAATACGTTGTCGCTAAAAATCCCGGTACCAAAACCTTCAACCCATTCTCTAACTCTTAAGCCTTCTCTACTCGCTTGCGCGCCATTAGGCCAAATAACTGTCATATCTAATGTGTGCGTAAACTGCGGATTACCATTATCATTTGATAATTCTTTTAATAATGTTTTGCTTCCAATGATATTTTTGGCATCAAAGAAAAAATCAACCAAATCATAAGTAATTAAAACATGTTGTGCTTCTGGATCTCTTGTGTAAGAGAATACAATCTGACCTTTTAACAAGTGTCCATTAACTACACATCCTTCAGATCCAAAGTCTATTGTGACTTCTCTAAAACCTTGTTCTACTAAAAGTGTAATGGTTACACAATCGGGCAACCCATTTCGTTCTTGTGCTTCAGAAAGCCTACCAGACTCACTTAGCTCTTGACCCTCATAAGCATCAATGATAATGTCACCTACGACATTCGCTGCTTTATCAATTTCCGAAGAGAGTCTTACTTCCGAAATATCTTCATTTTGATCTTCTTGCGCAACAGAATCTTTGTTGCTACAACTTGTAAATGTCAAACCTAAAACCACTAAGGCGAACATTAATTTTGTCATTGCTTTCATAATAAATTATTTAATGTTAATATGATGTTAAGACTCTTATAATATGAAAACGTTTAATTGCAGTGTAAAAAAAAGAATCTAGCCTCTTCAATTAGTTGCAAATCATTAAAAATTATTATATTTGCAAACTGAAAGAAGAACTTTCAACGTACATAAAAATCATTTATAACAATATTAGCATGTATTTATCAAAAGAAGAGAAAGAAGAATTATTCGCAAAACACGGTAAAGGAAAAAACGATACTGGTTCTGCAGAAGGACAAATCGCAATTTTTACGCAAAGAATTGAGCACTTAACTGCTCACTTAAAAAAGAATCGTAAAGATTATAATACCGAACGTTCGTTAGTAATGTTAGTAGGTAAGAGAAGAAGCTTACTCGATTACTTAACGAAAAAAGATGTCTTAAGATATCGTGCAATAGTTAAAGAATTAGGATTAAGAAAATAATCTCAATACAAAGACCACGCTTATTAGCGTGGTTTTTTATTATCATATAACTCGGTTTTGGACGAGTATAAACACCAAAGTTGAAGAAGCTAGATTCTGAAACTCTCGAATCATCGGGACAGAACTAACGGTTTTTCATTGGTCACACAACAACTACAACAACGCAACGACCATTGTTTAACAGTACTGATGATGCTTTGCATGTCAGCACAAGAATTAAAAAATTTATGATTCCAAAAGTATTTAAAGAGGTCATTGACCTTGGAGATGGTAGAGAAATCACCATCGAAACCGGAAAACTAGCAAAACAGGCACATGGCTCTGTTGTTGTCACATCAGGAAAATGTATGATGTTATGTACCGTAGTTTCAAATTACGAACAAAAAGATCTTGGTTTCTTACCGTTAACGGTAGATTACAGAGAGAAATTTGCAGCTGCAGGTCGTTATCCTGGTGGTTTCTTCAAAAGAGAAGCAAGACCAAGTGATGGTGAAGTATTAACTATGCGTTTAGTGGATCGTGTTTTACGTCCATTATTCCCAAAAGATTACACAGCAGAAACTCAAGTAATGATACAGTTAATGTCTCATGACGAAAACGTTATGCCAGATGCTATGGCTGGTTTAGCAGCTTCGGCAGCTATTCAATTATCAGATTTCCCATTTGAGTGCGCTATCTCTGAAGCTAGAGTTGGTCGTGTGAATGGTGAATTTGTAATCAACCCAACACGTGCTCAATTATTAGAATCTGATTTAGATATGATGATTGGTGCTTCTGCAGATTCAGTAATGATGGTAGAAGGTGAAATGGATGAGATTTCTGAAGAAGAAATGGCAGATGCTATTAAGTTTGCTCATGAAGCTATTAAAGTGCAGTGTGCTGCTCAATTAAGATTAGCAGAAGCATTTGGAAAGAAAGAGGTTCGTGAATATGAAGGTGACAGACAAGAAGAAGATTTAGCCAAGAAAATTCATGATATGGCTTATGATAAAGTGTATGCTATTGCAAAAGCTGGATCTGCTAAACATGAAAGAAGTGCTGCATTTAAAGAAATAAAAGAAGATATTAAAGCGTCATTTTCTGAAGAAGAAATGGCAGATTACGGTGGCTTAGTTTCTGATTATTACCGTAAAGCTGAAAAAGCTGCCATTAGAGATTTAACCCTAAATGAAGGGTTACGTTTAGATGGCCGTCAAACAGATGAGATTAGACCAATTTGGTGTGAGGTAGACTACCTACCATCAACACATGGTTCTTCTATATTTACGCGTGGAGAAACTCAAGCATTAGCAACAGTTACTTTAGGAACATCTAGAGACGCAAACAAAATAGATATGCCATCTTATGAAGGTGAAGAGAATTTCTATTTACATTATAACTTCCCTCCTTTTTGTACAGGTGAAGCTAGACCAATTCGTGGAACCTCTCGTAGAGAAGTAGGACATGGTAATTTAGCACAACGTGGTTTAAAAGGTATGATTCCTGACGATTGTCCTTACACAGTACGTATCGTATCTGAAGTATTAGAATCTAACGGTTCTTCTTCTATGGCTACTGTATGTGCAGGAACTATGGCTTTAATGGATGCTGGAGTGCAAATGAAAAAGCCAGTTTCTGGTATCGCAATGGGATTAATCTCTGATGCAGATTCTGGAAAGTATGCTGTATTATCTGATATTTTAGGTGATGAAGATCATTTAGGAGATATGGATTTTAAAGTGACTGGTACTGCAGATGGTATTACAGCTTGCCAAATGGATATTAAAGTAAAAGGATTATCATACGAGATTTTAGTTAACGCGCTTAAACAAGCTCGTGCTGGTCGTTTACATATCTTAGAGAAATTGACAGATACAATTGCTACACCAAATGCAGATGTTAAAGATCACGCTCCTACAATGGTAACAAGACGTGTTCCTAACGAATTTATTGGAGCATTAATTGGACCTGGTGGAAAAGTAATTCAAGAAATGCAAAAAGAAACTGAGACGACTATCGTTATTAACGAAGATCCAGTGACTGAAGAAGGTATTGTTGAAATTTTAGGTGTTGGACGCGTAGGTATTGATGCTGTAATGGCAAAAATAGATTCGATCTTATTTAAACCTACAGTTGGTAGCGTTTACGAAGTAAAAGTTATTAAGATGTTAGATTTTGGTGCAGTTGTAGAATATATGGATGCTCCAGGAAACGAAGTCTTATTACACGTAAGTGAATTAGCTTGGGAACGTACAGAAAATGTTTCTGACGTTGTGAATATGGGAGATGTTTTTGATGTGAAGTATTTTGGACAAGATCCAAGAACTCGTAAAGAAAAAGTATCTCGTAAAGCAATCTTGCCAAAACCAGAAGGTTATGTTGCAAGACCACCAAGAGATGATAAACGTTCTGGTGGACGTGACAACAGAGGAAGTAGAGATAATCGTGGACGTGATAATCGTAATGATGATCGCAAACCTAGAGAAGACAAGAAAGAAGATTAATTTCTTTTAATCATAATTATAAACCTCAAATGGAAGCAATTCTATTTGAGGTTTTTTTATGCGTTTTATTTTTTTTCGGAAATATTAAAATTTAACTTACTAAGTTATTTACTCATCACAAACCATTAAACCCTTCAAAATATTTATGTTATAAGAATGTATAAAAGAAACTAAAGGAGTACGATGAACAAAAACACATAGGACTGTCTATATTTAGTATGATAACGTTAGATTTGAAGCCCTTTGTATAATGCAATAAAAAAACACCTTTACAGGATAACAGTAACAAAAAACTTACTATAACCTGATTTATTTTCGGGATATGAGTAATAAAAGGCACAACATAGCACGTGGACAACAAGATAAATAAACATTATGCAATACGACAAAGATTTGGAATCTGAACATAAAGAACTATTTCTAAATTCACGGGAATTTTTACTATCCCTTGATGGAATAGTTGAAACAAAAAAAAGAACGAATTACGACCTGTTCAAATGAAAAAGGCGGAATTTGTCATATGCGAAAAATGCCTTAAGGAATTGATTTCGGATTTTTAAAAGGTGCAAAAATGGTGAATAATTTAGGGCTTTTAACAGGTAAAGGAAAAGCCATAAGAGTTCTACCACAAAAAGAACTGAATAAAAAAGCTGTTGAATACTACCTAAAGCAAGGCATCGAAATAAACTCAAAAAAATAATTGACATATAACGAAATCATAGAATGTCTTTATGACCTAAAAGATGCTGAAAAGGTCATTTTCAAAGAAAAAAAGTTTGGAATAATATCAAACAATTCTTTGGGAATTTACCACAAGGAACTGAAAATGATAGCCAAAGAGATTGGACCAGACAATGAACTTGCCTTACAGCTTTTTGACAGCGGAATTTACGAGGGACGACTTTTGTTTAGAAAAATGTTCAAACCAAAAGAAGTAACCGAACCATTAATGGAAAAATAGGTTAAAACATTTGAGAATTGGGAAATCTGTGACACGTTCAGTATGGGCCTTTTTTCCAAAAGTAAATTTGCACTTGACAAAATATTGGAATGGACTAAAAGAGAACCTGAATTTGAAAAAAGAGCTGGATTTGCAATAATGGCTCCGTATTGCATGGCAGATAAAAGGCCAGAAAACGAACTATTTGAACAATTTTTTCCAATAATAAAGCGTGAGGCAAATGATGAAAGATTATACGTTAAAAAAGCAGTTAATTGGTCAATACGGAATATTGGAAAACGGAATATTAACCTTAATAGAAAAGCAACAGAAACAGCTCACGATATATTAAAATTTGAGAACAAATCAGCAAAATGGATTACAAAAAACGCTTTGACCGAATTGCAAAAAGATAATTTAAGAATGTCGGATTATCCAAGAACAGACTACAGAAGCCCTGTTATCAACAACGGATATAAAACATAGTGCGTATCGTTACCAACACGAATGGCCCATCCTGATATATATGCACTAAATCAAATGTATAGGTATAGAAATGATGGATATGTAAGGCGATATATCTAAAGCTTTAAATTGAAAGTAATTAATAACCAGAACGAATCAAGGATAAGATTCTATTGTCAAGCAACACTTCACCAAAATTAACTTTCCATCGTATTTCAATGGCTTCTCCTAAGGTTAGAGTAGTAACCATTGCCTCGAGAGAGACCACTGAGCTCTCTAAATTAATTGTACTACTAGAATTAACTACCTCAGACCCATTTTGATAAACACTATAGGTAGCAGTAGTAATTATGCTAGTTGAAGTTGTACCAGCAGGATATTGTACCCCAGCATGCATCCCAGCAATTGTCAGAGCTCCTAAGGCAGTACCCACATCTCCAGTAATCGTAGAATTTACAACATCTGAAACCGCACCAGCTGAGCTCCACATTGCAAATGTGGAAAGGGTTCCTAAATTAACAATAGAAATACCTGTTGGTACGGAAAGAATAACGTTAGCCCCTAGGCTTAATGCTCCTAACTTTGTAAGCATCCTTCCTTCAAGGTTCGTACCAGTACCCAATGACAACGCTCCTGCACCAAGGCCACCACCTAGCATAGTACCTTTCATAGTTGTGTTAGCAGCCGTAGACATGGCTCCGCCAGACACCCAGAATATATTTTCTGGTTTTGCATTTCCTGTCAATAATACAATGGTGCCTACTCCCGTAGTAAATGCACCAGAACCTCTAATAATAAACACGGGATTTGCTGTAGCTGTTCCTCCTGCCAATGTAAGTGTTCCAGTAATTGATGGTGCACCACCCACATCATAGACACCCGGTGGTAAGACCTCTCCTGAACCAAAAGCCAAACCGTGAGGCACTCCTCCTGGGTACGCCATCAATTCGGCGTATAAATTTTCCGTATCAATAACACCTTGGGCAGAATTAAATGGTAGATTACCGGCTACACTGCTGTGCTGGGCATTAAATAAAACGAGATAAGTACCCGGTATAGGCGACACTGTCATACTTGGCACCAACACGTCACTAGTGGATGTGGTACTAGTAATATCACCTGCAGTAACAGAATCAATTAAAGATACATCTTCGCCTTTGATACCTATCCAACTTGGCACCGAGGGAGTTCCGACATTTAATTGACCATCATTTAATGTCGTATTAAAAATCATTAAACCTGTCGCTGGGAGTGAGATATTATCTCTTTCTGTCGTGGTTAATCGTGGCATTAAAAGCCCTTTAGTGGTAGAATAAACATCTAGCGCAGAAGAAGCGTCAGGTGTTGTTGTCCCTATACCAACCTGAGCATATAGACTTATTGAAAGTAACAAGACAAGCTGTATTAAAACACATTTTAGAATAGTTCTCATAAGTAGGTTTTTATATTTTGGTTTAGCAAATGTACTAAAAAATAACATTTAATCCGATTTTTTTGTATTTAATCGATTAAATGTGCGATTATTAATAAAATACAAGAGAAGTAATGTGTGTTAAAGTAAAATCTAAGCGAAAAATAAAAAAGACCAAGATGGTTGCACTTTACTAATACAAAAATTAAACAATTAACTTTTTTATAATAGATCACATCTATGTATCTCGATAAAGGAATAATATAGCCCATAACCCCTTACATTGCATCCATGGAACCCAATGGATCCCAGCTAATAAAAACAGTGAGTTTAAGGCAGTCAAAATATCTAAAATTATAAATAATGACATTAATATTATACAAATCGAAGCTATATAGGGAATTTAGGGTTTGAAAACTGGTGAATTTATTTTTTAATGAACCCACAGACAAGAATGCAAAAGAAGATTAAAAACTTGGCAGAAACAAGCATTACTGATGATAAAATTAAGAACATAAAACAACTAACCCAAATAGAAAAAAGAACAATTCAGTAAAAACAAAGAACTAATTAGATCGATGAGAAAAGTAAAACATCCGAATGTAGCTTAAGAAAACAGGCTGGATGAAACAGTAAAATAAAATTTAAAAAATCAAATAAATCTTGATTCTTGGCTCATAGAGATGTGTTCTAAAACCCTTAAGTTTCTTAGTCAAAACCGTTGGCCCGCGTTAAATAATAATATTAAAAGGACTAATTCCATTCATAGGAACATTAATAATGTTTGAATCCAATAAACTCTTATTTCTAAAAGCAGCAACTATTTGAAAAACAGTACAATAACAAAAACTATATAAACTCAAATAATTTTCAAAATTTCAATTTAAAAAAACTTTATCTATTTAATATGTACGCATAGTATTGACAAAAAACAAGTCATCTACTATCATTTTATAGCGTTTAACAATAACGTTTCCTTCTACGAGATCAATCTATCGAGAAGATAATACCTCTTTTTTGTATTTATAGGTTCCAAGTAATTTATAATTTTTCTAACGAAGAAATCTGTCATTTATTTGAATGCTATGCTCATACGGAATATATACTCATAAATAACTTTAGTGTAAAGGCATACTGAAATCATTTAGAAAGAATGAATTCATTAGTTTTAAATTCAAAATAATTAATATCCAGGGTGAATCACGGATAAGATTCTGTTGTCAAGCAGTGCATCTCCAGTATCAACTTTCCATCGGACTTCAATAACTTCCCCTGCGGTTAGGGTAGTAACCTTTGCCTGGAGAGACACTAATGAGTTCTCTGAACAAAATGTTCTACTAGAATTTACGACCTCCACCCCATTTAGATAAATACTGTAAGTTGCAATAATAGTAGGAGAAGGAGGGGCTATTGTACCAGCAGGATATTGTGCTCCGGTATGCATACCTATAATTATCAGCGCTCCTGTTGCAGTACCCGCATCTCCAGTGATCGTAGAAGTCGCAACATCTGAAACTGCACCCTCAGAGCTCCACATTGCAAATGTAGAAAGAACCCCTAAATCAATAGGAGAGGCACCCGATGGTGCTGTAATAATTGAGCCAGCAACAATAGTTAATGCTCCTGCCTTTGTAAGCATCCTTCCTTCAAGGTTCGCATTCTCTCCCAATCCTATCGCTCCGGCAGGAGAAACCAAAGCTCCTTTCATTATGGCGCCAGCATCAACAGATATTGCGACTTCAGACATCCAAAATATATTATTAGAGCTTGCTCCATTAGTCAAAACTACATTTGTGGTAGTTGCCGTAGTAAATGCACCAGTACTTCTTATAATAAATACAGAATTTGGATCTCCACCACCATCCAATGTAAGCGTTCCTGCTGCAATCGATGCGGCTCCCGTCAAGTCATAGACACCTGGAGACAAAACCTCTCCAGCTCCAAAAACAGGACCGTGGGGAACACCACCCGTCATAGCTGTTAAGTCTTGGTATATCCTGTTCATATCAATAACACCTTGGGCAGAACTAAATTGATTATTACTGGACACCTGAGCCCTAAATGAAACAATGTAAGTACCCGGTTCAGGGGACACTGTCATACCTGGTACCAACACGTCGCTAGTGGATGTGGTGCTAATATAATCGCCTGAAGCAACAGAATCAATCCTTGTTGGCCTTTTGATACCTACCCAACTTGGTACCGCAGGAGTTCCTATATTTAATTGAACATCATTTGATGACGTATTAAAAATCATTAAACCTGTCACTGGGAGTAAAATCTTATCTCTTTCTAACACGGTTAATCGTGGCATTAAAAGCCCTTTACTAGCAGAAGAAACATCCAGGATAGAAGAAACATCAGGTGTAGTTGTCCCTATACCAACCTGAGCATAAATACTTATTGAAGATAATAAGACAAGCTGTCTTAAAACACATTTTAGAATAATTCTCATAAGTAGGTTTTTATATTTTGGTTAAGCAAATATACTAAAAAATAACCTTTTATCTGATTTTTTTGTATTTAATCGATAAAATATGCAAATTATTAATAAAATACATGAGAAGTAATCTGTGTTAACGTAAAATCTAAGCGAAAAATAAAAAAGACCAAGATGGTTGCACTTTACTAATACAGAAATTAACCAATTAACTTTCTTATAATACGTCACTTATATGCATCTCGATAACAAAGTAAATGAATAACATGGCCCAGAACCCTTTCAATTGCACCGATCAAATCCCAACAATAATGCATTGACACTAAGACATTCAAAGCATCTCAAATTATAGACAAACATAATAATCTTTTACCTAGCGAATTTATATAGGAGGTTTCGATTTTTAAAAGAGGTTAACTCATTTTTTAATGAACTCGCAGACTAGAAAAAAAGAAGAGGAAAAACTTGGTAGAGATAACCATTACTGATGATAACAATAATAACAACTAACTGAAATAAACAAAAGAACAAACACTCAACAATAAAGGAGGATTTATCTTAGTAAAAAAACTGTAAATAATCCTCGAGGCTAGCTCTCAAGGGACTATAAATGGTATTGGCAGAAAGAAACAATTCATCTACTACTATATATAGCGTTAAACAATAACTATTCCTTTACCGAATCTACCTATATAGAAGATACTGCATTCTTCTTTATGTTTATAAGTATCTAGTAATTTACAATTTTTCTAGTGAAGAAAGTTGTCATTGCTTTGAATGCTATACACATATCCAATACATATACCCATCAGCAACTTTAGCGTAAAAGTCTATTCAAATTGTTTAGAAACACTGAATTCATTAGCTTTAAATTCAAAATAACTAATATCCAGAACGAATCAACGATAAGGTTCTGTTATTAAGCTCTGCTGTGCCGTCATAAACTTTCCATCTCACTTCAATAGCTTCCCCTGCGGTTAGCGTAGTAATCTTTGCCTGGAGAGACACTAGTGAGTTCTCTGAATAAATTGTTCTCCTAGAGTTTACTACCTCCACCCCATTTTGATAAAGACAGTACATAGTTAATTCACTAGGCGCTGTGCCAGCAGAATATTGATTTCCAAAATGCGTGCCTGAAATTGTTATAGCTCCTAACCCCGAACCCACATCTCCGTTGATCGAAGTAGGTGCTGTATCTAACACTGTACCACTAGAAGTAAACATTGCAAATGTGGAAAGCACACCTAAATCAAAAGGAGAGGCACCCGATGGCACTGTAAGAACGCAACCTGCTCCTATACTTAACCCACCTGCCTTTGTAAGTATCCTTCCTTCAAGGTTTGTATTCACACCCAATGCAATCGCTCCCGCAGCAGAAACCAAGGTTCCTTTCATGATTGAACCAGCACCCGTAGATAGAGTTATCTCAGACAACCAGAATATATTATTAGCGCTTGCTCCATTAGTCAAAACTACATTTGTGGTAGTTTCTCCTGTAGTAAATGCACCACTACTTCTTATAATAAACATAGAATTGGGGTCTCCACCACCATCCATTGTAAGCATTCCAGCAATCGATGTTGCTCCCGTCACGTCATAAACACCTGGAGACAAAACCTCTCCACTCCCAAAAACAAGACCGTGAGGAACACCACCTGGCATAGCTAATAAAGCTTGGTATACCCCATTAATATCAATAACACCTTGAGCAGAACTAAATGGTATTGATATATCGGCATTAAATGAAACAATGTACGTGCCTGATTCTGGGAACACTGTCATACTTGGCACCAACACATCACTAGTGGATGTGGTACTAACAATATCACCTGAGGTAACACTGTCAATTTTAGTTCTTTTTACACCTATCCAACTTGGCACCGAGGGAGACCCTACATTTAATTGAACATCATTTGATGACGTATTAAAAATCACTAAACCTGCCGCTGGGAGTGAGATATTATCTCTTTCTGTGCTGGTTAATCGTGGCATTAAAAGCCCTTTAGCGGTAGAAGAAATATCAAGTGCAGAAGAAGCATCAGGTGTTGTTGTCCCTATACCAACCTGAGCATAAATACTTATAGAAGATAATAAGACAAGTTGTATTAAAAAACATTTCAAAATAGCTTTCATAAGTAAGTTTTTATACTTTGGATATGCAAATATACTAAAAAATAACATTTAATCTGATTTTTTTGTATTTAATCGATTAAATATACGATTATCAATAAAATACAAGAGAAGTAATCCGCATTTAAGTACATTAAGCGGAAAAGTCAAAAAACCAAAATAACTGCACTTCACTACTATAATAGTTAAACAATTAACCTTCTTAGTATGTCACCCTTATAGGCATCTCCATATAGGCATCTCCATAAAAAAGCAAATGAATAACAGAGCACAAAACCTTTTCAAATGCAACCATCTCTGCCTAATAATAAAGCATTGACCCCAACCAATACATTCAAAGTATCTGAAATTATAGACAAACGAAATAATCTTTTATCAAGCGCATTTATATAGGACATTTCGGGTCTATGTTTTTAGGTTCTGCTCCTAGTGGTAGAAAAAAAACATTTGAGACTCTAATAAAAACGGAATTAAAAACTGATTCAATTAAAATTGGAAATTTATAACAAACAAAGGTTTTTATATTCAATTTCGAGAAAGGAATATTAAAAGCAATAAATTATAAAGGTTACATTGATATCTACTTCAACTTGTACTAATGATGATTCTAAAATTATTATAAACGCAAAAAGTGTAACTGATTGTGAATTGACTAACAGTCCAACATTTCTTGGTATTTGCTTAGATGGGGCTGACACTGCGCATCCAAATGAAGTTTTAACTTACGCTAGTGAATTCAGTGTAACCGATTCTGAAATATTATGACCATTGAATCAGGACCTATGGAAATTATAAATAATAAACATAGTATTATTGACAGATTAAGAAAATAAATCAAATTCAAGACTACTATCTACCAACCTCAACCGTAGTTAAACCACCAAATACTTGCTAATATCACATATTTTCACTATTTTATTTGTCATGATACATGAAGATAAAGAAAAATATAAGGATATTTTGAAAGACTCTATAGTGTATTTAGAGCAACATGGTTTTGAGAATATTAAAGCAGATACCGAAGGCTATGAAACACCAAAATCATATGCAAAAAAAGGAAGTGACATTTCTATAACACCCGATATTGTAGCCATAAAAGAAGGTGCCAAACACTATTTTGATATCAGTTTAAAAAGCGAAAAGCCTAAACTATTAAAATCTAAATGGCTATTTCTAAACACATTAACAGCTTTGAAATCATCACATTTCAGATTAATAACCACAAGAGGTCATTATAAATTCACAGAAGAAATGCTTGATGACATCAACCTTAAAAACAAAAAATTAATCAAAATTTAATTAATTTAACTTTTCTTGTAACATTTAGTATACTTACTGCGTATAACTATATGTACAATATATCTACCCAAATTAAAAGCACATAATTAAATGAGACAACTTAAAATCACAAAGCAGGTTACTAATAGGGAAACCGCGTCTTTAGACAAGTATTTACAAGAAATTGGAAAGGTTGATTTAATTACCGCAGATGAAGAAGTTGAATTAGCGCAACGCATCAAAGCAGGAGATCAATTGGCTTTAGAAAAATTAACTAAGGCAAATTTACGTTTCGTAGTTTCTGTTGCTAAACAGTACCAAAACCAAGGTTTAACTTTACCTGATTTAATTAATGAAGGTAACTTGGGATTGATAAAAGCTGCGCAACGTTTTGATGAAACTCGTGGATTTAAATTCATTTCTTATGCTGTATGGTGGATTCGTCAATCGATTCTTCAAGCACTAGCTGAGCAATCACGTATTGTACGTTTACCGCTAAATAAGATTGGTTCTATTAATAAAATCAATAAGACATTTGCTTTTTTAGAGCAAAGTCATGAGCGTCCTCCAAGTCCAGAGGAGATTGCTAAAGAATTAGATATGACCATTAACGAAGTTAAGGAGTCCTTGAAAAATTCTGGTCGCCATGTATCCATGGATGCGCCTTTAGTCCAAGGTGAAGATTCGAACCTATACGATGTACTTCGTAGTAGTGAATCTCCAAATCCTGATAGAGATTTATTACATGAATCTTTGCGAACAGAGATTGAGCGAGCATTAGAAACGCTGACACCTCGAGAAGCTGATGTGGTTAGATTATATTTTGGTCTTGGCAATCAACACCCAATGACTTTAGAAGAAATAGGAGAAACGTTCGAATTGACACGAGAGCGTGTAAGGCAGATTAAAGAAAAAGCAATTCGCAGATTAAAACATACGTCACGAAGTAAAATACTAAAAACATATTTAGGTTAGTAAAAATGGATTATTACCACTAAATTACGCCAACAACAGTTACAAAACATAACTGTTCGTTTTTTGATTGATGAAAGAACCCAGAGCTGATTACTCTGGGTTCGCTCATTTATAATAGTAAGTAACACTCAATTTCTAATCTTAAATTCTTCGAAAATTGGCGATCTATAATTCTCTATCTAATTATTCTACAACTCGAAGAAACTTGTTTTTTTAATTATCTTTGAGGTAAATATATCAACACAATACAATGGCTCAAAAATTAATTGCACCTTCAATGCTAGCTGCCGATTTTGGCAACCTCCAACGTGATGTAGAAATGGTAAATAACAGTGACGCAGACTGGTTTCACATTGATGTTATGGATGGTCACTTTGTTCCAAATATCTCCTACGGATTCCCTGTTATTGCAGCGATGAAGAAACATGCAACCAAACCTTTGGATGTACATTTAATGATAGAAAAGCCTGAGCGTTATATTGAAGAGTTTGCAAAAGCTGGAGCAGACATTATTACCGTCCATCATGAATCTACGGTACATTTACATAGAACGTTGCGACAAATTAAAGATGCAGGTTGCAAAGCAGGTATCGTACTTAATTTGACAACCCCTGTGTCAGTTCTTGAAGATATCTTACCTGAGTGCTACATGATCCTATTAATGTCTATCAATCCTGGTTTTGGCGGACAAAAATTTGAAGACATCACCTATAAGCGTGTCAAAAAATTGCGCGCCATGATTGATGAACAAGGTTTAGACACACGAATAGAAATTGATGGTGGTGTTACAGACAAAAACATCGAACAATTAGTACAAGCTGGTGCAGATGTATTTGTAGCTGGTAGTCACGTTTTTAAAAGTGATAACCAAACAGCAACTATTAAACGTTTGAGATCGTTAGCTAATAGTTAATTTATTCACTACTTCCATAACCATAACCATAACCGTAATTATAAGAGTAACCGTAAGA
>JBLHML010000004.1:0-125887 GCA_047622005.1 Dokdonia sp. | reverse complement strand
TATACGTCTCCAAACTGTATTGGTGCTTCACTTTGTAATTTTTGTGCAGAAGAACATTGAGAAAAACTTGCTATAAGAATTAACATTGCGATTAAAAAAGAAGTTTGTTTTAGTAATTTCATTTTGAGACATTAAGAGTTATAAAGATACCATTTCAAAATTAATGCCATAAAAAGCGTCTTACTAAAACAGTAAGACGCTTTAATACTAATTTGGTGATTTCAATTTCCTATTCCTTTTAATATTGAAAGTTCTTTTTTGATTTGTTTTCTAATAAAAAGCACCATTACCAATAAGATGACTATTGACGAAAAAACAATATATGTGTAGAAACCTTCCGAAAGATGTTTCTTAAAAGAAGGTAATAATAAGATAAACCCCAAACTGTATGATACAATAATAATTGGCGTGGTGATGTAGTGGGTTTGTATTCTCTTTTTATAATAAGCAATTATGTTTTTAGTAAAAACAGATGAGTTTTTACTGACATCTATCTCTTTCAGCTTTTTTATACTGAAGTACTCAACAAAAAATCGCACTAATAAAGCGCTTATCATTAACAATAAAGCGAGGATTACGGTTGTGTTATTATAAGCTTCTATATAGAAGAAAAAACCTATTAAAACCAATACTGTAATCAATAACACACTATTTGTTATGACTTGTTTTCTTTTAAGTGCATTCATCTGCTGAACTACTAATTTTGAACCCCCTTTAGGTATGTTTTGTTTTGGTTGATTTTCCCATTGGGATTTTAAATCTTCAAATCTTGTCATTCTTTTACGCATTTAGTTAATTCGCTTTTTATTCTATGGATTCTTACTCTAATGACTTCATGAGATAAGCCCATAATTTCTGCTATTTCTTTTTGTGCTAATCCTTCTAATTCTAATAGGATAATACTTTTGTTTTCGGTTTTTAAGCCACTTATACATTTGTATAGCTGTCTCAGTTTAGCTTCTTTTTCTTCTGAAAAGTTATCGTCAGTTTGTTCTAGATGATTAAGGTGATTTGATAATCTAACAGTTCTATTTTTTCTTAATTCTATAAGACAGGTATTTACCGCAATTCTATAAATCCATGTTGAAATACTCGATTGGTTTCTAAACGATTCTAAATTTTGCCACACCTTAATAAAAATTTCCTGTGTCACATCCTTTGAAAGTATCATATCACCATTGGTATACCCCAAACATAAACGAATTACTTTAGGATAATTAGCCTCATAAATACCTTTAAATTGGTTCTCTAACGATTTCATTTGTTATTGTAGTTCGACTTTTATAGCGCTTAATAACCACTCTGGTTGATCAAACATAATGAAATGAGCAGACTGTTTTACGTATGTAATTGAATAGCTATTTAAATTTTTATACTGTTCTTCATATGTTTTTTTCACAAGGTCTTCTCCATATGGTTTAGTGGCAGCAAAAATAATTACAGGACTAGTAATCTTTGCAACCGTCTCTCTTAAATCTAATTTAAGTAAATCAGTATACCCATAAACATATGTTTTTCGATCTGTTTTTAAAATCCATTCCTTAATTAAAATATGCTTTTCTTTATTTAGAGACATCGTGCGAGCCATTTGACTAGCCATAGCATCAAAACTAGTTGCATCCATGTTTAATAGTCTAAGATTATATGGATTATCATAGACTATGGTTTCACTATTAAAGTTTGGAACCATTAAAGCGCCTGCTGAAGGTAATGCGTCTATAACTACAATTTTATTATAGTTAGAGTTCTCATCTGCTGCTAACCACAAACCTAATATCCCTCCTAAGCTGTGTCCGATTATCGTTGACTTTTCCAATTTGTTTTTAGAAATGTAATGTGTTAATCCCTCTTTAATTTTAGAAAGCCATGGAGTTTCTATTGCAGGCACATCTCCAAATCCAGCAAAGGTAAAAATATGGCATTCATTAGTTTTAGAAAGTTCTGATACGATGTCTTTCCAAACATCTCCTGTGCAGCTAAATCCAGGTAATAATAAAATAGGATCTCCTTTTCCCTTAACTTCTACTTCAAAGCTTTCATGTTGAGCTTGCACTGTCATGCTAAAGACACAAATGGTTAATAGTATAAGGTTTTTAAATGTTTTCATGTTGTAATTTTTAATTGATTTCTCTCTTTAGATACAAAATTGGAAAAATGTTACAAAAAACTTTAAGTACAAAAAAACCCAACTCTTTCGAGTTGGGTTTTTTAATGGTTTATTATACTGAAATCTAGTTCAGCCTAACTATTAATTGCTCAATGCTTCTGCTCCTCCAACGATCTCCAAGATTTCGTTTGTAATAGAAGCTTGACGCGCTTTATTGTATGTTAATTTTAATTGATCTCTCAATTCTGTAGCATTATCCGTTGCTTTATGCATTGCAGTCATACGAGCACCATGCTCTGAAGCAAAACTATCTCTTATTGACTTGTATAATTGCGTTTTTAATGACTTTGGAATAAGTTGCTCAACAATTTCTACTTTAGAAGGCTCAAAAATATAATCGGTATTCACGATAGCTTCTCCTTCCGTTGGAACAATTGGTAAGAACTGTTCGGTCATAATAATTTGAGTTGCAGCATTTTTAAATTTGTTGTAAACGATTTCAATTTTATCAAAATCACCATCCACAAATTTTTCCATTAGCATTTCTGCAATTTCAGCAACATTATCAAAAGTTAAGTTATCAAAGACTTCACTTTTGTTTGCTATAACTCGATTTGTTTTCTTGAATGCATCGTTACCCTTTTTACCAATAGCTAAATAAGACACCTCTTGATTAGCATATTTTGTAGTTGCAAGATTGGTAACAGCTTTGATGATGTTAGAGTTAAAAGCACCTGCTAGACCTCTATTTGAGGTAATAGCAACAAGTAATACTTTTTTAACGTCACGTTGCGTTGCAAATTTACTTCCAGTGTCACCATCTAAAGTTGCACTTAAGCTTTGTAAAAGCTCTGTCAACTTATCTGAATACGGACGCATTGCAGTAATAGCATCTTGAGCTTTCTTCAATTTTGCAGCAGATACCATTTTCATGGCACTGGTAATCTGCATCGTTGATGACACTGAAGATATTCTATTACGTATTTCTTTAAGATTAGCCATATTTAAAATATGAAATATTCCTGTTCTCTATTGAGAACAGGAATGTTAATTATGCTCTATATTTTCCTGATAAATCTTTAGCTACAGCCATTAATGTATCTGTAACCTCATCAGTTAGTTTACCTGATTTTAAAGTGCTTAAAACATCTGAATGCTTTGCTTTTAAAAACTCCAAATAATCTCTTTGGAATTCTTTTACTTTATTTACAGGAACGTCTTTCAATAAATTCTTAGATCCAGCATAAATAATTGCTACTTGATCTTCAACTGTAAACGGATCGTTTTGAGCTTGCTTTAAGATCTCAACATTACGCTTACCTTTTTCAATTACGTTTAGTGTCACAGCATCTAAATCTGAACCAAACTTAGCAAACGCTTCTAATTCACGATACTGAGCTTGATCTAGTTTTAATGTACCAGATACTTTTTTCATTGATTTAATCTGTGCATTACCACCAACACGAGATACAGAAATACCTACGTTAATTGCTGGACGAACACCAGAGTTAAATAAATCTCCATCTAAGAAGATTTGTCCATCAGTAATCGAAATTACGTTTGTTGGAATATATGCAGAAACATCACCTGCTTGCGTTTCAATAATTGGCAATGCTGTTAAAGAACCACCACCTTTTACGATTGGCTTTAATGAATCTGGTAAATCATTCATTTCTTTAGCAATAGCATCATTATTAATGATTTTTGCAGAACGTTCTAATAATCTTGAGTGTAAATAAAACACATCACCAGGATATGCTTCACGTCCTGGAGGACGACGTAACAATAAAGAGACTTCACGATATGCAACCGCTTGTTTTGATAAATCATCAAATACAATTAAAGCTGGTCTACCCGTATCTCTAAAATACTCACCAATAGATGCTCCTGTAAAAGGTGCATAAACTTGCATTGCAGCAGGATCTGATGCATTTGCAGCGACTATGGTTGTGTATGCTAAAGCTCCTTTTTCTTCTAAAGTTTTAGCAATTAGTGCTACTGTTGAAGCCTTTTGACCTACAGCAACATATATACAATATACAGGATTACCTGCATCGTAAAATTCTTTTTGGTTTAAGATTGCATCAATACAAACCGTAGTTTTACCTGTTTGTCTATCTCCAATTACCAACTCACGTTGACCTCTACCAACTGGAATCATTGCATCAATTGCTTTAATTCCTGTTTGTAATGGTTCTGTTACAGGTTCTCTGTAAATAACACCAGGAGCTTTGCGCTCTAAAGGCATTTCATAAGTTGTTCCAGTAATTGGTCCTTTACCATCAATTGGATTTCCTAAAGTATCAACAACACGACCAACGATACCTTCACCTACTTTCACAGATGCGATACGTTCAGTACGTTTTACTGTAGAGCCTTCTCTTACTCCTACTGAAGTTCCTAACAATACAATACCAACGTTATCTTCTTCAAGATTAAGAACGATACCTTCTAAGCCACCATCGAATTCTACTAACTCACCATATTGTGCGTTAGCTAATCCGTAAGCACGTACGATACCATCACCTACTGTTAATACTGTTCCAACCTCGTCTAATGAAGCTCCTGCTTCAAAACCTGACAATTGTTGTTTTAAGATTGCTGATATTTCAGCTGGTTTTACTTCTGCCATCTTATTTATTTATTTAGATATAAATATCTTAATTTAATGTAAATTCTCTTTTTAATGTATTCAATTTGTTTGCCACACTTGCATTATACTGAATATCTCCAACACGCAAAATGAAACCTCCTAAGATGTCTTCATCAATAATATTTTCAACTTCAGCATCTTTTCCTGTAAGCTCTTTAACCTTAGCTAAAACTTTAATCTTCAAATCGTCAGATAAAGGAATCGCAGTAGTCACTTTTGCAACCTGTGTTCCTTTTAACTCATCATATAAACGATTATAACTAGATGCTACATCGCTTAAAAGCACTAATCTCTTATTTGAAATTAAGGTATCAATTAAATTAGCAGTCATTTTATTAGAACCTTTAAACACTTCTAATAAAACAGCTTTCTTATCTGATGACTTTACTACAGGACTTTGAAGCATATCATTCAAATCTTTACTTTCTGCAATAGTAGTTGCCATTAACTTCATATCATTATTTACAGCCTCGGCTAATTTTTGATCTGATGCTAAGCTTAAAACTGCTTTTGCGTAACGTATTGCTGCTCTTGCTCCTGCCATTATTCTTAGTTTAGTTTTGCTTCACCTAACATAGACTCAACTAATTCTAGTTGTCTGCCTTTATCAGATAATTCTTGACGCACTACTTTTTCTGCTATTTCTATAGATAGACCAGCAACGTGATTTTTCAATTCTGCCATAGCAGACTTCTTTTCACTCTCGATAGCCAATTGAGCTTGCATAATCATTTTGTTAGCCTGCTCTTGTGCTTCTTCTTTAGCGTCTGAAATCATCTTTGCTTTAATCTCACGAGCTTCTTTTAGCATCGTTTCTCTTTCGAGTCTCGCTTCTTTTAAGATACGCTCATTATCTGCTGTTAAATTTTCCATCTCTTTACGAGCGTTTTCAGCAGATGCTAAAGCATCTTTAATACCTTCTTCTCTTTCGCTAACAGCTCCTAGAATAGGTTTCCAAGCAAATTTTCTTAAGATTAAAAGCAAAAACAAAAATGTTATTGCTGTCCAGAATACTAGACCAAATTCAGGTGTAATTAAATCCATTTATTTTTGTTTTAAATAACTTAAATTTTAAAAGACACAGAAGCAACCAACCGTTACTTCTGTGTTTTCTTTGTTTTTACCCTTGTAAGAAAGCAACAACAACACCAAATAGTGCTACTGCTTCTACGAAGGCTGCTAAAATTAATGCAGAAGATTGAATCTTTCCGTGCATTTCTGGTTGACGAGCCATTGCATCCATTGCAGACCCACCAATTTTTCCAATTCCAACACCAGCTCCAATAGCTGCTAAACCAGCTCCAATAGCTGCAATTCCAGTAATAGTCATAGTTATAAAATTTAAATTAATTAATGATGTTCTTCTTCAGTTGCCATTCCAAAATAAAGGGCTGACAATATTGTAAATATATACGCTTGTATTGCTGTTACAATGATTTCAATAACTGTAATAAATAATGAAAACGCTATAGATACTGGAGCAATTGCTACAGACTTAAACACAAATATTAATGACATTAATGCTAATATAATAACGTGTCCTGCAGTAATGTTTGCAAACAAACGAATCATTAACGAAATTGGTTTTACAAACATTCCGATAATCTCAATTGGCATTAAAAATATTTTCATTGGTACAGGAACTCCTGGCATCCAAAAGATGTGTTTCCAATAATTAGCATTTCCGCTTACAGTTGTAATAATAAATGTGAATACTGCAAGTGTAAATGTAAAGGCAATGTTTCCACTTAAATTAGCTCCATTTAATATTGGAATTAATCCAAATATGTTATTAATCCAGATAAAGAAAAATATAGTTAATAGGTAAGGCATGTATTTTTTATACTTATGCTCGCCAATCATTGGTCTTCCAATTTCATCTCTAACAAATACAATAAGTGGCTCAACAAATGCTGCAATTCCAGTAGGAACTCCATCTTTTGATTTCTTGTAACTTCTCGCTGTAGTAATAAATATAAGCAGTAATAAAGCTACTGAAACCCACATCATAAATACGTTTCTAGTAATAGAAACATTTAATGGCTTGTGAGCGTTAGTTGGGTGTGCTTCTGTATCAAACAAAACAGAAGTGGCATTGCCATCTAACTGATAGATTTTCTCGTGAAGCTTTACGAATTTCCCACCGTTTTTTTCAACAATAACTTCGCCATTATCATCATGGTGAAACTGACTTGAAGAAAAACTGGTTAAACCATTCTCCGTCCAAAGTATGATTGGTAACGATAACGAAACTGGTGTGCCTCTCCAATCCCATAAATGAAATTCATGAGCATCTTTTACGTGATGCAAAATCATTTCTTTTGGATTGAACTCTTTTCCTTCTTGAGGATCACTATCTTCAGATGCATATCCAGCAAAAGAAACTGCTAAGAATAGCACTGAAAACAATACGTTTTTGAAAGTGTTTAATGTCATTGAGTATCGCTTAAAAATACGCTGCTTTAAATTCGGTGCAAATGTACGTACATTATATTAATTGTCAAATAATAATTTGATGATTATTTCATGGATTTAATTCTGGGTATGGTGTAACAAACATCCTTACTTTTTCTGAAGAAATTTTAAGACAGAATAAACTTCAAAAGCAAGGAACATAAAGTAGGGCACGAAGAAATTTGTTAAGTCAACGCCTTTTTGCTCTGGTTTAGATAAAATCCACGGTAACAGAAACACCATGGTGAGTATCATTTTTAAAAGCATTCCCAATATAAACGCATTGAACACCTCTGTTTTACCAATAGAATCTCGATAATTGATTAATGTGTAAATAATAATCACTGTAATAAAGTGAAACAGATAAATATGCCACAAAGGGAAAAATAGCACAATATCCTTAACAAAATGAAAGTTCAAATAACTATGTGTCCCAAATAGTAAAGTGCTTAACGCGACAAACTGTATAAGAAAATTGATTTCTCTTTTTTTAAAAAGCGCATTCATTTAGTATCGTCTTTAGAGACTGCAATAATACGTTTAATTATATAAATAATAGAAATAATCACAGACGACAAAGAACCTGCGAGCGTATACAAATTATGTTCATTTGGGTAGTTTTCATCAAGCTTGAAACCTATATAAGTTCCAACTGCGATGATGGCAAACATTTGGACTGCAATTCCAGAAAATTTAGCGTAAGTATTAAGTTGATTACCCTCTTTCTGGTCTTTGCGCGATTGGATTGCCATTTTTTATATCTTTTAAAGCGCCTTTCATAGCGCATGTTGCGTTAAAATTAGCTCCAGGCTCTACGGCTAATTTCCCAACCATAACTTCACCTTCTACATGTGCAGATGATTTAAGTGATAAGGTCTCAGTTAATAACAATTTGCCTGTAAATTTACCTTCAATATCTGCATTTGCACTTTTTAAAGTACCATTGACAATTCCTGTTCTACCAATGACCACTTTACCTGGTGTTTTGACATTGCCTTGAATTGTGCCTTCAATTCTAAAATCGCCTTCGCTAATAATATCGCCTGTAATGACAGTGCCTTTAGCAATTGTGTTTTGTTGTGAAGTTGTTTCTGAGGCCATACGTGTTGTTTTTTTATCTGAAAACATAGGTCTAAATTTATTGAGATTCTAGGTATTCGTTTAAGTTTTTATGTCGCTGTACAATTTCGTAGTTAGGCGAAGAAATTGAATAAAAATTACGTTCAATTTTATCTTTATTGTCTTTGTTTTCTTTGAGTATTTCTGCAAACCCAGTAGAACCTTGAACACTTTTTAGTCCATGAACAACAACAAAGGTAGTATTAGCGTCATAAAAATCGACAGAAGTTGTCAAGTCGAAGTACGTTATCTTTGAGATTGATTTGTCTAATTTTTTCACAAACGCTTCAATTTGATCTTTTTCAGCAGTGCTAAATGGGTACAACACATTAAAGTGTTTTCCTGTGTCGTTACTAATAAATTCTTTTTTAGCTAAAACTGGAATAGCGGTTTCCAAAATCTCTTTTGCCTTTTTTCCTTCTACGGAATTTGGATACGTCAAAGCAATGTAATTTACGCCTTTTTTGTACGCTTCAAACCCGCTTAAACGTCCGTTAGCAGATGCTTTCAAGATTTCAAATTTAGGCACTAATGGATCACCTTCAAATTGGGTGATATAAGTCTCTGCTTTTTGAACAACCTCAGCGTATTGCTGGTCACCAAATTGTTTAAATAATTTATTATATAGGCTTTCTGGACTGTTTTCGTCCTTAGAGAATTCTGATTTTGGGTTGAGTAATATCTGTGCATACCTAGAGTCTGGATATGTGTTTATTATCTCATCTTTCATTGCAGATGCTTTACTGCTTAACCCTAACTCAATATAAATTTTATACAAGTTATATTTTGAAGGTAATATTAAACGGTCTTCAGGATTATTTTGAAGTAATGTTTCTAATTTCACTTTAGCTAATTCGTACTCCTTAAATTTCTCCTTATAAATAGTTCCTAATTGGTAATAAGCATAGTTTCTATCTTTTGCTATACTATCAATCACCTTTTGATCTGAAGGGATTTTTGAGATGTAAAACTCAGGATCAAAACGTTCTTCATCTGAGGCATTAGCAGCCACATCAAATGTTTCCGTGCTGTTAAATCCTGTACCTATGGCATCAGACAATCTCCAATTATCTTTTAACTCTCTCTCTCCCCAAATTTTTATGAATTCACTTTTTCCGTAGGCAACCGTTATAGGGTTATAAAAATAAAAATTGCTTTTTTGAACATTATTAAGTCCTCCAGGAACAGCTCTTGTTGACTTCGCTTCTGCTTTACTAGTGTCTTTAGTATTATCAGCTCCTACTGATTTGAATCCAGTACCAGCAGCATTAAGACGCTCTTCGGCTTCAGCTCTTTCTTTTTCAGCTTCTGCTAGAACCTTCAATTCTTCTGCATGTGCTGTAAAATAGCTTAGTCTTTCTGCTTCGGAAAGATTTACCAATCTCAAAATACTGTCATTTGCTTGAGCAATATCTTCATAATAGATCACATCTTCAAGGTTTTCACGTTTCCGCTGAACAACACGATATGGCTTAGAATTAAGCTTCATATTCATCATTGTGCTATCAAAGTATGCTCCTGCAGCCTTATACTCTGCATCGTCAAAACTCATATCACCAAGATTCGCGTAATTTCTCGATTTTAACTCGTTGTCACCTAAATTGGTACGCAGCGATTTATTGTAATATACAATTGCCATAGAGTCTCTTTCATTAGCTCCATAAAACTCTGCTATGCGATAAAAAATCTTATCTAAAAACGGACGATTTTCACGGTCTTCTTCCAAATCTGTCAAGTATTCTAAAAACTCAATTTGGTTTCCGTTGTCCATATCAAAGTTATTTGATTTGGCTATGTGTGCATTGATATAATAAGGTCTTGGTATTTTACGGTGCATATCAATAACTTTATCGAATGCCAGGTTTGCACTGTCTTTTTTTCCGAATTCATTATAAAGTTGACCAATAATATAATTGAAACGCGCTTTTTCTTTATTCTTTTTAGTAAAGTCTGCAGCAATTCCCAACTGTGTTAAGGCACTGTCTTTAGATTTTACATTCATATAGCCTTGAGCCAAGATAGATGTCGCATCTGCTAAGTCTTGATCTTCCAGTTCTTCTTGTTCTAAGAGACGTTTTAGGTTTTTTATAGCTAGCTCATTATTTTCTAATCTAATATTTGATTTTTCTCTCCAAACTTTAGCAGTATTAATTTTATCACTTGCTGGATATTTGTATAAAATATAATTAAAAGCTTCTAAAGCTGGTACAAAACGCTGATCAAAATAACGTGCTTGACCTAATAGTAAATAGGCTTCATCTATTTGCGGGTTATACTCTTTACCCTTGATATTCATTCCATGTGTTTGAACCGCTTTGATTGCTTTTTCTTCAGCGCGTTCAAAATCTTGGTTTTTAGATTGACCAGGTAATATAATTTCATCTGAGACCTGCATGCGTTCTATTGGAAGCAGTTGCCAATAGTTATCTGTAGAAGCATTATCAACCGTTTCTCGTCCTTTTTCTAATGCAATATTACCGTTATAAAGAATATTGTACTTGGTGCCTAAAGCATGGAAATTTCGGTTTATAAATTTATCTTTTTTACGAGAACAACTTGTGATTAGCATTGTTACGCAAAAGACTGATATTAAGACTTTAAAAGTTGTATTCAAAAGGTTTAGTTTTTTGTAAATACTATAACTAAAATCGCTCATATATATTATGTAGCGCTGTAAAAATAAGCATCTTTTTGAATTATCGTTGAAAAACGGGTGATTTATCGCTGTATTGTGGCTTAAGGTACTAAGTTTATTTATTGTTTAGTGGTCTACTCTTGTATGGTTTTATCGCAATCTTTTTCTCTCGCAAAGGCACAGAGCAGCAAAGCCATTCATGTGATGAGACAAAAAAGTTGAGTTTTATACGCTTGATCTATAATTTAAGATTATCCTAAGGTGTTTATAAGTGCCCTTAGATAGTGCTTTGGGTTTGTGTCACATCAGTGCCAGCAAAATGCGCCTCCAATTCTTTAAGAGTCGCAGCATTAGTTGCCAAGTCTTTTACGACCTCACCTTTCTCTAATACAACAATACGTTCACAAACATCTGTGACGTGCATTAAATCATGACTAGACACCAAAACAGTAACACCTTGTTTTTCTGCTAGGTCTTTAATAATTCCTTTTAAACGAATTTGCGTTGTAGGATCTAAATTAGCAAATGGCTCATCAAGGATAATAACTTCTGGATTTCCTATTAATGCTGCAACGATTCCTGCTTTTTTCTGGTTTCCTTTACTCAGATCACGTAGGTATTTTTTTTGACCTAGGATTTCATCGTGAAAAAAGTCTTCAAACTGAGATACTAAAGCATCTACATCTGCTTTATTTTGTCCACGTAGCTCGCCTATAAAGTAAAAATATTCTTCAGCAGTTAAGTAACCAATTAGAAAGCTTTCATCAATAAAAGACGAGGTAAAAGGTTTCCAATCTTCACTTTCATGAACTAAAACTTCATTATTTTTAATGTGTCCAGTAGTTGGCTGAATCAAGTCTAACAATAAGCTAAAATATGTTGTTTTTCCTGCGCCATTATTACCTACTAATCCGAAACTTTGTCCTTTTGGAATCTCAAGGTTCTCGATATGTAATACTGAAACGCCATTATATTTTTTTGAGAGGTTTGATGTTATTATCATTAGTGTTGTGTGTTTTAAATTTTAATTATTTTTTTTCGCTAAATGCAGCAATGGTCTTGTATTTTCCTTTTTGGTACACTTCCTCTATTTTATTTAAAAAAAAGTTTTTAAACACCATTCCAATAACTCCAGATAATGCTAACGCTATGAGCCCTGCATTAAAGCTGATAAAATGATAAGGTATAAAAAAGATTATTATTGGTAATATCATTTTTGGCAATGCTATAAGCAATTGTGTTGGGTTAAAACCATTCGTATTGCTAAAGGCTTTCGCTTTTGTATCTAATTCTATTGGCACTCTGTTTAAGGCACCTCCAAATAAGGTAATAAATGTGTTTAGACCAATATTAAATAATGCTCCCGCTGCTATTATTAAATAAATATCCATTCCAAAATACAAGTATGGTGTGCTTAATATAAATGCAACGATGACTGCAAACACCATTAAATACCATTTAGACTCTAAATATTGTCTATATGGAATATTTTGACTCATTAACAGTTTATAATATTCACTATCCCACGAAGGCACCAATTGACCAAAACTCAAAAGAAATCCACCAGTAATAAATATTGAAGCAAAACCTAATAAATAAGGCATCTCTTCGATATACACTTTTTGAGTAAAAAAGAATAAGCCATAGAATAAGAAGAAAAATGACATTAAGACCACTTGTTTTGGTCTTGCATTACGCGTAATCATTTTTATATCGTTTTTCAGAAAAGGAGCAACGCTTCCAAAACGATCCATCCATGATAAATCGGTTGCATTAACTTCTTTTATTTTCTTAGACACTGCGCCATCTAAATAGAACCCTTTTCTGATATAATCAAAATTAGCCTTGTACAACCCTAACATCGTTAACAATGGTATAATTGCTAAATAAGGTTGATTATATAATGCATTACATATTTTACCAACCGGTTCCGTTACATCAAAAAGATTAAAATATCTCAATGCTAGAATTACAATTACCCCAAACACAATACCATAAAAAACAGTATTGCTTTTATTGATTAAAAAATTCAGAAAGTTAATAGACATGGTAATACACATTAAAGCGAAAAACCATAAGATTACATTGGCTACTGGGTAGCCTTGAAATAATAACACAATAGAAAATGGAAGGAATAATAAAAGTGAGATGAAATTAAAAAATGAAAAAACTGTTTTTCCCAATAAATAATGAATAATGCTGTTTCTTTTTACAGGGATAGTCATTAATGGCTTAATATTCATTACAGGTAATTGCTGCATAAAATATCGAAGCATTAACTCAAATAATATCCAATAGATTAAATAATTATTAACTATACTTATTGGATCCATCTCTGGGAATATTTTTTTTAGCCCAAAAAACATAATACCTCCAATAAAAATTGCGATACCTCCAAAATATAGAACCGCCAGAAAAAGTAAGATTTTTATAGCAATCCCTTTTTGAAAATAAGAAGCCCTTCTAAATTGTTTCCATTCTAAACTTAAAAAACGTTTAATCATAATTTTGTTTGTATTACAATAGTTAGTAATAGAAAAAGTCTTTTTGTTACAAAATAAATTCTGGATGTTGTTCTGAAAACTTTTGACGAAGTTTTGGAGATACTATTTTTATAGCCACAAAAAGCACAAGAAAATAAATAACAATACTAATTGATAATACAAATACAAATGTTTGACTCCATTGGGTGTTCGTATTAAAAATTAATGGAACATAAATTCCAATATTTAAAAAATGAATAAGACCTCCTAATTGCAAAAACGAACTTTCAAACAGCCATTTTTTATTTGTTTCGATCTGACGTAATTTTATATTTTTTGACGATTTATATAAATGATAAAAGTGAATTATAACCAATACTATGGCAATTGGAAGTGTTATTATTAATTTGTTTTCTAAACTGCTAAGCGTGAAATACAAAACATAAACTAAAAAGAAAGAGATTATAATTTTAGGCAACTTAAAATAATCCTTAACATGTGTCCAAACTAGTTTTCTATAATAGCGATCAAGCGCCCTTGTTTTTTCTTCAATAACTTCAGAAAAACCCATGACACCAAATTTACTAAACTCTAATTTAAGCGCGTTGTCAAAAGTTAAAGTAGGATCGTTTTGCCATTGTAATTCAATACCATTTGCTAGATGATCTACAAGTTCAGTTTGCACATCATGCCATTCTACATAGTGCTTTTGTACAAAAGCGTACAGGGCTTGTATTTGATCTTGGGAGATTGTCATTAGTAAGATTTCATAAATTTATAATCATTACGATACTGGTTAATAATTTTAAAAGTGATTTTTATTATGAGTACACCCAGAGTTACAATAACTGACATAACAACTGCTACGATATAAAAATTGCTCTTACTTTGAATATAAAGACCCAAAAGCGAACTTAAAAAATGGAATAGTTGAAAACATATCAAATACACAAAAGCTAATCGCTCAATACCTGAAAATCGAGGTAAATCAAAAATCTTCAAGGCTATAAAATAAATAACACAAAATGGCACGATTGATAATACTGGAAACAATGCCATATAGTGCCTTAAGTCTTCAACTTCAATAGTGGCTAGCCAACTATAGCTAATAAAAAAGACTGCTGTAAAAAACAGTAAGACCTGTACCTTAAAAAGCTCAACCCATAATCGTTTTAAAATAGATGCATCTGCTCCTCTAATAAAGCGCTTGTTATTTTCTAATAACACAGCTTTATTAGTTACCATATAAGATTTGAAAGCCTCATAGAATTCTGTGTTTTCTGAGTCCATAAGATGTTCAATTTTCGAAGCCACATGATCTGTCATTTCCAAACGGATATCTGCATAAAAAACATCTGAATTTTCTAGATAATTTTCAATAAATAGCACGTTTTCTTTGTCTAATCCAGCCATTATTCCAAACTCAATTTAGGATTCACCAACACCTGCATTGTTTTGATATATTCTTGTAGCTCTTGTAGTTTACTAACAGTTTCTTTGTTGCCTTTTTCGGTTAGTTTATAATATTTTCTAAGTCTATTATCAACCTTTTTTATTTCAACTTCTAACAAGCCCTCTGCTTCTAATTTATGAAGTGCAGGGTACAAAGCACCTTCTGTGATTTTTAATTCACCTTTAGTCAAAGCCTTGACCTTTTGAGTGATTTCATAGCCATACATTTTATCGCTTTCGTTTAAAAGCTTTAAGATAATAGTTACTAAGCTACCCTTGTACAATTTTGAATTTGCCATAAACCAAATATACATAAAATTCTTATGCATATAACTATTATGTATTATTTTTCCTCAAAATAAATGACTAATTGTATAAGCTTCATTATTTTTACAAAAAAAATAAAGCATGTCACAATTTCATAAGCTCTCTATTAAAGAAATCACGAAAGAAACCCAAAAAGCGGTAACTATTAGTTTTGATGTTCCGCAGGAATTAAAAGATACATTTCAATTTAAAGCAGGACAGTACATCACCTTAAAAATGGTTATTAATGGTCAGGAAGTAAGGCGAGACTATTCATTATGTTCTTCTCCAAAAAGTGGTGAACTTAAAGTTGCTGTGAAAGAAGTAGAGGATGGTACATTTTCTTCATATGCAAATTCACAATTAAGCATTGGCGACGTATTAGAAGTTGCTTCACCAAAAGGGCGTTTTTTGTTTGAGCCTAATGATTCTAAAACTAAAAATGTTGGGTTATTTGCTGCTGGAAGTGGTATTACTCCAATCTTAAGTATTATTAAATGTGCTTTAGAAGAAGAAGTTCTAAGTAAAATCATCCTTGTTTATGGAAACAAAAAAACGCAGGATACGATGTTTATGGATGAGTTGTTAAAACTTCAACACAACTATCAAGATCGTTTTGCTATACAATTTGTCTTTAGCCAAGCCGATGAGGAGGACGCTATATTTGGTCGTATTGAGAAAAGTACAGTTAACTACGTTATGAAAAATAAGTACAAGCACATTGATGTTGATGCTTATTATCTATGTGGTCCTGAGGCAATGATTCACACCGTTAAAGATATTTTGACTGAACATGGTACACATGAAGACCGTATTCATTTTGAACTTTTCAAGGCTGCTAAACCAGCTACTGTTAATACTACAGAAGTTGCAAATGAGAAAACTAAAATAAGTATCCTAGTGGATGATGAAACATTTGAATTTGAAATGTCTCAAAAACAAACCATCCTAGAAGCTGCTTTAGATGAAGATATTGATGCTCCTTATTCTTGTCAAGGTGGAATTTGTAGTAGTTGCATTGCTAAAGTGACAGAAGGTGAAGCGGTAATGAGGCAAAACAATATTTTAACCGACGGTGAATTAGCAGAAGGACTAATTTTAACCTGCCAAGCTCAACCCACAACACCGACTATTGTGATTGATTACGATGACGTATAATTTACGTATCACCCGACTTATACGCGATTAGTCGCGTATAGTGAGCGTTTTAACGAAAAAATAAAAGATATTCTTATTTATTAATGTTAACTAATTTTAATCAAAATATTTTAGTCCCAGATTAGAATTTAATCGTAGGGATTATCTAAAATTCTATATCTTGCCTCGTTCGTTCTTGAACGAGGCTTTTTATTTTAAAGCGCTAGTAACTTTTAAAATAATAGTCTCTGGGGAAATAGAATGCATTGCTTGTTCATAGCCTTCTGGGAAACTGTTACCATAAATTGAGGTAGGAATTTTTGGGAATTGATGTCTATCTGCTAAAATTGCAGAATCAATAGTGCGATTAAACGGTAAAAAACCTGCGTAAGGGTGAGTCACTCCCCAAATTGTAATCACTTTCACACCTTGCATTGCAGCCAAATGTGCATTACCAGAATCCATAGCAAGCATTACATCTAAGTTAGATATAATATCTAATTCTTCTTGTAAAGAAAATCGACCTGCAAGATTAATCACGTTCTCAAATTGATTTGCAATCGTATTTAAGACTATTTCTTCTTCATTACCGGCACCAAATAACAACACTTTATATTCTATAGATAGCTCCTCTATAACAGTAGTCATTAGATTTAAAGGATACATTTTGCCTTCAAAAGCGGCAAAAGGCGCAATGCCTATCCAAGATTTTGAATCTTTTCCAATACTCTTTATGAATGTCTCTTTTAGGTTTTCTTTCTTCAGAAAAACAGGTTGACTCAAATCAATTGGGTAACCTAAAGTTTCAAAAACATCAGCATAACGTTGATGTGTGGTTTTTAGTTGTTTGAATGATTGTCCGCTTGTCAAAGCCTTTTTTTCGTCACGCCCTTTATCAATTTGCACGACCTGTTTTCCGAAGAGAAAAAACTTCAAAATCTTACTTCTTAAAACATTGTGTAAATCTGCAACAGCATCTATATCTAAAACTCTAAGCTCTTTTGATAATTTATAAAGCCCAAATACCCCTTGATGCTTGCCCTTTATCTCTGCACCAATAACTTCAACATTAGGAATGCCTCTAAAAAAAGGTTTGAAAAATGGTTTGGTTAAAACAGTAAGTTTTACTTCAGGATATTGATTTGTAAACGCCCGCAACACGGGAACTGTCATAGCTACGTCACCCATTGCTGAGAGCCGAATAACTAGAATATGTTTTGGTTTAGTCATAATAAATATCTGTCACACTGAGCGCAGTCAAAGTGCTTTCATATATCGATATATAATGGTCTTGGTCACGCTTCTCGACATACTTTCAACTAAAATATATTTTAATTTCGGTAGTGCTCAGACTGACTTTAGGCTAACCTTATTTTTGTGAACGCAACACAGGATTAAGTTCATCGTCATTATACATTTTCATCTGCTTATAAACCTTCATGTACTTATCTCCTTTACTTATATCTTCTAGAAGTGTATCAATCGCAGTTGATAAATCCACGCGCTGCTCTAATAAAATATCTAATTTGGTTTGACATGCAGCTCTATGAGAATCAGACGCGTCTGTTCTAGTTGCCTCTTCATTCATGTGATAGACTTTAAGCGCTAATATTGATAATCTATCAACTCCCCAAGCAGGACTTTCGGTATTTATCGTTGCACCTACTTTTGGTGATGCATCACTATGTTTTTCAAGAAAATAACTATCAATGTACTCCACCATATCCGTTCTGTCTTGATTGGAAGCATCAATTTTACGTTTCAATGTTAAAGCAGCAACAGGGTCTATTTGTGGATCACGAATAATATCTTCATAGTGCCATTGCACTGTATCAATCCAACATTTTCTATACAATAGATGCTCTAAAAGATTTGCGTCTTTATCGAAACTGTTAGTGAAAGATTGATCAACCGTATTGATAACATGATATTTTTCAATAACATCTTGAAATATTTTATTAGCTTTTGCTGAAAACATAATGTGAAATTTTAGAGTACAAATATATGGTATTTATTAACTTTAGCATTCATAAACTGAACACTCAACTATGCATATTCATAATTTATCACAAGAAGATTCTATCTTAAATTCATTTATTTCTGAAATTAGAGATGTCAACACACAAACAGATCGTATGCGCTTTAGACGAAACATTGAACGAATTGGTGAGGTTTTGTGTTATGAAATGAGTAAAACTCTAGATTTTTCTCCAAAAACAATAACGACGCCTTTAGGAACAAGTGAGACAAAACTCTTTAACAATGATATTGTTTTGTGTTCTATTTTAAGAGCTGGTGTACCCCTTCACAACGGACTCCTAAACTACTTTGATGAGGCAGAAAACGCGTTTATTTCGGCTTACAGACATCATAAAGAAAATCCAGAAACCTTTGAGATTATTGTAGAATATTTAGCCTGTCCTAGTTTGGAAGGGAAAACACTTATTCTTGCAGATCCTATGTTAGCAACTGGTCAATCTATGGTCGCTACTTTTGAAGCATTAAAACCTTTTGGTACTCCAAAAAACATTCATTTAGTAAGCGTTATTGGAGCTCAGGATGGTGTGGATTTCATTAATAATCACTTCGGAAAAGATACACACCTATGGATTGCTGCTATAGATAAAACGTTAAGCGCTAAAGGCTATATCGTTCCTGGCTTGGGTGATGCAGGTGATTTAGCCTTCGGAAAAAAATTACAACATTAACAGTACTATTGGTGTTAAAGTAAGAACCCAAAGCAATGTTTCCTTAAACCATTTTTCTGAAATTACTTCTAAATAATTAGTCATAATAATAGATAAAGGTGCGAATAGAAAAATAAACTCGCTTCCGTTTTTTAAAGGTGCTATACCAATAATGACTATTCCTAATATAGCCGATAATATAACCAGCTTAAACGATGGTCTATAGCTCTTCATTTGAGACTTTATGTTTTTTATGTAGTAAAATAAAGACCACAAACCAAAGGAGAACAAGAGTGTTGAGCCTATTATAATGCGCTTAGAATTTAAAGCACTAAAGTCTACGCTGTAGTCAAACAAACCAACAACATAAGTAAATAGATCTTTATCTATTACAATAAAATAAGAAATAGCAATTACCATTACAGTTGCTATACCCACAATTGGAATTAAATAATTCTTTACATCTGCAATGGCATATACTACTATAGCAGCAAAAATCAATATAAAAAATAGTGCTGACCAAAAATAGAAAAGCGTAGCAATAGCAACCCAAAATGATGCATCAAACAGCTTTTTTTTAATTTCCTTTTGAGACCGCAAACTTATAATGCGTCTTAAAGCCAAAAGAATAAAAAAGTTAGCAAATAAAAGGCGAGAGTTTAATAGCGTTTGTGGTAAGATTGCAAAGAACAGAACAAAAAGAATAATATTATAGCTATTCTTTTTAGTTAAACCGTTGCGAGTAACCAAAAAGTCAAATATAAAAACTGAAAGCATAGCGATTAAGAATAATACAATGTGCTCAGTAAAAACAACAACACTTGAATTCTCTGGGAATACGTTCAATCTAGACATCACAAAAACCAATAGCAATATGATACTAACGACGATGTAGTGAATTGGTTTTGATTTGCTAAAAAAATTTGAAATCATTGCAATAGTTTAAAATGAAAAAAATATGTAATTTTGCACTGTAAATATATGATTATACCAACGAAGCTCGATAAGAGTTTCTAAAAAATATAATGTAATGAATGACTTTTTTTCAGCTATAGAAGATTTATTTGTAAATGTATTATTCGCGCCATTTGATGCACTTAGGGCCTTAGAATTAGAAAATTGGTGGACAGCTAATTTATTCTCTTGGGTTTTTGTCATTATCGGCATGGTGGCCTTTGTATACTGGATGTTACAATTAAAAGAGCATAGTAAAAATAACGAAGAAGATAAGAGTGTTACTTCTCATTCTTACCTATAGAACTCATTTTAATTTTTTCAATTCGCGAAAAAATTAAAAGAAGTTCTCAGTTTATAAATCGAAACCAATATCTTTTCGATAATTCATCTTATCAAAGTGTAGTTTATCTATATTTTGATAAGATTTTTTTATGGCTTCTTGGTACGTATTACCGTAAGATGTTATTGCCATGACGCGTCCTCCAGATGTTACTGTTTTTCCATCTTTTAATACTGCTCCAGCATGAAACGCAATAGAGTTTTCTATAGCATCTAAACCCGTGATTTCTTTTCCCTTCTCATAAGCTTCTGGATAACCACCAGACACTAACATTACTGTTGTAGCAGCTCTGTCATCTATTTCAATATCTATGTCATTAAGACGTTCTTCTGCAATAGCTTTAAATATTTCTACCAAATCGGTTTTCAATCTAGGTAAAACAACCTCTGTTTCTGGATCTCCCATTCTCACATTGTACTCAATCACTTTTGGATCATCACCAACTTTGATTATGCCAATAAACACGAATCCTTTGTATGGTAAATTATCTTTTATTAAACCTTTGATCGTAGGCTTTACAACTTGTTCTTCTATTTTATTTAAAAAGGCATCTGTAGCAAAAGGTACAGGAGAGACAGCTCCCATGCCACCTGTATTTAAGCCTGTATCACCTTCTCCAATGCGTTTATAGTCTTTTGCAGTCGGTAAAATTTTATAGTTTTTTCCATCGGTTAGCACAAAACAGCTCAATTCTATTCCGTCGAGAAATTCTTCAATAACCACTTTAGCACTTGCTGCTCCAAACTTAGCGTCAACTAACATGCTTTTAAGTTCTGCTTTAGCTTCGTTTAAATCATTGAGTATTAAAACTCCTTTTCCTGCAGCTAAACCATCGGCTTTTAATACATACGGCGGACTTAAGGTCTCTAAGAACTTATATCCTTCTTCTACATTACTAGCATTAAAACTCTGGTATGCAGCAGTTGGAATATTATGTCTAAACAAAAATTCTTTAGCAAACTCTTTACTCCCTTCTAGCTCTGCAGCTGCTCTTTGAGGACCTATAACAGCAACATGCTCTAATTGCTCGTCTTCTAAAAAGAAATCATGAATACCTTGTACTAATGGGTCTTCTGGGCCTACAACAACCATATCAATTTTGTGTTCAAGGACTAAGGATTTAATAGCCTCAAAATCGGTTACTTTAATATCAACATTTGTTGCTATTTGTGCAGTACCAGAGTTTCCTGGTGCAACAAAAATTTTATTGCATAGTGGACTTTGAGCTATTTTCCATGCGAAGGTGTGCTCTCTACCACCAGAACCAAGAATTAAAATTGTCATGTTTTCAATTTGTTTGCGTAAAAATAATTGTTTTTACGGGTTTCGAAGTTTCTAAACAAGACTTTTTTTCTTTACTTTACATCCAACACAAACCTTATCATTTTTTGAACCTTTTCGATTTTTCTTTACGATTAAATGGCTACCCTTTAAATAAGGCTAAAAAGGAATTGGCTCATATTCAACAAAAAGGTGATTTCGATTTCAAAACATTTCAGGATGATAAACGTAATAGTGTAGTAAATTATCATGTAAACAACAATCCATTTTATAAAGCATTAGCTCCAAATGCAAACTCAAACCACTGGTCTTCTATACCTGTGATGACAAAAAAGGATTTACAACATCCTTTAAAAGAACGCTTATCAAAAGGGTTTACGACGAAAAACGTATACGTCAACAAAACGTCTGGCTCCTCAGGGGATCCTTTTATTTTTGCTAAAGATAAGTTTAGCCACGCCATGACTTGGGCTGTGATTCAAAATAGATTTAGTTGGTACGGATTGGATTTTAACACGTCATGTCAAGCTCGTTTTTATGGGATTCCTCTGGATAAGAAAGGGTATTATAAGGAGCGGTTTAAAGATCGTTTGAGCAAACGTTATCGGTTATCGGTGTTTGATTTAAGTGATGCTGCTTTTGAATCACATTTGCAGAAGTTTAAAACGACCTCCTTTGATTATATTAATGGTTATACGAGTTCTATCGTTCAGTTTGCAAAGTATTTAGAACGACAATCCATCACCTTAATATCTATTTGTCCAACATTGAAAGCTTGTGTTGTAACTTCGGAAATGTTATTTGATAAGGATAAAATCTTAATGGAGCAACAATTTGGAATACCTGTTATTAACGAATATGGTGCTTCAGAATTAGATGTAATTGCTTTTCAAAACGCTAACAACGACTGGCAACTCAACAGTGAATCTTTATATATTGAAATACTAGATGAGAATGATCATATTCTTCCTTATGGAGAAGAAGGACGCATAATAATTACGTCTTTGTACAACAAAGCTCATCCTTTTATTAGATATGATATTGGTGATGTTGGTGTGCTTTCTAAATCGAGTACCTTAAAAAAACCAATCTTACAAACCTTAATTGGCAGAACCAATGACATTGCTGTTTTACCCAGTGGAAAAAAAGCTGCAGGCTTAACTTTTTACTACATTACTAAAAGTATTATTGAGGATGATGGCAACGTGAAAGAGTTTGTTATTGAACAATTAGAGAAACATCTCTTCACTGTTATTTATGTGAGTGAAGAAACGCTAACTAAAGACAATAAGCGCACCATCGCTAACGAAATGGAACGCTACCTAGAAAAAGGATTAACCATAACTTTTGAAAGACAAGACCAATTAAAACGTTCTAATAGTGGAAAACTAAAACAGTTTACATCTTATGTAACCTCAAGATCATGAAAAAAGATGTATTAATCATTACTAGCTATTTTCCTCCAGAAATTGGAGCAGCTTCTAACCGAATTTTTCAGTTAGCAAATGGCTTACAACAACATGATTTTAATGTCACTGTTTTGACACCTTTACCTAATTATCCTACTGGTAAAATTTTTGATGGCTATACTGTTAAATTCAGGCATGTTTCCGAAGAAAACAACATAACTATTAACCGGCTTTGGATTTACGCAAGCAACTCAAAAAACAAGCTTTTGCGCTTAATGGCGATGTTATCTTATAGTTTTAGTTTGATTTGGTTTTTTATATGGAATAAAATTCCAAAGACTGTTATTGTACAATCTCCTCCACTTATAGTAGCCTTTACTTCTATGCTCTTTTTAAGTACTAAAAACAGAAACCTCATCCTTAATGTGAGTGACCTCTGGCCTATTGCTGGTTTAGAGCTAGGTGCATTAAAAAAGAACTTTAGCTATAAGATACTTGAAAAAATTGAACGCTACAACTACAAGAAAGCGCACTTAATTTTAGGTCAAAGCGAAGAGATTATAACGCATGTCGCTTCCATGTTTCCAAATAAAAAGACGTTTTTATATCGAAATTATCCAGATTTTCAACCTCCAAGAATCCAACAATCATCATCTAATGGTAAGTTAAAAATAGTATATGCAGGTCTGTTAGGTATTGCACAAGGCATATACAAGTTGTGTAATGAATTAGATTATTCTAATATTGAATTGCATATTTATGGCTCTGGAGCAGAGCAATTACAAATTGAAGCCTTCATTTCTCAACATCCTAAGCTTCCTATATTTTTTCATGGTCGCGTAACTAGAGATGAGCTTCACCCCCTTTTGTTAAAATATGATATCGCCATCATACCCTTATTAAATAGAATTTATGGAAGTGTCCCTTCAAAAATATTTGAATACGCGCGATTGGGTCTGCCAATGCTATATTTTGGAGGTGGTGAAGGTGAAAACGTTATTAAAAAAAATAATTTGGGTTGGATAGCAACCTCTGGTGATTATAACGATTTAAACTGTGTGATATCTAATATTGAGACACTATCATTAGAAAGCAAAGAGCACATACAAAAGACTGCTGTGCAAAATTTTGATTTTAGTAGTCAATTAAAAAAATTAAAAAAACTGATTTAATAGGCTTTATCTTCGCCTTTAACAGCATTCATAAATGTTTTTAAAATGATTTTTAAGTCTAAGAATAAAGACCAGTTTTCAATATAGAAGATATCATACTTTACACGCCCAATGATATCTTTATCTGATTCTATTTGGCCTCTAAAACCGCTAATCTGAGCAAGACCAGTAATACCTGGTTTCACAAAATGGCGCACCATAAACTTGTCGATTTTTTTTGCATACATGTAGGTGTGACTAACCATATGAGGTCTTGGTCCCACTACAGACATATCTCCAAAAAGCACGTTAAAAAACTGAGGAAGTTCATCAATACTTGTTTTTCTGATAAACCTACCAATCTTAGTAATGCGTTGATCACCTCTTGTTGCTTGATACAAATGTGCATCTTTATTAGGCGTCATAGATCTAAACTTATAACAGTCAAATTCTTTATAGTTAAATCCATTTCTGGATTGTTTAAAAAACACTGGACCCTTAGTTTCTAATTTAATTAATATGGCGATTACTGGTGTTAACCAAGACAAAATAAAGACAACGACTAAACTAGAGAATAAAATATCAAAAAATCGTTTTACAACGGTGTTAAAAAAATCTTCAAGTGGTATCGTTCTAAGCGATAAAATTGGGAGGTAATCATAATATTCATACCTTAATTTTTTTGAGTAAATATCCTTATTATCTGGAAGGAATTTTAATATTTTAAGGTTATTATCTGCAAAATCAGAAACCTCACTTACCTGTTGATTAGTTAGCTCAGAAATTGAGCAATAAATCTCATCAATTTCTTCATTTATAATAGCGTCAAAATAACTTTGTAAATCTATGCCCTTTCTATCCTTTAAACTAAATGTTTTGACATGAACGTAGCCATATTCTGGGTTTTGTGTAAAGAAAGTTTCTAAGGCCCTTGTCTTTTTGTTATCTCCTAATATAACAGTACGTCTAAAGTTTCCGCCGAAAGAAACTCTATACTTTTGCAATAGATAATAAATAGTGAATTTAAAAAATGTGATGCATAAAAACACAGCTAAAACATACTTAAATATAGTTATTGGATAAATATTTAAATTATGATAGTAACCCCAAAAAGCAAAAATAATGAGTGTAAATAATATCATTTGAGTGAGTATCAAGGAATAAATCTTAACCTCTCTCGTATATCTATATACTTCGTAGAATTTAGAATATACAGATAATATGATCCATGCTGTAAATGTAAAAATGATAAAAATGATAGGATCAATTCTTCCAAAAAAGTACAAGACTGCAAAACCATTTATGATACTTAAATCAATTAAATATGATATTGGTCTTAAATACCCGGAATATCGTCCCTGTTTAAATAAGCTCAAATTATGTTTTTATATGTTTTTTTAAAATCGCTATACTCCCTATTGAATAAATCTTGTTTATTCAGTTATTATTTAATTCCGCTTCCAATATTATAATATACAAATCCAATACTATTAAGTAGTTCTCGGTTCAAGACTCCTCTTCCGTCAAAAATGAAAGCCGGTTTTTCCATGTTTTCATAAATGCGTTTCCAATCGTAAGTCACAAACTCATCCCATTCCGTTAATACCGCAATTGCATGTGCCTTATTACAGGTTGTATAAGGGTCATTCTCAACTTTTAAAAGCGTTCGGTTCTCCTCTGAATCACGCGAATTTAAATAATCTAAATCAGCATAAATACGTTCTTCAACGACCTTAGGGTCGTATACCGAAATGGCTGCTTGTTCATTTAGTAAGTTGTCAGCTATATGTATAGCTGCAGACTCGCGTGTATCGTTTGTATCCTTTTTAAATGCCCAACCAAGAAATGCGATTTTTTTACCTGAAACTGTGTTGTATAAAGTACTAACTATATTATCAGAAAACCGTTGCTTCTGATGATTATTCATTATAATCACCTGTTCCCAATAATTCGCTACTTCATCAAGACCATAAGTTCTTGCAATATATACAAGATTAAGAATGTCTTTTTGAAAACAAGAACCTCCAAAGCCAACAGACGCTTTTAAAAATTTAGGACCTATTCTACTATCCATACCGATTGCTTTAGCCACCTCATTAACATCGGCACCTGTTTGTTCGCAAAGTTCTGATAAGGCATTAATTGATGACACACGTTGCGCCAAGAAGGCATTAGCTGCCAGCTTAGATAATTCAGAAGACCAAACATTGGTGGTTAAAATTTGTGCTTTTGGCACCCAATTCCCATAAATCTCTACCAAGTCATTAACCGCTTTTGTACCTCCAGGTGTTGCATCACCACCAATAAGTACACGATCTGGATTGAGTAAGTCTGAAACCGCTGTTCCTTCGGCTAAAAACTCTGGATTAGATAGTATCTGAAACTGTACACCGTTCCCTGTGTGATCCAAAATATTTTTAATGGCTGAAGCTGTTCTAACTGGTAGAGTCGATTTTTCAACAACTATTTTATCCGTTTTCGAAACCCTCGCTATTTGTCTGGCACATAATTCTATATACTTCAAATCCGCTGCCATACCCTTTCCTTTCCCATAGGTCTTAGTTGGTGTGTTTACAGATATAAATATCATTTCGGCTTCATCTATAGCCTTATCCACGTCAGTTGAAAAAAATAGATTTCTACCTCTGGCTTCTTTTACAATATTGTCAAGTTCTGGCTCGAAAACAGGTAACTTACTTAAGTCCTCATTATTCCAGGCTGCTATTCTATCTTTATTGATGTCTACTACGGTAACTTTGATATGTGGACATTTTTTTGCAATGACAGCCATTGTTGGACCTCCAACATAACCGGCTCCAATGCAACATATGTTTTTTATGTTCATTTAAAATTCTTTATATGACAAAAATAGGAAAGTAAGTTGAAAAAAATGTAATCACAAATTATTATTCTGAAAATGAATGTCTTCGAAATCAAGGACTAAAAAAACTAAAACTCATTTATTTTGAAAATCGCTCTTTTAAAACCAATAAAATAAATTTACTATTGCCCACCAAATAACGTTTCCACATACGTTTTGGTTCTTGGGCAAAACGAAAAAACCATTCTAAACCTGCTTTTTGCATCCATAATGGAGCGCGTTTTACTTTCCCTGAAACAACATCAAAACTACCTCCAACACCCATGACAAAATTAACCCCTTCTAACAGGGTTTTGTTTTCATACAAAAAGTTCTCTTTTGTTGGTGAACTAATAGCAACAAATAAAATATTTGCTCCACTATCAGAAATCTGCCTAGCAATATCTTGCTCTTCTTCTTTTTTAAAATAACCGTTCCTATAACCTGCAATGATATTTGAAGAATATTGCTTGGTATATTTAGCTACAACTGATTTTACTATATCCTCTTTAGCCCCAAAGAAAAATATTTTATGTTTGTTTTCAGAAGCTAGCTCCACAAGATTAATCATCAAATCAATTCCAGACACTCTTTCTTTTAATGGTTTGCCTAGAATTTTAGACGCCCAAACTACAGCTTGACCATCTGCATTTATAATATCGCTTTCATTAACGCTTTGTCTCAACTGCAAATCAGTTTGCATAGCTACAATTTTTCCTGCATTTACAACCACATGATGTAATTGTTGCTTATTATCTATTGTTTGCTTAATCTTAGCAAGCGTTTCATTCATGCTAAGATTATCTATATTGGTATTAAGAAAATTGTATTGAGACATAAAGGATTAGGAGTGAGGGGTTATTTTATCTTGAATAATCGAATTCACCATTAAGGACACAAAAAACACATAAAAAGTTATCCCTTTATGCACATCTAAAATTGATTCTGTTAAACTAACTACACTAACAATACATATAAATGCTGTTACAATATGTTTTTTTTGACGTATGGATATATACAAGGGTAAAAAGTAAATAGATAACAAACAAATACTACCTCCAATTAATCCATTTCTTGCCACGTTTTCTAAAAACTGATTATGAGGATTATAACTATACTTATAACCCATTACAAAATCCATTTTTCTATATTCTTTTACGAGTTCGTCTTTAAGGTCTCCAGTGCCTGTGCCAGTCCAAAAATTATTTTTTATGACTTCTAAAGTGGCTTCAATTTTCCCAAATCGAGAAGATATACTTTGATAGTTGTTTTTATCAAAACCTATTTGTTCTACTTCTAGAAATTGATTAAATTTTTGCTTGATAGAGGGAATAGTTACTAAAAGTGTAACACCAATTAAGCTTGTAAAAAGAAGTGCTATAATCCTTTTAGCGTTAGACTTAATCATAAATAACATGCTTACGCCTAAGGACAATATAGATAAAATAAAAATAATTCTTGCTGAAGTGAGTAATGCAGAAATTAGAAAAAATAAAGCTAAAAACAAATAGACTTTTTTACTTTTTTTAATAAAGAAGTCGATGCAAACCCAAAAAGCTAATAGATTGTACATGCCAAGATATGTGGAATGATATATATCTATGGTAACAATCATATAAAACTTAGTACCAAAATTAAAATAGTAAAAAAATAAATAGATTAAATATAAATTAGTTAGTGTGAGTCCTAAAAGAAATGATTTGTACAATTTTACTTGATTAATATATTTACCAAGACTAAAAAAAATAAGTGGAAAAGCTAAAAAACTCATATTCTTCGACAAAAAATTAAGACCATAACTTGTGTTTGACGTATTTATAATACCTAATACATAAATAAGAAGCGGAATGCTAATAATAAAAATAGAAAATTTAGCAGTTTTAAAATCTCTATTCTTAGAAAGAAAGAAATTTATAACACTCAAGGTTATTAAAAATATAATTGTAATACTACTATAGTTAAGTTTTACAGGAAGAACGGTAAAAAGAACAAATAGTATTAAAAAAAAATCAGTTGCTTTTGTTATAATTTTTTTTGTATTCATACATTAAAATTAAAATTAAAGTCAAATTAAACGGATAATTAACTATCGCATTTCCAAAAAACATGGGTACAACCATTAAAATAATAATATTAAAATTTTTGTGGAGCACTTTATATACTTTACTAAAAAAACTTAAAAAGAACAGTAAGCCTAGTGCACCATACTCCAATAAAACTTTAATAAAATCGTTGTGAGGATCTTTATCCATAAACTCGTATGGCATATATCCTTTTGTTAAATGATCAACACCAACACCAAACGTTATTTGTAAAAAAGATTCTGAAAAAAATGTTAACATTAGTTTAGACCAAAATATAATTCGCCATACAAAAGAACCATAACCTCCTGCTCTATTAACGCCGTCTATAGTATAGTTTTCAATTCTTTCCTCTACAAACCTCCAAGTTAAAAAATTAACGGAGTCTAATTGATATGCTATTTTTTCTGAAAAATTTATCGCAAATATAATTACAATGATAAGGAGTATTAAAAAAGTAAGCTTTTTAACAAAAGATATTCTTTTAGATTTTATTGCATTATAGCCTAATAACGCCAGAAGAACCAATAAGCCACCTGTTGATGTTGTTAATATTAAAGATAATGCGAGTCCTATTAAACATACAAGATTAACCTTTTTGTTTTTAAATGGTTTGTAGAAAATTAAAAAGTAAATACTCATTGACAAGACATATGCTAAATGGTTGGAGTGATCCCAAATATTTCGATAACGTCCTCGTTCTAAAAATTGATAAACTCCCACAGGTAGAGTTAAAACAAAGTAAATAGCTATGATTACAAAAAAGTATTTAATGTCTTTCTGTTTCATATAAGAAATTAGCACTGCAAATAAAAAGTAGGAGATGAATCTTAACCACCCCTTTATTGAAAATATTTTTATGTCAAAATATAATATGGATTGCACGAGAAAAAAGCCTAAAACAACTAAAACAGCATATAAATAAATCTTGCTGATTGGATTTAAGGTCAATCTTGATTCTTTTTGATTTGATATATAATAAATAGATATAAACGGAATTATAATATAAAGCCCTTGATGAAAAAAGCCTGCAAGAAAAAAGCAAAAAAGTATTATTATAATATTCACGATTAATACTTACGGATTACTTTGTTAAACATATAGTATCTAAAATATTTTCTAACTTGTTCATTTTCAATTCTAGGTTTGTTGTTAACCATACTATTCATATAACCAGTCAAAAACTCATAACCCATTTTTATTTTTCCTTTAACAATAATTAAATAGATGGCCTTTAAAAACACATAAAATAAAGTGTGCCCTCTATAATAAGCATGGTATCCTTTGTTTGTGGAATTTGCAATTCTTACGTTTACTTCTCGAGATACCGCTTTTGCAGACTTTAAAGTTTCAGTTTTCCAGCCTTTTAAATGCGCTAAAGCAATTGATACTGTATCTGCGGTATAGGCAATGAGATAACCTGCTTCATCGAAACATTCTTTTTTCCAAAGCCTACTGTTTCCTCTTACAAAATTGGGATCTGCAATATGTGATTTTCCTTCTTCGGTATAGGTTAGGCCACTAGAAATTCCAATTTTTGGATTACTTTTTAAAAATGTAGTTAATTTATGATAATAGTCTTTCTCCGGAAACACATCACAGTCTAAAATTCCAATATAATCAAGCGAATTAAAAAACGGGGTTTCTTTAAGATATTGAAACCCTGTTTCAATAATAGTGGCATACTTTTTACCTACACGATAGGTGGTGTCCTCAAAATTTATATTAATTACCTTAAAATGTTCAACATTTTTTATTGTAGTGATTTTATTCAAAAATTCCTTGCTGCCATCTGTACTATCGTTTTCTACAATTACTAAATATTTTATAGCGATTGTTTGGCTCTCTATAATCTTTAAGAACTTATCAATATTATCTATTTCATCTTTAAGAGGTGTTACTAATGCGATGTTGGGATTGTAATCAGTCATTATAAGTATTTACTTTATTTAACATTAGAGAGTCTCCTATTTTGAATTTTTTTCCATCTCTTTCTTTGAACATATAAATTTTCATTTTCTTTATTTGATCTTCTTTTATTTTAATTTCTTTTAAGATGTATTTGTACTCTTTTATTTGAAACAGCTTAGGATTAAAATCCCAATTTTCTATTCTTTTGTTTTTATTATCATCCAAAATCCAGACTCTAACTCCAAGACTATTTACGTCATTAAAACCCTCTTTGGTTGCTGTTTTATTTAATTTAAACACTAATGTTTTAGTTCCTTCTTTTTGATCTCTAATAACTCCTATTTCCTTTATTGTAATACCTTTGTGTATATTAAAATTAACTTCTTTTTTATTGCTTAATATGTCCAATCCTCTTTCTAAATACAGTTCTGTTTTGGGCTTGCATGCAAACGTCATTATAAGCAGCGAAAAAACTACAATTTCAAAATGTTTTTTAATCATTTAAGCTTTATTTTCTCTTGTTTTTTTTCTAACCTTATTTTTTAAGTAATGCTTAATTTCGTCAAAAAGCATTTTCAATCTATCTTTTGCTTTTATTCTGTACTTAATGGCCTGAAAGTTCTGATAACCAAAAGCACTCATTATAGTCTGGCATTGAGATTCAATAATTAAAATATCATCCTTTTTAAGTTCATTTTTCCATTTTTCAATCCTCGATTTATCTAAATCTTTCCCAACTAAAGCGTGTTGAGAAGCCGTATAACCAGGAATTTTAAATCCTTTCCCATCTAGTAAAGAGTCACTATAGTCAATACCAATAAAATCACATAATATATTAAGTTGTAAAGGAGCGTTGGTTAGAACATCTTCATACTTAATTAGGCAAATTCTGTTAGGATACATCTTTTGCAATGAAAAATAAATGGCTGCATATTCAATCCAAATTTCACTTAATCTTAAAGGTGTATTTGCTCCCCAATCTAAACCTTTTACTGATGCATATACAGCTCTTGGGTCTCTAATAATAAAGATAAATTTTGATTCTGGAAAAAGATCGTTTAAAATATCAAAATGTTTTATACTGCTAGGTGTGTGATCTATCCGGATAAACTCTTTTTTAGTTATTTCTGAATGATTTTTTGAAAATTGCTCAAGTGTACTTTCAATAACTGAATTGAAATTAGAGTATTTAACTTTTTCAGGAAGATTATTGACTTTGTTAGCATTAATACCCCATTGTTTAAATCGATAGTTATTATTTAAAAAACTAACTAGATCTGTTTTTTTAACTGCTGTTGATTCCTCAGGTAAGTGTTTATAAATAAAATCAATAAAAAAATCTGACTCTGGTGTGGCTAAACAAGAGCCTCCTTTTCCCAGAAAGCTAGCAAGCATCGTTGTGCCACTTCTAGGACATCCTGTTATAAATACATGCTTCATTAATTCTTACTTCCTATTTTTTTTAAGACGGCGTTTACTTCATTAGAAATACCTAACGCATTCTTATAACGCAAAATTATAATTACTAAAAAACCTAACACTAAAAGTAAGTAGATAATTTCTGTTATAATAAGATTTAAATCAAAAGATCTTAAAACATATAATACAGCATAGGCAAAAACAAAAAGAACAACAGAAAGTAGTAATGGCATAAGGTGAAGTTTAATAAATGTACTCCAGTTATCTTTAAACTGCAAAAGGCTTAAATATGTCATACAAAGGAAATTTAAAAAAATTGCAACAAAAACGCCTGCGGCGACACCTGCTATACCCCAAAAATGCCCTATATAAGAAAATAAAAAAACAAAAATAGCATATGCTATTTGGATTAGTGCTCTTCTGTGAACATCTCCTAGTGCTTTAATTAATGTATCACTTACTTTATAACTCATTCTAAAAATAGTGCCTATAGCTAAGATTTGAAATGGGACAATTACCTCTAACCAATTTTTACCAAGTAAGATTAAAACAATTTCTTTTGCGTTTACAAATAAAACTGCTGAAATTAGTAAAGAAGCATACGCTACAAGTTGGATTGATTTGTAATAAGCGTTTTTAACCTTTATGATATCCGTTTGTACTGACGCAAGGACTGGGAACAAAACTATATTTAAAGATTGACCAATTAATCTAACAGGCATTACCATTAATTGATAGGCTCGACTGTAATACCCTAATGCATCTCCATTTAACATTTTACCTACAACTAAATTATCGCCTTGTCCTGCAAAGTAATTGGCTATTTTGGCAAGTGTATGACCACTTCCAAAAAAAAACAATTCGTTAAAGCTTTTTTTGTTAAAAAATGGGAAGATTGAGTGTGGCTCAAAGTACGACACCATTATAGCTCTTAAAACAGCTTGCAAAATGTATGAGTAAACTAATGCGTATATACCATAGTCTAGAAATGCTAATACAACCCCTAAAATACCAAACGAAATTAAATAAGATACTAATTCAGTTAAAGCAAAATACTTCATCTTTAAATTACGTTGAAGCAGCGATTGAGAAACTGAAATAAAGCTATCTATTATAAAAATACAGGATATATACTTTAAAACTTTAGAAAGTTCCGGCATTTTAAAATACAAAGCAATGTTATTTGAAAACAGCCATGTCAAAACACAAAAAAAAACACCGATAAATAACGATGTTGTGTAGGCCGTTCTAATCTGTGATGTAGTTATTGCTTTTTTTTGAACAATGGCTGCTCCCATTCCTAATTGGGAAAATATTTTAGAAAACCCAATAAATATGGTCGCAATAGCAATTATTCCAAATTCTTCGGGCGTCACTAGACGCGCCAAAATAGATAAGACCAAAATCTGTAAAGCCGATTGCGAGCTACTTCCTGCAAACAACCAGAGAAACCCTGTAAATGTTTTATTCTTTAAGTCTTTTGACATAAGTTAGTATTGCCTAATCCCAATCAAACTGTTTTCCTATGGATTTATATAATTTAATATTTGGTTCTTTGTAATATGCTTTTAGCTCAGTATATATTCGTTCTTCATCTGGATCTTTTACGCTATTGCCAACGTTAAATTTTTTCTCGGTTTTAATGTCAAAATTTGAATCAACTCCAATAAAATTAAAAACCTCTTTTGTCGTTTGATTTGTTTGTTTAAAGAAGTCTTTACTATTAATTATCATAATATTATCTTCTTTGAAATGTTTTTTTATTTCTTCAATTTGATTAACATAAAATCCTCTTGATTTATAAGAAAACCTTTGATAATTAAAGCCTATGTAATGAGGATTACTTTTAAACTTTTCTAATTCTCCTTTAAGTCTTAAATTTTCCTTTTCAAAAGCTTCTTTCATACTTAATTTTTCTTTTCCTTTTCTTACTTCGTGGTAATAATGTGAAATAGCTCTACTTGCTGGTTCTCGCAATAACACAATAATTTTAATGCTAGGGTTATTTTCTGCTATTCTTTTTATGGCATAAGGATGAAAAATATAATATGGTGAAGCTTCTCCTGTAATACTATCATTCTTCTTTTTTAATGGAAAGAAAGCTTGATACCAAGATAATGGTTTATCATAATTTAAATCAAAATAGTGCACTTCTTTTAGCAAAGTAGATTTTATATCAGGATGCTGAACTACGTATTTATACAATGAAGTTGTTCCTGCTTTTTGAGCACCTACAACAATAAAACTAGGCTTCATTCTATTTCCACCTATTAATTGCCTTAATTTAAACCTGATAGGAATTATTATCTTCTTTAGGATGTTTTTTATCTTGTAGCTAGACATCTATAAGTATTATAAAGTTAATTAAGGCTCTGTGCTTCATTTAATAATATTAAACAATCTACAAAAGTGCTGAATTTCTACTTTAGCTTTTAAAATTCACAACTTCTTGAGTTTCGCTTATTTTAATTGTTTAGACACTTTTTTTGTCTTTTTTGCTTCATTACTAACTTGCTGTTTTTCTGTTGATTTTTTGCAACTAGCAAATAAAATCATTGTCATTATTAAAACTAAAAAAGTTCTTTTCATAGTATCAAATTTAAAATTACACTATCATTCCAGCAGCTACTGTTTCATTCGTAGCATCATCAACAAGAATAATGCTTCCGGTAGCTCTGTTTTCTCTATAAGAATCAAACATTAAGGGTTTGGTTATTCTTAATTTAACTTTAGAAATATCATTCATATTAAGCTCCTTATCCTCTTCTTTTCGGCCTAAAGAATTAACGTCAATTTTGTAAACAACCTCTTTAATCATGGCTTTTTGATCATTAGTTGTATGCTTTATGGTATATTTTGCCCTTGGTTTTGCTGGACTATTATTTAACCAACACAGCATAACTTCAATGTCTTGCGAAGCTTCTGGTTTATTATTTGACCGAACAATCATATCACCTCGACTGATATCGATATCGTCTTCAAGTGTTATGGATACAGACATAGGCGCAAAAGCTTCGTCTATTTGCCCCTCGAATGTGTCAATCGATTTTATTTTAGAAGTAAATCCAGAAGGCATAACAGTAACTTCATCATTCACCCTAAAAACACCACTTGCTACTCGTCCAGCATATCCTCTATAGTCAATAAAGCCTTCTCTTTGAGGCCTTAAAACGGTTTGAACTGGAAAACGTGCATCAACTTTATTAATATCACTACTAATATGCATAGTTTCTAGTGTATGTAACATTGGAGCTCCTTGATACCAAGACATGTTTTTTGATTTGTTAACAACATTGTCACCATTTAATGCACTCATTGGTATAAAACGAACATCTTTAACTAACATTTTTGAAGATATATCTTCAAATTGTGCAATGATATCATTATAAACATCTTCAGAATAATCAACCAAATCCATTTTATTTACGCAAACAATAATATGTGGTATCTGTAATAGCGAAGCTATAAAAGCATGTCTTTTTGTTTGTTCAATAACACCATGTCTGGCATCAATTAAAATGGTTGCTACATTCGCAGTTGATGCGCCTGTAACCATATTGCGAGTATATTGAATATGCCCGGGCGTATCAGCAATAATAAATTTACGTTTTGGCGTTGTAAAATATCTATAGGCCACGTCAATGGTTATACCTTGTTCGCGTTCATCACGCAAACCATCAGTAAATAAGGCTAAATCTACACCGGCATGTCCTTTCTTCTTACTCGTGTTTTCAATGGCTTGCAATTGATCTTCAAAAATAGATTTTGAATCATATAATAAACGGCCTATTAATGTGCTTTTACCGTCATCAACACTTCCAGCTGTTGTAAAACGTAATAATTGATTGTTATCTAACATCTAATATTTTCTTTAATTCTTGTAAATGAAGCAATAATTTTAAAAGTAACCTTGACGTTTTCTGTCTTCCATTGCAGATTCAGAACGCTTATCATCGCTTCTGTTGCCACGTTCAGTATTACGCATTCCTGCCACTTCAGTTGCAATTTTTTCTAATGTATCCGCTTCAGATTCGTCTCCTCCTGTAATAGTGATATCGCCAAGCGTTCTAAAACGTATTTTTTTAGTAACAACTTCTTCGTGATCTTCTAGAATTAAAAATTTAGAATTTGGTATCCAAGTATCTTGTCTCCAGATAACTTCGCGCTCATGAGCAAAATATAATGATGGAATGGCAATGTTCTCACGTTTTATGTAATTCCAAACATCCATTTCTGTCCAATTACTAATTGGGAACGCTCTAAAATGTTCACCTTCAAAATATTTACCATTAAAGATATTCCACAATTCTGGCCTTTGGTTTTTTGGATCCCATTGTCCAAAATCATCTCTATGAGAAAAAAATCGTTCTTTTGCTCTTGCTTTCTCTTCATCACGACGACCTCCGCCAATAGCACAATCAATTTTATTAGATTCAATAGCGTCTAGCAAGGTTGTAATTTGAAGCGCATTACGCGTTGCGCTTTTTCCTTTTTCCTCAGCAACACGACCTTCATCAATAGATTCTTGTACAGATCCAACTATTAAGTTGACACCAAGTTTTTCAATAATATCATCTCTAAACTTAATGGTTTCAGGAAAGTTATGACCTGTATCTACATGCATTAATGGGAATGGAATTTTTGAAGGGTAAAATGCTTTTTGTGCTAAATGAGTTACTAAAATTGAGTCTTTCCCTCCTGAGAATAAAATTACAGGGTTTTCAAATTGAGCCCATACTTCACGTAAAATATAAATGGCTTCACTTTCTAATTCGTCTAAATAATTTAAATAGTATTTACTCATTTTTGAGTTTTAATTTTGGCATTATGTATTCCACTATCTGTTTTGCTGCCTCATCTACAGACATGCTTTCTGTTTTTATTTCAATATCAGGGTTTTCTGGTGCTTCATAAGGAGCCGAAATTCCCGTCATGTTTTTTATCTCACCAAGTCTTGCTTTTTTGTAAAGACCCTTAACATCTCTGCGCTCGCATTCTTCAACGCTCGTGTTTATAAAAATCTCAACAAAGTTAATATCTTTAACGATATTTTTAATGTTCTCACGGTCTTTTTTATAAGGTGAAACGAAAGCAGCAAGCGTTACTAATCCCGCATCAATCATTAAATTGGCAACTTCGGCAATTCGTCGAATATTTTCTGTTCTATCTTGTGGTGAAAAAGACAAATCATTATTAATGCCTTTTCTAACATTATCCCCATCTAAAATATAAGTTTTTATACCTTCCTGTAATAACAATTTTTCAACAACATTTGCTATTGTTGACTTTCCTGATCCTGAAAGTCCAGTAAACCATAATAACATAGAGTTGTGCTCATTTAGTTTTCTTCTATCTTTAATAGAAACTTGATAACTATGTGGAATGATATGTTTTGTCATTTGCCATGTTTCATTTTAATTAAATGGCAAATATAAGGTTTGATTTTACAAGTGACCTATTTATTTTTTAGGAAAGAAATAGTTTCGGATTTTTCCTAATGGTAATTTTAACCATAATCGTTCATGTAAATAATAAAGACCAAATTTAGTAAACATTTCAGTAAGTGCAATGTATAAAGCCACTTCATCAAAGGCGTCTAAAATAGCTCCAGAAATAACAAACGTCATTGATGTTGCTACTATTCGCCATGAAATAGTTTTATATAACGTCTCTTTTGCAGTTACATTCCCATCTTTCAAAGCCCGTTGCCAGAAACGTTCATGAATATAATACACCACAAACTTTATAAGAAACTCTGATGCTCCTATTTTTATAGCTTGTTCTAGGCTGCAGTACCCCGTTAAACAAGTCACTAACAATACAACCAAGATAGTATCGGATGTTGCAAAAATACGCCAAGAAATGCCTTTTAAAAAACTTCTAAGATGTGATTCCTTTTTGTAGGTCGTCATTAAGGTTTTATTTTGAAACTATAAACCAAGGGTTTAATAAATTCTCTTTATTATAAGATAATGGTTTGTTAGTTTCATTAGAAATTACTCGTAATCCAACAGCATTACAAATTGCTTGACCTGCAGCTGTATCCCATTCCATAGTTGGAGCAAATCGAGGGTATACATCTGCTTTACCTTCTGCTATTAAACAAAATTTTAAAGAGCTTCCTTTTGAAACTACCTCAACTGTTTTTCCTTCAGCTTTTAAGGTGTCCATATAGTTTAATGTTTCTTGACTCATATGAGAACGACTGCCTACCACTTGAATTACATCAGATAGTGTTTTAGACTTAAGTGCTTTAGAAGTGTCTAAAATGGTTTCTAAATCTGTGTCATGGTGGCTTAATTGGGTTTTAAAAGCTTGGTTGTTTTTAACATCAGCAAAATAAAGTTCTTTAGTGGCTGGCACATATATAACACCAAGTTGAGGTACGCCATTTTTTACTTGTGCTATGTTTACAGTAAATTCTCCATTTCGCTTAATAAACTCCTTTGTACCATCAACAGGATCTACAATCCAACAGGTGTCCCATTCTTTCCTAATGGCATATTCTGTCTGTCTATTCTCTTCACTGATAATGGGAATGTTTGTCGGTCTTAAAAAACCATTAATCACATCGTTTGCTTTTTTGTCGGCTTCTGTTAAAGGTGACTTGTCCTCTTTTATTTCTATATCAAATGCAGTGTCATACACTTGCATAATCACACTTCCTGCCTTTAAAGATGCTGTAATAGCTAGTTTTAAATCTGAATTTAATTCCATTTAGTTTTCTATTGATTTATACCACAAAAATCTAAAACTACTTTATCCGAAGAAATAACTAGTGTTTTAAATTCGTCATGTGCCACTAATAATACAATTATGTCTGCTTTAACTACTGCGTCTTTATAATCTGTGAGTTTAAAAATATGATGCGAACTAATATTAGGTTCTACAATATAATATTCTTCGTTATTAGCATTTTGTAATACTTTTTGAGCAATATATTTAGCAGGAGATTCTCTTAAATCGTCAATATTGGGCTTAAATGCTAATCCCATAATTGCAATTTTTGGTTTTCTACCGTGTTCAAGCTGAAATTCTAATTTTGCAGTTTGAACCTTTTCTGCACACCAAAAAGATTTGTAATTGTTAATTTCTCTGGCTTTTCCAATTATTTGTGATTCCAAAGGGTAATCGGCAACAATAAAATAGGGATCAACAGCGATACAATGTCCACCAACTCCACAACCAGGTTGTAATATATTTACTCTTGGATGTTTATTGGCTAAACTAATCAGTTCCCAAACATTTATATCTGCTTTATCACAAATTAGTGATAATTCATTAGCAAATGCAATTTGAACATCTCTAGAAGAATTTTCTACAAGCTTACACATTTCAGCAGTTCTTGCATTTGTTTTATGCAAATCTCCTTTTACATATTTACGATAAAACTCAAATGCCTTTTCCGTAGAAGCCTTATCAACACCACCAATTACACGATCATTATTGACTAATTCATACATGACATTTCCAGGTAAAACACGCTCTGGACAATAAGAAATAAATAATTTATCTCTTAAATCTGGTCGTTTGTTATAAATTAAATCTCGCATTTTTTCAGTAGTACCAATGGGAGATGTTGACTCAATAATATACATGTCTCCAGCTTTCAATAAAGGAATAATTCCATGAGTAGCAGATTCTACAAAAGAAATGTCTGGCTCATTTTTATCCTTAAACGGTGTTGGCACTACGATTATATAGATATTAGCAATTACGGGCTTTATATCTGCTCTTAAGTAGCCTTGTTTTACAGCATCTGCAACAGCAACATCTAATTCTGGTTCAACGATATGTATTTCGCCTTTATTAATAGTACGAACAACTTCTGCGTTTGTATCAACGCCATGAACATATGTTTTATTTTGTGCTATAAGAGCTGCTGTAGGCAAACCTATATAACCTAAACCTATCATTACTACTTCTGGGTTTTTCATACTATATAATTATCTATGCAATAAAACTTCTATGATTCTTTCACAGGCTTTTCCATCACCATAAGGGTTATGCTTTGCACTCATAGAGTTATACATTTCTTTGTCTTCTATAAGCCTCTTAGCTTGAGTTACAATCTTTTCTTTATCTGTTCCAACTAAAATAACTGTTCCAGCATCTACTGCTTCTGGTCTTTCAGTAGTATTTCTCATTACCAAAACCGGTTTTCCTAAACTTGGCGCTTCCTCTTGCACTCCTCCACTGTCTGTTATGATTAAATAAGCTTTTTCCATTAACCAAACAAATGCAGAATAAGACAATGGGCTAATTAGTTTTATATTGGGTATTTGTTCTAGTAATTCATAAACTGGTTTTTGAACATTTGGGTTCAGATGCACTGGGTAAATTAATTCTACATCAGGATGTTCTTCTGCTATTTGCTTGAGTGCTTCGCAAATATTTATAAAACCTTGACCATGATTTTCTCGTCTATGACCAGTAATTAAGATTAAACGCTTATCTGGATTAATAGATTTCTTTAGCTCTTCAATCTCTGGATCATGAAAATCTTTTTTATTCACCTTATTCACACTAAACATTAATGCATCTATTACTGTATTTCCAGTGACTATAATTGATTCTGGTGATTTATTTTCTTTTAATAAATTCTGTTGTGAAGTTTTAGTTGGAGAAAAATGAAGGTTAGTAACTGCTCCTGTAACGGTTCTATTCATTTCTTCAGGAAAAGGAGATTTCATATCAAAGGTTCTTAAGCCCGCTTCAACATGACATATTTGAGCTCCTGCATAAAATGCAGCAATACTCGTTGCCATTGTGGTGGTCGTGTCTCCATGAACAAAAACAAAATCTGGATTAAAATCTTCTAAAACAGGCTTAAGGTTCAATATAATATCGGACGTTAACGTATAAAGGTTTTGATTATGCTTCATTAAATCTAAATCATAATCAGGAGTAATTTCAAAAAAAGATAAAACCTGATCTAACATTTCTCTATGCTGAGCTGTTATACATACTTTTATTTCAAAATTTGAGCGATATGACTCAAATTTCTTAACTAGAGGAGCCATTTTAATAGCTTCAGGCCTTGTTCCAAATACAATTAAAACTTTTCTTTTTACAATCATTAATAGGTAAGATAATATTATTTAATAGTCTCCAGAATATTTAGGGCTGTCGTCAAAAGTAATATAATTATTTGCATTTTCAATTACAGATATTATTAATCGTTTTTTTTAAACTATCTCTCCAATAAGGAATACTTATGTTAAACGTTTTTTTAATTTTAGTCTTATCTAAAACTGAAAAATAAGGCCTTTTTGCTGGAGTAGGATACGATTCAGAATTAATTGGAAAAGTTTTTATATCACTCCCGTTTATTTCAAAAACAGCTTTCGCAAAATCATACCAACTTGCCACACCTTCATTACTATAATGGTACACGCCATAGGCTTTACTATTTTGGTTTATAATTTCAAGAATTGTTTGAGCTAAATCTCCAGCGTAAGTTGGCGTCCCTAACTGATCTGCCACGATGCTCAGTTCGTTTCTGTATTTAGATAAACGCAACATAGTTTTCATGAAATTGTTGTTATATTCAGAATACAACCAAGACGTTCTTATAATAAAGTGTCTTGGATTTGCCTTAACTACTTCTATTTCACCATCTCGTTTTGTTTTTCCATAAACACTTAATGGGTTTGTTTTGTCATCTTCCTTGTAAGCTATATTGCTTACTCCTTCGAACACAAAATCTGTTGAAATATGAACGATATTTACCTTGTTATTTTCACAAACTTCAGCCAAGAATTTTGCACCTGTTGTATTGACGTTTTTTGCGCTTTCAATTTCACTTTCTGCATTATCAACAGCTGTATATGCTGCACAATTAATACACCAATCTATTGCATTAGATTTAAAAAAATTAGTGAGTTCGGTCTGTTTAGTTATATTTAACTCTAAACTGTTGGCAAAGATAAATTGAAGATTATGGTGGTCTTCTGATACAGCGCTAATACATTTTGCTAATTGCCCATTTGATCCAGTTACTAAAACTGTTTTCATAACTTTGCGTCTTGTAATTTAGGTAATAAGGTATCTTTTTCTAAAATAATAAATTCCTTTTGCGGTAATTGCCAATCAATATTTAATGTTGGATCGTTGTAAATAATTCCGCCCTCAGCTTCTTTATTATAAAAATTATCACATTTGTAAGAGAAAATTGCAGTGTCGCTTAACACAATAAAGCCATGAGCAAATCCTCCTGGCACAAAGAATTGCTTTTTATTCTCTTCGGAAAGTTTTATCGAAACATAGTGTCCAAAAGTCTTAGACTCTTTTCTTATATCTACCGCGATATCTAAAACACTTCCTTTAATTACACGAACCAGTTTTGCTTGTGCGTGATTTCCTTTTTGATAATGCAAACCTCTTAACACCCCTTTTGAAGAAAAGGATTCGTTATCTTGTATAAAGTTAATGTCAAAACCTGCTATTCTATTAAATGTGTTTTGATTAAATGTCTCTAAAAAATAGCCCCTTTTGTCTTTATAAACAGTTGGTTCAATTATGAAACAGTCTTCAATAGCAGTGTTTATTCGATTCATAATCAGCCTTCTAAAATGCTTAATAAGTGTTTCCCATAGCCGCTTTTAACGAGTGGTTGAATTAAGTCCCTGAACTCTTTTTTGTTTATAAACCCCATTTTATAAGCCACTTCTTCAATAGCTCCTATTTTTAATCCTTGACGCTCCTCTATAACTTGGACAAACTGTGAAGCTTGCATCAGTGATTTAAACGTGCCTGTATCTAACCAAGCTGTACCTTTATCTAACACACTTACTTTTAACCGTCCTTGTCTTAAATACTCTTTATTTACATCTGTTATTTCTAGTTCCCCTCTGTGGCTTGGCTTTATGTTTTTAGCAATGTCTACCACTGAATTATCGTAGAAATAAATTCCGGGAACTGCATAATTAGATTTCGGATGTTCTGGTTTCTCTTCAATTGAAATAACGCGTCCTTCATCATCAAATTCTGCAACACCATAACGCTCAGGATCATGAACGTGATAGGCATAAATAATTCCGCCTTCTGGATCATTATTGGCTTGTAATAGTTCTTCCAAACCTGTTCCGTAAAAAATATTATCACCTAAAATCAAGGCTACTTTATCGTTTCCAATAAAATCTGCTCCTATTATAAATGCTTCAGCTAATCCGTTTGGTGCTTCTTGAATAGCATATTCAAAGTTACATCCAAACTTCTTTCCATCACCTAATAATTGTTCAAATAATGGTAAATCATGAGGTGTAGAAATAATTAAAATGTCTTGAATACCTGACGACATTAGCGTAGATAATGGGTAATATATCATTGGCTTGTCATAAATAGGCATTAATTGCTTACTTACAGCCAATGTTAAAGGGTGCAGCCTCGTTCCTGATCCACCTGCTAATATGATGCCTTTCATAACTATCAATTATTTTTTAATCGTATTGCTTTTTGTAGTAAGATTGATATGCTCCACTAGTGACATTATTCAACCATTCTTCATTATTTAAATACCAATCTATAGTTTTAGTCAAACCCTCTTCAAATGTTACTGAGGGCGTCCATCCTAGTTTGTTTTTTATTTTTGAAGCGTCTATTGCATATCTTAAATCGTGTCCTGGTCTGTCTTTAACATAAGTGATTAGTTGCTCTGAGGACCCTTTTTGTCTTCCTAATTTAACATCCATTTGCTGGCACAACAATTTTACCAAGTCTATATTTTTCCATTCGTTAAAGCCTCCTATATTATAAGTTTCTTCACTAATACCTTCATGAAAAGCAAGATCGATAGCTACCGCATGATCTTCTACAAAAAGCCAATCTCTTGTATAATTCCCGTCACCATAAACCGGTAATGGTTTGTTGTGAATTATATTATTTATAAAAAGCGGAATTAACTTTTCTGGAAATTGATTAGGGCCATAATTGTTTGAACAGTTCGTAATTAAATAGGGCATTCCATAGGTTTCTCCATAAGCTCTCACAAAATGATCTGAACTCGCTTTGGAGGCAGAATATGGGGAATTAGGATCATAAGATGTTGTTTCGGTAAATAATCCCTTTTCGCCCAATGTTCCATAAACTTCGTCAGTACTGATATGGTAAAAGCGTTTGCCTTCAAAATTGTCTTTCCAACAGTTTTTAAAGGCATTTAATAAATTCATTGTACCTATAACATTTGTCCTTACAAACGCTAATGGGTCCTTAATAGATCTATCTACATGAGATTCTGCAGCTAAATGAATAACAGAATCAAACTTATATGTTTTGAAAAGGCTATTTATCGTGTCTTCGTCTGTTATATCTGCTTTTAAAAATGTGTAATTTTGCTTATTCTCTATACTTTTTAAATTTTCTAAATTTCCAGCATAAGTTAAAGCATCAAGATTAAAAATATGATATTTAGGATATTTTTCAGTAAACAATTTAACTACGTGAGAACCTATAAAACCAGCACCTCCTGTAATTAATATTGATGCATTATGCGTCATAGGTCTTAACAAATTTTATGGTTCTTCTAGTAACAAAAACAAAGCATAAAATTAAAAAAGATAGAAATGGTAAGATTACTGTATACAAATCAAAAAAGCTGCTTGAGATACTTCCTATTTCCTGAAACCCTGATACGATATCAAAGAAATCGTCTTCTTGAATTTTCTGCTCTTCTAAAACTCTCAATTCTTTTCTAAGACTTAATTCCTTATTTAATAATTCAAATTCTTTTGTTTTAGAGTTTTCTGGTTCAATAGAAAAACCTTCGGTTAAACTAATTGTATTATTATTAGATCTTGAATCTTCTTTTAAAACATCTATATACACTTTTTGTAAGGAGTCAACAGAGCGGATTGAAGCCTGAATACTTAATTTTTGTATAATTATTAACGAATCTCTTTTCTTCTTCTTCTTTTCAGAATACGTGTTTTCAAATGACGCATTTAAACCTAATTCTAAACTTTTAAAAATATCTTTTTTTTGTGCTTCAACAGATATTTTATAAAAATCTGAAGAAAAAATATCTCTATTCTCAATAAAATCATCATAACTAATTTCTTGAGCTCTAATACTATCTAGCGATTTTAAATACGTGTCATACTGCAATATTTTGTCGTTTTCACTTTCTGGCCCAATATCTATCTCAAACACTTTTATACCCTTTGCATCTTCCTCTGTAATATCAAAAACCGTAGTTAAGGTTTCATAATCTTGATTAGAAATTAATGCATTAAAGTAATTAATGTTATTTACTAATTCATATTTTGAATCAAAATATGGCTTTACAAACATTGATGATTTATAAACTTCTGGTTTGATTTTTTCTAAACCGTAGCCAATAATTGCTGAGGCAATTACTACAATAGTAATTAGTTTTACATTATCAATTAGAGCTTTTAATACATAAACAACAGAAGAAAGTATGGCTCTAAAAATAGAACCAATAAAACGTATAAAACGATTAAAAACACCTCCAATTGCGTTAAATAACTGTCCTAAATCTACTTCTTCTTCAGCTTGATTATTAGGTAATTTATCACTCATAAATCCTTATCTTATTTATTAAATATTTGTTGTAATATCTTTCTTGTTATTAAATAGGTTGGTTTAACTCCAGAAGTCCCTAAACCACCAGAGGCCAAAGTACTTCCTGTTTCTAATGGATTATCACTTGCATAATACGCATACCGTACTTTTACATTAGGGTTTATACTACCTCGAACCTTTGATGCTGCTTGTATCGCTTTTTGATAATGTGCGCCTTCCATTTCTAGTCCAATCACATTCCATGTCGAGTTATAAAAGAATTTTAATATCTCTTTATTTTGAAGTGATGTTCCTAAAACACTAATCATTGAGCCTTCATAAACCTCAACGCCTTGTCCTTCTAAATCTGCTTTACTAAGTTCATTTTTAAAAGGGTAATTATCTGCTGTACCTTCAAAAATATGTGCAGAAGGGATCATTATATCGCCTTTACCGCCTTCTAAAATACCCGCTTTACCCATGATAGAAACGGACTCCACATTCAAATGTACTTTTTCACCATCTACAACATAAGGTTTTAAAAACTCATCAATGGTTTCATAAGCCTGTTCTCCAAAGGCATAGTCCATAACAAATAATACGGGTTTGTCTTCATTATTAAATGAATCATCAAGCTGTATATCTGTTTTAGAAAAATCAATTTTATCGGTATCAAAAATCTGGACATCTATATTAGTTCCAGATGTGTCCTTAATATAAATCATTCCACTCTGCAACGCCTCCTTAGTGATTTTATTGCGTAAAGTTTCATTTTCCTTTTTACCAATAGATTCATAAACCTCAAAAATATCTTTCTTTGATGTTATTGGTTTTAAAGCAATAGGTGTAAAAATAGAATTCATTACACTATGCATATTGGCACTTATGACATGTATTGGACGACCAAGTAAGTTTTTCTTTTGGAGTACTTCTTTAATATTATCTGCCCAAATTTCTCCATGAATATGATGCCCTAGTCGCTCTCTTAAAACCGGACTAAAAGTGACTGTTCTTTTATTATTATTGACAACCTCCTCAATAGCGAGTTTACCTAACCAATATACAATATGAAGTAATCGCTCTGGCTGAGCTTTAGTTGTAAATTTTGAATGCGCATTGGTAAGCTCCTCAAATGTTCTACCTAAAATATTTGCAGTATGAGTAATCGCTATCTCACGTTCTTGTTGCGTTAATTTCTTTTTAGAAAGTACCGCTTTTTCTAATTTAATCCAATCACGTGTTGTTCTTCCTTCCTCGTCTATTAAAACACGTTTGCTTATTTTGTGAGACTCAATAAATAAAAAGGTAAGGTGTGTTAGGATATCATATATTTCTGAGCGTCCACGTGTGATTTCAATATTCATCTGCTCTGCATCAATGCGATAACAATTACGCCGTCTTTTTGGCGGTATTATAGCTTTAAAATGAGAGTTCCCATACCCTTCATCACTTGTAAGGTTAATAAATGTGCACTCCTCAATACCTTCTGGTAATCGGTCAATAACATATAATAAGCCTTCTAATTCTGCTTTTTCTTCAGAAATGGAACCGTAAATTTCTGGTCGTAATAATAACAAAGATTCTCTAAGCGTCTCACCAGAAACACCCATTGGTTTATAAAAACCACGATTAAACAAATGTCGCATTGTGACATACATCCTCTCAATGGCATTTGAACTCTCCTGCGCTCTGGTTCTTTCGTGAGTTTTTCTTTTATTCATTCCTTATGGTTTGCGGACAAATATAGTATTATTTCAACAATTTTTGAGCGTATAACGCATCAGCAATTTTTCTATCATTAGATAGCCTTGGTATCTTGTTCTGTCCACCCAATTTACCTATAGATTTCATGTAGTCCTGGAATCCGTTTTTCTTTACAGTTGCTATTTTTAACGGTTGTAGCACATTTCCGAAGATCAAATCATAGTAATAGCTATTCTGTTTCTGCATAGATTCATCTATCTTTTTAGCTAAATCTAAAACGTCTTTGGGTTCCTTTTCAAACTCTATAAACCATTCATGAAAAGGCAAGCCAGACTCTGGATTAATCTGTGGAGCAACTGTAAACTCAGACACACTAACCTCCAAACCCTGAGTCGCATTTTGCAACGCCTGCTCAACTTCTTTACCAATCACATGTTCGCCAAACGCAGAAATAAAATGTTTTATCCGCCCAGAAACTATAATTCTATAAGGTTTTGTAGATGTAAACTCAACGGTATCTCCAATATTATAAGCCCATAGCCCAGCATTAGTAGAAATAATCATAACGTAATTGATACCAATTTTTACTTCGGAAATCGTTAGACGTTTACGATTGTCGTCAAAAAAATGATGCGCTTCTATAAACTCATAAAACATCCCAGAGTTTAACTGCAACAACATTCCTTTTTCATTCTGCTTATCTTGAAAAGCAAAAAAACCTTCACTTGCAGGATACAATTCTATACTATCCACTTGTCTTCCTATTAGGTTTTCAAATTTTGCACGATAAGGTTCATAATTTACACCTCCAAAAATGAAAAGGTTAAAGTTTTTAAATACGTCACCAACCTTTTTTCCTGTCTTATTATTGATCTTCTCAAAATACATTTGCACCCAAGATGGAATTCCAGAAATAACAGTCATATCTTCTGGAAGCGTTTCTTCAACAATAGCTTCTACTTTAGTTTCCCAATCATCAATACAATTAGTTTCCCAAGAAGGCATTCTGTTTTTTTGAAGGTATTTAGGGACGTAGTGCGCTACAATACCCGAAAGTCTGCCAAGTTGTATTCCGTTTTTTTCCACGAGCGTTGGGCTTCCTTGCAAGAAAATCATTTTTCCATCCACAAATTTGCTATTACCTGTTTCTGCTATATACATTAAAATGGCATTTCGAGCAGCTTCAACATGTGTTGGCATACTCTCTTTTGTTAACGGGATGTATTTTGCTCCTGAGGTCGTACCAGATGTTTTTGCGAAATAAAGAGGCTTGCCTTTCCAAAGAACATCTTCTTCTCCAGCGACAACTCGATCCACGTAATACTTCAAATCTTCATAATCTCGTATTGGAACGCGCTCAATAAAATCTTGATGCGTCTTAATAGATTTGAAATCATGGTCTTTACCAAACTGAGTATGTGACGCGTCTTTAATTAACGATTTAAAAACCTTGTCTTGAGTTTCAATAGGTTTGTTAGACCATCTTAACACAGATTTTCTAACGTTTTTTGCAAAGAGTTTTGCCAGCGCAGGTTTAAGAGATATCATTAATTAAAGTCTATAAAGTTGGTTGGATTAACAGGATAACCTCTATTCCAAAGTTCAAAATGCAAATGTGGCCCTGTAGTTAATTCTCCAGCATTTCCTGCCATGGCAATCACCTCACCAGACTTTACCAAGTCGCCTTGCTCTTTAGTTATTGATGCATTGTGTTTATATACAGAAATAAGCTCGTAACTGTGTTCAATAATAACGACATAACCTGTGTTTGCAGTCCACTCTGCAAAAATAACAGTGCCATCTGCTGTTGCTTTAACAGGCGTGTCTTTGGCAACGACAACGTCAACTGCGTAGTGTTTATCTTTGATGCTATACCCTTCAGAAATAGTCCCGTTTACTGGAGGAAATAAGACAAAATTTGTGGAAGAAATAGTAGATTCAAAAACATTGTATTTATCTTCTTTATCCACCAAATCTCTTAATACAGAATCTTCTTTAGTGGGTTTTAGATCTAATTGACTAGCGTCTATACTTGCAGCATCAATAATAGAATCTCTATTAAACTCAACAGAACTCACTTCACCAGTTAGCACTTTCTTTATTGAAGCATAATATTGCTCATTGATATTTATCTTTTTTTGTAAAGAATCTGTTTTATAATTTAAATAAGTGGCCTGTTTTTTTAACTGTGTTGATGAGTAACCAGGTATGTACTCTTTTAACGAAGTAAAAGCGATAAGAAAAATAGTGCCTGCAATAAGTAAAATAGTTCCTAATGATAATATTACAAAGACATTAAGTCGTGTCAATTTTATAGCGAAGCGTTCCTCAAAAGTGTCTTCGTTAAGAACGACTAAACGATACTTATGAAGCAGTTTTTTTCTAAATTTTTTCTCTTTCTCTTTTCCTATCATTGTCCAACAAAATTAAATAAAATAAGTCCAATTGTTCTAAGCCATGGTTAAAGTTTGCCTATTAACGTTTAATTTGAAACCCGAGTTCGGCCTAATATTTGTTTTCAGTTTGCAGTTATAATATTGAAAGACTAACCAGTTAATTGAAAAAATTATAATAATAATTGAGAAAAATTCATCAAATCTTTTTAGAAATCCTAAGAAAATGCAATCTTATCGTGTAAAATTATTACAATATCTCGATATTTTAATAATTTTACACTTCAAATATCACTTTTTCTTAGAATTCTGAAAATTAAATCTTAGGTCGAACTCAGGTTTGAAGTATAATTATTAAATTTGCAGTTCAAAATAGTATATTATGATAGCATCAAGCATATTTTTAGCATTTGGAGCATGGCAGATTGTTTTAATCGTTGTTGTCGTCTTATTAATGTTTGGAGGAAAGAAAATCCCAGAACTTATGAGAGGTCTTGGAAGCGGTATCAAAGAATTTAAAGATGCCAGTAAAGATGAAGACACTACAACAACTGATAAAGAGTAATTATTTATTCTCAGAACGTATAAAAAAGAAAGCCAACGATTATCGTTGGCTTTCTTTTTTGCGCTATTTTTTCTTAGATACTTTATTTAATTTCAATAGACTTTATAATCGATTCTAGTTCAAATACATAATCTCGTTTTGCAATTGATGGTGCAAACACATAGCCCTCTGCAATGATATAGCGATTATTAACTTTATCTTCAATAGCATAATTTAAAAAAGGTCCAGACATAAAAGCATTTTTTAAATCCCAAAGTCCTCGTGTTTCAAACGCTGGTTTATTATCTAAAATCACATTAGTAATAAATGGAGTAAAGGCCTGTTCTGTTGACATATAGCTGTTTTCTAAAGCGCCTTCAATATGTGTTTTACCAATAGAATCCCTTACTCTCACGATATCAACAACTGCACTGTCTCCTTTTCTAATAGATGACAATGGTACTTCATATACTAATAAATCAACATTTCCTGTTTCAATATCTCTTCTAATCCAAAAGAAATTGTCTTCCGATTTTGCTATTCTATAAGCTGTAGGGAATTTTAGAGACACACCCAAACGCTCTCTAATTGGAGTATCATTAAATAATGACTTTGTTGTTCTTCTTTGACGTTCGGTTATTTCTGTTTTTTTAAACGCACTTATAATTTTTGCCGAATTCTCTTTAATCTGCTCAATAATTTCAGCATTAGTTTGTCCAGAAACAACGACTAACGTTTGAGGTCGTGCATAGGCATCTCTTGCAATTTGAGTTGCAGCTTCTTTACCTTTTTCAATCTTTAAAACCGTTCTGTTTTTTCGAGCAAAACCAGTGAAGACTTCAGTAGGCATTTGACTCATAGAAAATTGAGGTTCGTCTTTAGACAGGCCTTCAACAGAAGCTGCAAGAATGTCTCGTATCGCATCACCTACACTGTTTTCCCATAATAAATTATCCGAAACCACCACAATACTATTAATACTTCCTGAAGAAGCAGAAACATATCTCTTTTCTTTACCATCAGCACATCCAAAAAATACAGCAGCAATTAATAAAATGGGTAATACGTTCTTGATCATTTTTTCTTGTTTATTGAGTTGTTTTTATTTTGAGACCACTAAAGTCATCCCTATTTTCAATTTATTACTACTAATATCATTCCATTCTTTAATATTTTGAACAGAAACTCCAGGAAACTTTTGAGAGATACTCCAAAGCGAATCTCCTTCTCTAATTTTATAGGTCGATTTACCCGAAGTATTAATACCTTTTTTAGGCGAGCTTGAAGTTGCTTTTTTCCCTGAAGTCGTATTCGGTTTTCTAGGGTAAATGGTTAATCGTTGTCCTATTTTTAGGTTGTTACTTCTCAAACCGTTCCACTGTTTAATTTGGCTCACTCGAACGCCAAATTTTCTAGCAATCTTACCAAGGTAATCTCCAGACCGTACCCGATAACGTGTTTTACTTTTTGCATCAAATAACTGCGGAAGCGGTTTTTCACGCTTGTTCATTTCCTCTGTTACATGTGCATAAATCTCAGTTTCATTAGTCACAAATCTACCTATAGCTTCCCGTGGTAATCGCAGCGTATAATCTTCTCCTTTTATATACGGAATGATATCTAACTTATATGACGGATTCAAAAACTGAAGCTCCTCAATAGGCACATCCACCAATTCTGAAACTTGATCTAAAGAAATCATCTGTTTCACATGAATGGTATCTGTTTCTACATAATGGTATTTTGGTGGTTGTACTTTAAAACCATGTTCTTCTGCATATTCAAAAATGTACATTGTTGCTAAAAATGCTGGTAAATATCCTGCTGTTTCACGTGGAAGATGAGGTCTAATATTCCAATAATTCTCATAACCACCAGAGCGACGAATCGCTTTTGAAACATTTCCTGGACCTGAGTTATAAGCTGCTAGCGCCAAATCCCAATCACCAAAAATTCTGTAAAGACGGGCTAAATATTGACTAGCTGCTACCGTAGATTTTATGGGGTCGCTGCGTTCATCAACATAACTGCTCACGTTGAGTCCATACTCTTTTCCTGTACCAAACATAAACTGCCATAATCCTGTGGCACCAACTCTAGATCGTGCTTTTGGTTTTAAAGCAGATTCTACAATTGCTAAATATTTAACTTCTAACGGAATATCATAATTATCCAATGACTCTTCAAACAAGGGGAAATAGTAATGACTTAAAGACATTAATCGTGACATAGAATTACGTCGATGTTTCAAGTATGATTTTATAACACTCTCCAATGAAGAGTTGTATTCAACATTAAAAGGTGTTCTTGCATTGAGACGTTTTAATCTCGCTTTTAAGGTGTCTGTTGTTAATTCGGGATAATCAACAGGGTCGTATTTAAGCGTTGTGACAGATTCATAAATACTATCAAATAGTACATTACTGTATAATTCTTCTAACCATTTTTCGTCAATTTCGGAAGCATGAGGATGGTCTAAAAGTTTTCGATTTTGAATAGAATCCATCTCTGGCTTAATATTAAGGCCCTTTTTAAAAAAGTTATTGCCATCAATAATCGTATCAATCACGTAAGTTTCGCCGGCAACAAAATCGGATTCTGTGAGTCTTTTTATTTCTGTTTTCTTCGGAATTGAATCCTGCCCAAAAGACACTAAAGCGCACATTAAAAAGCCAATAGTTAGGGTAATAAGCTTGTGGTTCATTGGTTTCATCTTTGTTAATCGTTGGCTACATTTGGATTTAACACCAATTCCTCTTTGAAATTACCGCAATAAAACACCTTGTTTCTATTTTGAAAAAAGTAAAAAATCATCATTTTCTTTTACGATAATTTCAAAGAGGAATTGGTATAGTCTAACGACAAGTTAGCTAAAATCGTACTTTTTTAGCTAAAATGAAAGTTTAACGATACAATTTAACAAGGATTGTAAGATTCTTCCGAAGTAAAAATGAAGAATCTCCTCTTAGTCTAAAATAGCAGCAATTCCAGGCAAGATTTTACCTTCCAAACTTTCTAGCATTGCTCCACCACCTGTGCTTACATAGCTCACTTTGTTTTCAAAACCAAACTGTTTTACAGCCGCAACAGAATCTCCTCCACCAACAAGCGAGAACGCTCCGTTTTTAGTTGCTTCTGCTATAGAGTTTCCAAGAGCAATTGTTCCTCCTGCGAAATTCTCCATTTCAAAAACACCTAAAGGACCATTCCATAAAATAGTTTTGCATTGCATAACAACATCGTGAAAAATAGCTTTCGTTTTTGGCCCGCAATCAAGACCTTGCCATCCGTCTGGTATCACATCTACATCTACAATTTTAGTTTCTGCATCGTTAGAAAAATCATTCGCAGCAATCACATCTACTGGTAAATGAATTTGTACGTTTTTGGCTTTGGCTTGTTTTAAGATCTCAAGCGCTAATTCCATTTTATCATCTTCACATATGGAGTCACCAACGCTTCCACCTTGAGCTTTAACAAAAGTGTAGGTCATTCCACCTCCAACAATAAGATGATCTACTTTATCTAAAATATTTTCTATAATGGTAATTTTTGAAGATACTTTCGCTCCTCCTAGAACTGCTAAAACTGGCTTTTCTCCAGTTTGCATCACTTTATTGATGCTTTCAATCTCTTGAGCTAGCAAATTTCCGAAGCATTTATGATCAGTGAAAAATTCTGCAATAATTGTCGTAGAAGCGTGCGCTCTATGTGCAGTTCCAAACGCATCGTTGACATAAATATCACCGAGTTTTGATAACTGCTCTGCAAAATCCTTATCTCCTGCCGTTTCTTCTTTATGAAAACGCAAGTTTTCTAATAACAGTATTTCTCCTGGCTGCAAGTTCGCAGCAGCTTCTTCAGCTTCCGGACCAACACAGTTATCAGTAAATTTAACTTCTACTCCTAAAACATCTTCAATGGTACTCACAATATGTTTCAAAGAATATTGGTCTTCAACACCTTTTGGGCGCCCTAAATGAGACATCAATATACAACTACCACCATCTTCTAAAATATTAATAATTGTTGGCTTTGCAGACATAATACGAGTCGCATCTGTAACTTCAAAATTATCATTTAATGGCACATTAAAATCTACACGAATTAATGCTTTTTTAGTATTAAAATTGAAATCTTTTAGAGTCTTCATGTCTTGTGTTTTAAAAAATTGAATCACAAATGTAACTAATAATACCAACTGATAAAAGGTGTTTTTTTACGAAACCGTTTGCGGAGAATAAATATCTAAATAAAAAATAATGAATTCTAGACGAATCGATTTTAAAAGAGTTTAACAAAATATAGCTGTCAATTTTAATCTTTACGGGATTCATGTAATTTCTCATTAAACCAATTCTTTTTTTGATACCACAAACTTGGCTTTGAAAACTTTACTGACTCACTATTTGCCTTGATAAAAGTATCATTAACAGTATAAGTCTCCTTTTTTTTATCACCTAATAAATCTCCTCTGTAAGAAGACCATTCAAAATAGGATAATGCAGAGTCATTTATAATTTTATACTTTCTCTCAATTACAAATTGAGAATAGAATCTATCATTATGTTTTACAAAATGCTGAATATTTAATGTGTCATTAGTAATAGAATAATATGCAAAAAAATCATAGTTATCCTTTAAACTTTTGTTGTTATAATAATGTACCAATTTCATTTCTTTACCACTCCAATAGTTCTTGTCTACTGAATAAATAAAGCAATTACCCTTATCTATAAAAGATAAAGCATCTCTAACATCTGCATTTTCATGAACCGAATTTATTGATATGTAGATACCATCTAATGATGAATAGTTAGATTCGATAAATGATATCGGTTTAGAATAATTCTCAAATCCATCTAAATTTCTAGGACCTAGACCACAGGATTGTATTAAAATCACTAAAATTATAATTAAATATTTTGGTTTATTTGTCATTTTAGAAAGAGTTGAATGTTGGTTGTTCTTAGCACTACCTCACTATATGCTAATAAATATAACCCGTTCTTATTTAATTATATTGTAGTCTAATCCTTAACATCCTATTTATAATTCAAATTAGTTCATAAAATTTTAGATTTAAGACTGAGGGAAATCTTAAGTTGCTAACAAATGTAGTTTATCAAAACGAGTATAGTAAACAGTTTCATTTCACATAAATAAAAAAGTATATTTGCTTTATGCTATTTTCTGAAATATTAGGACAAGAACATATCAAAAGTCACCTTACCAAAAGTGCCGATTTTGGTCGCACACCTCATGCGCAACTATTTGTTGGTCCAGAAGGCTCTGGAACCCTACCAATGGCTATTGCTTATGCACAATATTTGTTATGTAAAAACACAGATGGCGAGAATTTAAATGGTAATGAGAGCTGTAATTTAAAATTCAAAAACATATCACATCCTGATCTTCATTTTGTGTTTCCCGTAGCAACCAATGATAAAGTTAAAAAGCATCCTGTGTCTAAACACTTTATGGAAGAGTGGCGACAACTCATTGAAAAACAACCTTATGGAAATTTATTTGATTGGTATAGAATTCTAGGTATTGACAATAAGCAAGGTCAGATTGGTGTTGATGAAGCCTTAGATATTGTAAAAGCCTTATCTCTAAAATCATATGAAGGTGGCTATAAAGTCATGCTGATTTGGATGTCAGAAAAAATGAATACTGCTGCTGCAAACAAGCTCCTAAAACTCATTGAAGAACCACCAAATAAAACGGTTTTTATCCTCATTGCAGAAGACGAAGAACAGATTATAAACACGATTAGATCGCGTTGTCAAGTGTTGCATTTTCCGCCCTTGGCAGAAGATGTTATTAAAGATGCTTTGCTAAAAAATTATCAAATTCCAGAAGCTGATGCTATAAAAATTGCGCATCAATCAAATGGAAATTATAATAAAGCCTGTGATGTCGTTTATAGCGATAGTGAAGACACTCAATTTGAAGATTGGTTTGTATTCTGGATTAGATCAGCTTTTAAAGCTAAAGGAAACAAGAGTGCTATTCATGATTTAATTTCTTGGAGTGAAACCATTGCAAAAACCGGTCGTGAAACTCAGAAGCAATTTCTAAACTTTTGTTTAGATTTTTTCCGTCAAGCACTACTTTTAAATTATAACGCTGATAGTTTAGTTTTTATGGAACCAAAATCATCATTTAAACTCGAAAAATTTGCTCCTTTTGTTCACGGTAATAATATTATGGAAATTTCCGAAGAACTTCAAGATGCCATTTACCACATTGAGCGTAATGGAAATTCTAAAATCATTCTTACGGATCTCTCGATAAAACTCACTAGACTATTGCATAAAAAAGCCGACTAATAATAAGTCGGCTAGTATTTAATTTATTACTGATAATCCTCTCAACTCCGCTCGAGGTGACAGTGTAACTCCTTTTATTTTATTCGGATTTCTATTCCTCTTTCTTGTAAGAACCGTTAAGCCCTTTCAAAACATCGTCAGAAATATCGCTCACGTCCTCACCATACATTACTGTAGTTGTCACATCACTAGTTCCAAAAATGAAGCTATACCCATTGTCCTTACCGTAATCATGTACAAAGCTTTTCATATGTGACATTACAGAATCCATCTCAACTGTAAACGCCTGTTGCAATTGTTGCTGCTCCATTTGTAATTGTTGTTGTAACATTTGGCCTCTTTGGTTGAATGCTTGCCCTTGCTCTTGCTGTTGTGCCTCAGACATACTTGATGATTCCATTTGGAATTTTTGGTAAGCCATTTGAAACCCCTTACCAATACTATCTGAACGTTTGTTGAACGTTTCTTCTTGCAGTTTAAATTTATCTTCAATATCAATTTTCTCTTGATATTCATTAATAACTTCTGTTCTATTTATAAATGCCATTTTCTTCTGTTCTTGGCAAGATGCTAAAACCATCACAATTGTAAGTGCTCCTAATATTTTTTTCATTTTTTGATTTTTAGTTATGTCCTGCAAATGTAAGAAAGTGGTTGATTTTATAATAGAAAACCAACTATTAAAATTAGTAATGGTAATTCTGAATTCTATTTTAATTATCTATTACTAACGGTCGATTTAAACGAGGTCTATGTTTTAAAACTAATAAAAGCAATATAATCACATGTGTAACTCAGAGTACATGGCTTAAAAGCTCTAAAAAAGCGTTTTAACTCTTTTTGATGATGTAAATCATAGAAGAATATTCAGTAGAGCGTTTTGCCTTCCTGTTTGACCGCCATCCTATCCAAAAGGCCTTGAATGGATTCATAGCTCCATTTTTATATTTCTCAGAAAGTAACGACACATAATACGCATCAAAAATCATAGGAGCTGTTTTTACAACCTCCATATTCTTTGTCTCAACCAATCTCGAAATAGACGTCTGAGAAAAATGCCACAAATGTCTTGGCACATCAAAAGCTGCCCAAAAGTTTTTGTAATAGTTAGCATCATAACTTTTGTAGTTTGGAACAGCAATCACTAATCGACCATTCGGTTTCAAAAGTGACTCAAAAATTACCATATGAGGCTCTAGTTTTGGTAAATGCTCAAGTACATGCCAAAGCGTAATAACGTCAAAACTTTGTGGTTCAAATGTTAATAACTGTTCAATATCAAAAACAGAATTATTGGTTTTATCGTTAGCAATTGTTCTTGCATTTTCGTTTGGCTCAATTCCAGAAACTGTCCAATTATTATCTTTTGCAACTTTTAAAAAATCACCTGTTCCACATCCTACATCAAGCAGTTTTTTTTCTTCGGAAATAGTATCGATTGATTTCTCGTCTAAAAAAGAATTAATGAGTTTTAACTTTCGTTTGAGTGCAATTGCTTTTATAAAATGATATACTTTTTCAAAGGCATTACGTTTCGCATCTGTGTGAGAAATGTAATCTTCGCTTTCATAATAATTGCCTAAGTTCTCTTCTGAAGGTTGCGGGTGCGTTTCAAGGAAATCAAATTTATCATTGTAAATCAAATCAAATTCTTCTCCAGAAACGGAGTGATCTTTGACGTTTAAATATGATTTATTTTTAATTGAATCTATCACAAATAGAAGATTTGTTTTGTGTTATATGCGAGATGTTCCACGTGAAACATCTCGTTCCTACGAAAGCAGGAGTCTCATTTTATTTTGTACTCTATCTTTTAAATTGGGTAAACCCAGTCAATAAAGATATTTCGATTGGCAGCCCATCTTCTCACAACTAGCGTCCCATATAAACCAACAGCACGGAAACATCGGCAGGAGAGACTCCTGAAATTCTCGACGCCTGAGAAATAGTTACAGGTTGAATTTTAGTCAATTTCTGAATCGCTTCAGTGCTCATAGACTTCAACTTCGTATAATCAAAATTAGCTGGAATTTTAACATCCTCTAATCTACTTAATTTATCTGCGTTGTTCTTTTCCTTTTTGATATAGCCAGAGTACTTGATCTGTACTTCTGCCTGCTCAATGATTTCTCTATCCAAATCATGATCTTGAATATACTGCTCTACTGCATCAAACTGCCTCATGTCTTCAGACGTGATGTTTGGTCTAGAATACAATTTAAACATCTTATCAGATTGCTTAACCAAAGCAGAATTCTTAGCTTCTAACACTGGGTTTGCATCTTCTGGCAACACACTAGTTTCTCTAAAAAAGTTTACAAAATTATCAGATTCCGTTTGCTTTTTTTCCATTCTGCGTAAACGTGTTTCACTCGCCAACCCTAGGTCATATCCCTTAGGTGTTAATCGAAAATCTGCATTATCTTGACGCAATAAGGTTCTATATTCTGCTCTCGACGTAAACATTCTATAAGGCTCATCCGTTCCCTTTGTAATAAGATCATCAACCAAAACACCTATATACGCTTCATTTCGTTTTAATATAAACGCTTCCTTTTCTTGAACTTGCAGCGCTGCATTAATTCCTGCCATTAATCCCTGAGAGGCCGCCTCTTCATATCCAGTTGTTCCATTGATTTGACCTGCAAAAAACAAACCTTCAACTAACTTAGTTTCTAACGTGTGTTTTAATTGTGTTGGCTGGAAAAAATCATACTCAATAGCATAACCTGGTCTAAAAAACTTAACCTTTTCAAAACCAACTACAGATCGCAAGGCTTTAAATTGTACATCCTCTGGTAAAGACGTAGAAAATCCATTGACATATACCTCAACGGTATTCCAACCTTCGGGCTCTACAAACATTTGATGCCTGTCTTTATCAGCGAACCTATTTATTTTATCTTCAATTGACGGACAATACCTTGGTCCAATACTTTGAATTCTACCATTAAACATTGGTGAACGATCAAAGCCTTCACGCAGCAAATCATGAACCTCCGGACTTGTATACGTCATATGACATGACCGTTGCTCTTTTAAAGGTTTTATAGATTCTAAATACGAGAATTTTTCAGGTTGTGCATCTCCAGGTTGTTCAACCATTTTAGAATAATCTAAAGATCGACCATCCACTCTTGGAGGTGTTCCTGTTTTCATTCTACCTGACTCAAAACCTAATTGAACAAGTTGTTCTGTAATTCCTGTTGCCGCGCGTTCCCCAGCTCTTCCTCCTCCAAAATTTTTGTTACCTATATGTATAAGTCCGTTAAGAAATGTTCCATTAGTTAATATAACAGTCTTAGATTTTATCTCTAAACCTAATGATGTTTTAACACCAACCACTTTATGATTTTCAACAATCAACCCAGAAACCATATCTTGATAGAAATCTAAGTTTTTAGTTTGCTCCAATAATAATCGCCAATCTTCAGCAAAGCGCATTCTATCACTTTGAACTCTTGGACTCCACATAGCTGGACCTTTTGACTTGTTCAACATCTTAAACTGAATCGCAGATGAATCACTCACAATTCCACTATAACCGCCAAGGGCATCAATCTCTCTTACAATTTGACCTTTAGCAATTCCACCCATTGCAGGATTACAAGACATTTGAGCAATGTTCTGCAAATTCATGGTAATGAGTAATGTTTTGCTTCCCATATTGGCAGCAGATGCCGCAGCTTCGCTTCCAGCGTGACCTCCTCCAACAACTATGACATCATAAACTTCGTTAAACATAATGGTATGTATTGTTCCACGTGGAACATATTATATCCTACAGAAGCAGGACTGTTTCTATTGTTTATTTAAAATATTTCAATTGTTATATTCTCGCGTCTCTAGATCCCTTTCTGTTACAATGAGAAGAGTCCATTCTCAAGAATTAAGTTTGCAAATATACAATGAAATACTACAGAATTAATCGAGGATACTTAAGTAGTGATTTTCCTTTTCTCTCATGAGATTCGCGTCCTCATCGGTCTTATCCTTAAATCCGCAATAATGAAGAACACCATGAATCATGACACGCTTCAATTCTTCCAACACATCCACCTTAAAATCTTTAGCGTTATCGGCAACTCTTTCAATAGAAATATAAATATCTCCATGTAGCTCTTTTCCGACGGAATAATCAAAACTAATAATATCAGTTAAAGTATCGTGTTCTAAGAATTCCACGTTCAATTTATGCAAATAATCATCATCACAAAAAATGTAATTGATCTCTCCTTCCTTGAGGTTTTCACTTAAAATTGCATTAGATATCCATTGTGAAACTTTCCTTTCTTCATCTAATCTAAACTCTGTTTCGTAGTTAAAACTAATCATTCACTTTCTTAAAATACGCTTGAACTTTCTTTTTATAAACTTGTTGCAAAGGTAATGCTTGACGGTTTAAAATTTCAGTAGTATTAAAATATTCTTTTGCCTTTGGGATTTGGCTAGGAACCGTATTATCGTATGCTTTATTATTTGTTTCCGATTTACGCTTATTATCTTGTCCTTGCATAAACGTGGCATTCTCAAGTTTTAAAAGCTGGTGTTGTAACTCCATCATTTTTTGAAGTGTTTGATTTGTAAATCCTTTATTAATAAGATCTAATTCAACGTCCTCCATATCTTTTAATAATTTCTCTCCCAGACCACCTTTGATACCATCTTTATCTAAACGCTCCTTTAAAGCCTGACGCAATTGTTGTTGTCTCTGATAGATTTCATATAACTCTCCATTTTGCATTTCACTCTCACCTTCGCCTTCTCCCTCACCTCCTTTACCTTCACCTTCACCTTTTTTCTCTCCTTCTTTTCCACTTTTACCCTCTTTTCCTCCTTTAGGCTTTCCATCTTCACCTTCTTTTTCACCTTCTTTACCTTTTCCACTTTCGCCCTTATCACCTTCCTTGGGCTTCTTACCTTTTTCACCCTTTTTCATGCCTTCTTCCATCTTTTTATTAAGCGCCTCTTGGCTCATAATAATATCTGGAAGTTGCTCTCCTTCACCCTGTCCTTTACCCATAGATGGGTTCATTTCTTGATTCATATTATCAAGTACATCACTCAAGAAACTTGCTAATTCGTTAGTCGCTGTAATAGTATACTGCTGTGACGAAATCCCTTGATACAACTGATTTTCAGATAATTGACCTAATGTTTTATCGATGTTGTAAAAGACATCTGTAATTTGCGAATTAACTTTCTCCGAAATAGCAGGCTGTCTTAATGATAGCGCAAATAAACTATCATCAACATGTTCAAAATGCACTCTCAAGTCATTTTGCTTGCGTAAAAACTTACCGTATTCATTATGATTGACCTCTATCTTTTTAAAATCGTTCATCAAACGCTCTTGATCAAAAGAAAATAAAACAAGGTTATCTAAAATTTGACGTAACACATCAATATCCTCTTGCATTTGTTCTCCTCCACCCATGGACATGGCTTGGGCCATCTGCTGAGTCATTTCTTTCATTTTCTTAGCAGCTTGCTTCTGCTTTTTCTTAGCTTTTTGTTGTGGTCCTTCAGGACTGTCTTGAGGTTGATCTTCTTGATTTTCCTTTGGCTCTTGCTCCTCCTGCTTTTCCTTTGGCTCACCTTCTTCTTGTTTATCATCCTCCTTTTGCTCCTCGAGAGCCTCAGTCGCTTCCTTTTGATCTTGCTTTATAGATTCCTCTGTTGGTTTGTCTTGAGGTAAATCCATTGGTTTTTTAAGCTCTTTATTTTCTTTATCGAGAGTTTCCATTTGTTTCTGGAAATCCTCGAACTTCTCATTGAGTTTTTCCTGAGCTTCTTTTGTATTCTTGTCTTTGTTTTCTTCGGAAAGTTGCTCTTGCTCTTCAGCCAATTGCTCCAAATCTTTCATCAGCTTCTCAGCCTTTTTAGCAACATAGAAACGCTTTGTCAACTCGAGTAGTTGTTTCAAACTTTTCTCCTTATTCTTATTCTGCTTTGCTAATTCTTCTAATTTTTGCGTAAACTCTTCCTTGTTGATTTTATCCTTCATCTTCTCCAACTCATCCAAAAGTTTCTCGTCTTTTTTAAGCTGTTCTTCGTTTTCCTCTAAACGCTTTTGTAGGTCTTCTTTAAACTTGTCTTTCTCTTGCTCTTTATCTTCGTTTTGAAACTCTTTTATATTCTCCTTCAATTTCTTGTTGAAGCTTTTCATCAGTTGTTCTTGTTCCTTTTGACGCTTAATAAAATTTTCGAATTTCTTTTTATCATTAAAATTAAGTTCCTCCTTTTCTTTTTGAGTTTTAGAAATTTCTTTGAGCTCTTTATCTTGTTCTTTTAACCTATCAAAGGTTTTACTAATATCTTTAATGGTTTCGTTTTGTTCATCCAATTGCTTTTGTTCCTCTTCATCTTTAGTCAACTTTCTATAGCTAAATACCGAACTTTTTGAACTTTTATAATTATGAAGCACATCATTATCAAATACCTGGAAATACAATTCGTAATCAACACCGTCTTTAAGGTTTAGTTGATTTGGGAACGCGCTTACAAACTCATCAAAATTAGATTTTGACACGTTCATCACTTCGTAAGATTTGTCTTGTGGGTTTTTACTTGGATAATACACCATCTGTAATTTTCTTAAACCGTAATCATCACTGACTTGACCTAAAAAATAAAGTGATTGGTTGTCTAAAGAATCGGTTTCCATCTTTACATTCATCTCAGGATAGTTATCCTTAATGACATTGATTGAAAAGGCTAAATTCTCGTAATCCTTTAATGCTGCGTTACTCGTACTAATACTATAATCCGTATTACTAAACACACGTTTTGAAGCTTCAAATTTTCCTTCGGAAATAGGCTCAAAGGCAATCGTGTCTTTAGAATAGAACACCACCTCATCTGTAGATTTAGTATTCACTTTCCAGGTCACGTTCGTCCCTTCCGGAATTGTAGAATTCCCTGTACTTTTCAATATCTCATCTTTCTTTTTAGTGTATGCAGGATAATCCAATACCATTTCAAAATTAACAAGTGTAGGTACTTTTATAATATCTAAAATATAATTCTTGGATACGACATCATTCGCAGACAAATTGAAGTTCAAAGCTTCTTTAGGTTGAGAAAACACATACTCAAATTGTCCTGGAGCAGTTTGCTGCATAAAAAACGATTGCTCGTTAAAATAGATTTGTGCGTTCTCTGGAATGACGTCACCAGCAGTATTTACTGTGACTTTGAAATCTTTATTCTCTATCGCTTTCAAATTCTCATTAACTACAAAAAACTGAAATGGTGCTGGTGGCTCATAAGCAGTACTATAATTTACAACGCGCTCATAGCTATCACTAAACCAATTAATCTTTCCCGTTATTAAAGACAGTACTAAAATAACTACTGGGATTGCAGCGTACTTTAAATATTTAGTGTTTTTACTGAAGTTTACTGCCAATTTGAACGGAATTGGGCTTAATTCTAATGATTTCTGCTCAATACTCGCTTCTAAAAGTTCAGACTGTGAACTGTTTTGATTGAGTTGAAGAACATTTAACAGCTTATCATTCACTTCAGGGAAATGGTTACCTATAATTTGAGAGGCGTCTTCATAATCAATTCCTTTTTGGAGTTTAAATAATTTGGTAATTGGGAATATGATCAACTTAGCAAATAAGGCTAATTCTACTGCAATAAATACCCAGAATAAAATGGTTCTTGATACTGGACTCAACCATAAAAAATATTCAACAAGTAAAGTGCCTATTAGATAGAGCAATCCTATTGCGAAAAATAAAATCACGCCTTTAAGCAATTCATTCGTGTAATAACGTTTGATAAATTGCTCTAATTTGCCTTGAATATTTTTAAAATTTCCTGCCATACCCTTAAATAACTGACTAATATAGAATTTATTTTTATGTCTAATTGCTTAAAATTGGTAAGATTCTGTTAATTTCGAGAAGCTGTAATTAATTAAAGACCAATTCAAAATCGAAATTCAATGAAAGACCTAAAATATCTTGCTGCATTTTCAATCCCATTTGCTGCTTTTATTGGTGTATATTTTAAAAGTTCGCTAGTGTTTATAACGCCTGTTTACGCATTCGTCATCATTCCATTATTGGAACTTATTTTCCCCGTGGATACTCAAAATTTATCTTCAGAAGCCATTGATCATAACCTCAAAAAAATAATCTTTGATTGGATGCTCTATCTTAATTTACCAATAGTTTACGGATTGGTTTTCTTCGGAATATATGAAGCTTCAACCTCTCCCATTGAAACCTACGAACTGGTTGGTATGATCATTTCCGTAGGCATCGTTTTGGGCGTTAATGGAATCAATGTTGCTCATGAGCTAGGACATAGACAAGCTACAAATGAACGTTTTCTTGGTAAAGCTTTGTTACTACCTTCTTTATATATGCATTTTTATATCGAACATAATTTTGGTCATCACCTGCATGCTGCAACGCAAGAAGATCCAGCAACAGCAAGATATAATCAATCGGTTTACTCGTTTTGGTTGACGTCTATTTTTAGACAATATGTTGGCGCTTGGAAAATTCAGAATAAACTATTAAAGACTAACAATCAAAGTTTCCTTTCTGCAAACAACGATATGTTTTGGTCTACGGTTTTACAGTTAAGTTATTTAACTAGTGTTTTCTTAGTCTTTGGACGCATTGGATTGTTATTTTCTATTTTCGCAGGTATTATTGGGGTTTTACTCTTGGAATCCGTCAACTATATTGAACATTACGGATTGCTGCGTTTAAAAACAAAATCTGGCAGATATGAGCGCGTTAAAGAAATACACTCATGGAATTCTAACCATGTTATTGGTAGAATTGTATTGTACGAACTCACACGTCATAGCGATCACCATTTTAAATCATCAAAGAAATATCAAGTTTTAGATTGCCATGATGAGAGTCCGCAAATGCCTTTTGGCTATCCAACCTCTATGGTTTTAGCGATGCTGCCTCCATTATGGTTTAGGACAATGAATAAGCGCGTGCCCAAGGAGATGATTGCGGATTAGTTGCAGTCGCAGTTTAAAGTTGTTACAACAAAACTTTGAAATTTGAACTTTATCGCTGACGCTCGTCTGAGACCAGTGCACACAAGAATAAGAAAAAACACAACAAAATACCATAAAACTAAAACTGCAACACTATAATTATAGTGTTTCTTGGGTTTGATCACTGTTATCGTCACTCGTCAAAGACGAGTGCTAACAGTAGGATGGTTATAAGTTAGTTTACAGTTGTTGTAATAAAACCTTGAACTTTGAACTTCAAAAATCTATCTTTGCAGTCTTAAAATTCAAACCATGACCAAACCCGTTAGAGTGCGTTTTGCACCAAGCCCAACAGGACCTTTACATATTGGAGGCGTTAGAACAGCGCTTTTTAATTATCTATTTGCTAAAAAACATAAGGGAACATTTGTACTTCGTGTTGAAGATACTGATCAAAACCGTTATGTTGAAGGTGCGGAGGATTATATTGTAGAGTCGCTTAACTGGTGTGGAATTCCTTTTGATGAAGGTCCTGGAAAAAACGAAAAATTTGGACCTTACCGTCAAAGCGAACGCAAACATTTATACAAACAATATGCAGATGAGTTGATTGAAAAAGGTCATGCCTACTACGCTTTTGATACATCTGAAACTCTTGACTTTCATAGAAAAGATCACGAAGCTAATGGGAAAACGTTTATCTACAACTGGCACAACAGACTCAAATTGAGTAATTCGTTATCGCTAACTGAAGATGAAACTCAAGCAAAATTAGATGCTGGTGAAGACTACGTGATTCGATTTAAATCACCTCAAGATGAAACGCTTCGTTTAAAAGATAGTATTCGTGGTGATATAAAGATTGACACTAATGTTTTAGATGATAAAGTTCTATTCAAAAGCGACGGAATGCCAACCTACCACCTTGCCAATATTGTGGACGACCATTTAATGGAAATCTCTCACGTCATTCGTGGTGAAGAGTGGTTACCATCGTTAGCATTACACTATCAACTGTATGACGCTTTTGGTTGGGACGCTCCAGAATTTGCGCACCTTCCGTTAATTCTAAAACCAACAGGAAAAGGAAAATTAAGTAAGCGTGATGGTGATAAATTAGGGTTTCCTGTGTTTCCTTTAGAGTGGACAGATCCAAAAACTGGTGATGTGGCTAAAGGTTATAAAGAAGAAGGTTATTTTGCTGACGCTATGATAAATTTCTTATCGTTTTTAGGCTGGAATCCGGGAACAGAACAAGAGATTTTTAATCTAGACGAATTGATTAATGCGTTTGAATTAGAACGCGTCAATAAGGCTGGAGCACGTTTTGATCCAGATAAAATTAAGTGGTTTAATCACCACTATATGCAGGAGCAGGATGATTATGGTTTAGCGGTTGCATTTAAAAATTTAAGACCTGAATTGAAAGACATTGATAACCAATATATCGAAATGGTTATCGCTTTAGTTAAAGAGCGTGCCACATTTGTTAGTGATTTTTGGGACTTAAGTCACTTCTTCTTTACTGCGCCTTTATCTTACGATGAAAAAGCAACTAAAAAATCGATTAAAAACGATACAGCTGATGTTTTAACTACCATCAAAGACCTTATTGATAGCGTAGACGATTTTACTTCAGAAAACGCACAAAACACCGTCAAAGAATGGATTACCTCTAATGAGATTAGCTTCGGTAAAGTGATGATGCCATTACGTTTAGCGCTTGTTGGAGCCTTACAAGGTCCTGATGTGTTTGATATTATTTTTATGATTGGGAAGGTGGAAACTTTGAAACGTATTGATGGGTTGATTGCTTCGATATAAACGTTAAAAGAAGACTGATGTCATTCAGAGCGCTAGCGAAGAACCTTTAAACGGGTGAGATTCTTCGCTAGCGCTCTGAATGACAAAGCTCGTTTTTGTTAGTGTTTTCTAACAACAAACCTTCAAATAAATCAACAGGCGATTGTTTACTAAAATCTTGCTTTAGAAAATGACTTGTGAAAAGTTATTATGAGATTTCTGCTTTCGCAGGAACGTATTAGAAAGTTATCATCAAAGCAAAAGACAACATCGTTTGATTCCCTTCAAAACGATCTGCGTTGCTTAGGTTGAAATCTTGATCGTTCAACTTTCCGAAGATATTTGTAAATCCGTAACTGTAAGCAGCACGCAATTTAAAACTTCCGATACCTGCGGAAGCGCCAATAACACCATTAGCGTTGAAGTTTGAAATGTTACTAAGATCTTCTGCAAACAAATTATCGTAGCCTTGAATGATGAAATTATTCTGGTTGTCCTCTTTTAACTCCAATCCACTATTATATTGTAATTGCGGACCAACATCCAGAGTTACATAATCAGATATTAGCTTCACATGTAGCAAAAATGCTACCTGAGCCATTTTAATATCATACTCAATAGGCTCTTGAGTTACGGTTGTTATACTTGGTCTTCCTGTAATTTCAAGTGAATTTTGTGAAAATTGGAAACCATAACTTACCGTGTACCATTTGTGAGGAATATCTACTGTTGCGACCATTCCACCAATAAAACCTGTACCACTTTTGGTTATAAAATTATCTGTAATAATATCGTATTGAGTTAATCCTCCAATAAGACTAATTCCGTTTTTTATGGTATATCGTCTATGTTGTGCAACAGAAACTGTAACAAAACCTATACAGAAGACTATTAATACTATAAACTGCTTTTTTTGCATGATTTGAGTGTGTGAATTGCGCAAATATAACTTAATTTAGTAATTCAATATTTTATCTAATACTTTAAACACTCGTTATGGAAAAAATTATATTTATACCTATTCTCTTTTTGGGCCTAATCATATTGATTTCGGCTTTCTTCGTTGTTAAACAACAAACCGCAGCTGTTATTGAACGTTTTGGAAAATTTCAGAGCATTAGACAATCTGGATTACAACTTAAAATACCGTTAGTAGATCGTATTTCTGGTAAGCTTAGTTTAAAAATTCAGCAGTTAGATGTCATGATCGAAACCAAAACTTTAGATGATGTATTTGTTCGCCTAAAGGTCTCTGTTCAATATAAAGTGATTAAGGATAAGGTTTATGATGCTTTTTATAAGTTAGATTATCCTCATGATCAAATTACATCCTATGTTTTTGATGTGGTTCGTGCTGAAGTACCAAAAATGAAACTAGATGACGTATTTGTGCGTAAAGACGATGTTGCTATTGCTGTAAAATCAGAATTAAACGATGCTATGATGGAGTATGGTTACGATATCATCAAAACCTTAGTCACAGATATTGATCCAGATGCTCAAGTCAAAGAGGCTATGAACAGAATTAATGCTGCAGATAGAGAAAAAACCGCAGCACAGTTTGAAGGTGATGCTGCTCGTATTCTCATTGTAGAAAAAGCTAAAGCCGAAGCAGAAAGCAAGCGTTTACAAGGTCAAGGTATTGCAGATCAACGTCGTGAAATTGCTCGAGGTTTGGAAGAATCTGTAGAAGTCTTAAATAAAGTTGGTATTAACTCTCAGGAAGCCTCTGCGCTTATTGTGGTGACACAACATTATGACACTTTACAGTCTATAGGTCAACAAACCAATAGTAACTTAATATTGTTACCTAATTCTCCTCAAGCAGGAAGTCAAATGCTTAACGATATGGTCGCTAGTTTTACAGCGAGTAACCAAATTGGTGAGGCCATGAAAAACCCTAGAAAAAAGGATGATAAATAATTAGCATGCATATTAAAAACACAGAAGCTTCGGAGTTAATTTTTCGAAGCTTTTTTTATGAAAATGGATGACGTTCATCCCATTCTCTCACAGGATTAGCATATTTAACAACACCTTTTAAAACCGTATTTGCAATCACATTATTAGTGTGTTTTAAATACAAAGACATCTGATGTGGTTTTGCGCCAATAGAACTTTTAATTTCCATGGCAGTTCTTGCAAAAATGACCTGTTTATAATTGTGTTCAATCCCAAACGAAGCCATATCAAATAACATATTGAGATACATTTGATGCTCCTGCTGAAACGCTTGATTATAACCTAAAAAATAAGTCTCAAGCTTAGTACTATTTAAAATCAATGTATAGAAACCAACAAGCTGTTCGTCTATGAAATAACCAAATAATTTAAAGTCCTCTTTAAGCTCCAATTTCAAATTGTAAAAATGGGTTTCGTGAAGTTTGAATGAGTTAACTCCAGCGTTATCTGATACATTTTCATACAACTGATACAACTGATCGCTGAGCGAAAACACATCGTCAAGAGCTAACTCTTTGCGGTCTATAGTTCTGCTCTTTTTTTTTGCTGTTCTATAGCGACTTCGATACTTTTTTTTGAAAGCAGACACATAGTCTTGAGGTGAAATCCAATCGGTTTTTACATCAAAAATCATATTGGGCTGCACCTGTGCTTTGTATAGTTTTTCTCTTCGGAAAAAGGCCTCACTCTCATGAATAGCGTCATCTTCAAAGTAATCCTTGAAAGCGATGATTCGTATTTTTTTGTTATGAGTGGCTTTGATTTGTTTTGATAATGCTTTTAAACCTTCTGAAACGGTATCTAAAAACCGATCTTGTGTTATATATTCTGTATTAAAGTAGAACCCATGCTGGCCAGTATGCATTAAATTACCAACGATGAGTGCATTTCCTTTAACAATCTTTGAGATCAGCACTTTTCCGCAGCGCTTAAAAAAAGGATTAGACGTTTTTCTAAACACATCATCTACATACATTTCAACACGTTGAATAATAGCAATACCAACTAAAATTTCCGAAGAAAAAACACCAAGAAAGTATGTAGCTATATTACTCGGACTAGAATTCTCTAGAGCTTTTAAAAACGGACGTTTTAAAAAAAGGTCTTCAACAGGAAGTGTATCCCAAGACTCAGGTAAATTGTTTACAGAATTGTATAATTTGTAGTCTATCACTATAAAAATTAGAGGCCGAAAATTACGATTCTCAACCTCTAATTATGTTAAATATTTATAAAATTATGCAGTCCATCCAGAAATAATACTTCCCATAATTGTTAAGCAAACAATCCAATACCCTGCATTTATTAGTATGTATTTAAATCCCTTACGTTCAAATAAAGCATTTATTCCAATTACTGGCAAAGTAAACAATACACCTGCCATTGCGCCATGCAAAGCACCATGTTTATAAGTGCGCCACGTCCCTTCAAACTCTTCAAGAAAAGCTCGAGTCGTTGCTCCATCCAAGTTGCCTTCGGTTAAACCGTAAACTCCAAATTCGTGAATCACTAAAAAATTTGTAAAAAAGGCGAGCATGATTGATAAAATTAATGACACACCAAAGATGATCGCCATATTACCGTCTTTTATTTTGGCCTCTGTCATTTCTGCTGCACGCATCCAGGCCAATCCGAAAACTTTTGGGTTGTACCAAATAAAACCCAAAACTACAGGCACTATTGCAGCAACAATAATTGCTAAATAATTAAATTCCATGATAAATATTGATTTAAGTTAGTTAATGATCTCTCCTTAGCCTTTTCTTTCGCCTGCAAAATTTCCATTTTGCACTGTAATGAAGCTAAACTTTTCGGTATGAAACAAAAAGCGAATAAGAGTTCCATAAATGTACAAAAAAACCTCAAAGTGAATGTCTTTGAGGTTTTTGATATAACTATTAGGGACCTAAATAGCATTTGCTTCAGCCACTAAAAGTTCATTTTTATCGTCCTTAGCTTTGGTTATAAACTCGTCTATATCGGAGTTGCGTTCTTGACCGTTTTTTAATAGCACACTTAAAGTAATCATCGTCGCAATTCGCGTTCCTGCCTTTTTAGCAGCAGTACTAAATAAAGGCTGCAAATCCTCATAGCTCACCTCTTGGGCAAGTTTTAAAATTTCAGCTTTTGACTTTTCTTGCTTTTCTTCCGGTACATTGGTGTACTTTTTTCCAAGCTGCTTTATCACTTCAATAGCTGGGCGATTTTGTTGTGGTTGAGTACTTTGACTTCGCTCAGTGACCGAATTTGGGTTATTGTTTTTAGGCTTTTGTTTCGCCCAAGAATCTCTTAAACCAACAATCTTATTAAACACCAAATGCTCAGCTTTAGAATCGGTATCTACATTGAAATAACCTAAACGTTGAAACTGGAAGCGATCTCCAATTTGAACTTCTGATAAACTTGGTTCTACAAAAGCTTCAATCGTTTTAAGTGAGTTTGGATTTATAAACGCCATAAAATCTTTGTCTTGATGACTATCTGGAGCTTGATCCATGAACAAACGATCGTATTCCCTAACCTCTGCTTTTATAGCGTGTTGAACAGAGACCCAGTGCAATGTGCCTTTGACCTTCTTTTCGGTATCTGTTGAATAGGTGCAATGGATTTCTGTAATGTTTCCATCTGCATCTTTAACAACGCTTTCAGCTTTTATGATATAGGCGTTTTTTAATCGTACTTCACTTCCTAATTTGAGCCTAAAAAATTTATTACTGGCTTCTTCCTTAAAATCTGCTTTTTCGATATAGAGTTCTTTAGAAAAGGGAACTTTTCTAAACCCTGCGTTTTCATCTTCTTGATTGTTTTCTGCCTCTAACCATTCTACTTTATCCTCTGGATAATTAGTAATCACCACTTTCACAGGGTCCAGTACTGCCATCACTCTTGGTGCAGAGTAATTTAAATCTTCACGAATACAGAACTCTAATAACGACACATCAATCACGTTTTCACGCTTGGCAACTCCAACTTTCTCTATAAATGTACGAATAGAGTTTGGTGTATAGCCACGACGTCTTAACCCTGAAATTGTTGGCATTCTTGGATCATCCCATCCAGAAACCAAATCTGCTTCTACCAGTTTGAGCAACTTACGCTTACTCATAATGGTATAACTTAAATTTAAACGTGCAAATTCACGTTGTTTTGGTTGAATTGGTAGTTTATCTAAAGCATAACCATACACATGTTCTTTAAACCAATCATAAAGCTCCCTATGAGGCTTAAACTCAAGAGAACATAAACTATGAGAGATTTGTTCTATATAATCACTTTCGCCGTGCGTCCAGTCATACATCGGGTAAATACACCAATCGTTTCCTGTTCTATGGTGGTGTTTTTTTAAAACACGATACATCAAAGGATCACGCATATGCATATTTGGATGCTGCATATCTATTTTAGCTCTTAAAATATGTGAGCCCTCCTCAAATTCTCCTGATTTCATTTTCTGGAATAGATCCAAATTCTCTTCTACAGATCTATTGCGATACGGACCATCAACTCCTGGTTGGGTTGGTGTTCCTTTTTGCGCTGACATGGCTTCGCTAGACTGAGAATCGACATAAGCGTTTCCGTCTTTAATCAATTGAACAGCCCAATCGTACAAAGTTTGAAAATAATCTGAAGAATACAATTCATTTGCCCATTTATAGCCTAACCACTTAATATCACGCTTTATAGCATCGACATACTCCTGCTCTTCTTTTGCTGGGTTAGTATCATCAAAGCGTAAGTTTACTGGTGCATTATATGTTTCACCTAAACCAAAACTAATACCAATAGCTTTAGTGTGACCAATGTGCAAATAGCCATTAGGTTCTGGCGGAAAACGAAAACGCAGCTTATCTTTTGATAGACCGTTTTTTAAATCTTCTTCTATGATGTGCTCTATAAAATTGAGCGATTTTATTTCTTCAGACATGTGTTTTGAACTAGTAGGCAAAGTTATTAAATATTATATCAATTCAACATTGAAAATAGATACGATGTATAATTGATAATTGCGTTATATCTTTGTGACAAAATAAAACGTTTTGGGAATAATAAAAGTTGAAAATATAAGAGTTTTTGCACATCACGGTTGCTTAAAAGAAGAAACTAAAATTGGCAGTGACTATTCTGTAGATATTGAGGTGAAAGCTGATTTAAAAACGTCGGCAACAACAGATGAATTAAATGACACTGTTGATTATGTATTGCTTAATAAAATAGCAAAAGAAGAAATGTCTAAACCTTCAAAACTATTGGAAACAGTAGCAAAACGTATATTGACAAGGATCTTTTCTGAAGAGAAATTAGTAAAAAAAGCTACGGTTAGTGTTAGTAAATTGAATCCGCCAATTGGAGGTGATGTTGAAAGCGTGACGATAAAAATGACCGAAAGACGAAAAAAGTAAGTGTTTCTGCTGTTACACGGTAATTTTTTATAAATTTGTTGACGCGTTAGAAATAACGAGAGACCTTTTTAAAAAAGGTGCATTAGGTGTCGTGGCCGAGTGGCTAGGCTTTGGTCTGCAACACCAACTACAGCGGTTCGAATCCGCTCGACACCTCAAAAAACCTTCAACTCACGTTGAGGGTTTTTTATTTTTTAAACTTTATAGTAAGTTAATACAGCGGTTATATCGAATTTTCGGGACGTAGGACAGCTCAAGAAAGAGTTCCTTTTTAAGTCGCTATTTTTTTAAAAAACTTTATTGAATTGTCAGTTCTCCAGAATAGCGCATGAGCATCGCCAATACATGTAAACCTGATAAGTATATAACTACTGCTTTAATTCGATTCCTACCTTACTGAAATAGACGCATTACAAGTCGCAGAAATTTATCAATTAAACCAAACAGCATATCGTTGTCTCCTAAGCTCTAAAGCCAACGTTTCTTCCATTTTAAGAGCTTCTACTCTAGTTGTCATTGGATCAATGTGGTTGTAAAGACTAGGTCTTAAATAAGAACCGTATTTTTCTACGATATTAGCAGATATCTTGTAACCCTTCTTATTTCTGTGACCAGTTTTATGTTGTAAGAAACGTTCTTTAGGCGTTTTACTGGTCATACCTACATATAGACATTCTAAAACACCATTAAACTGCGGATTAGCCTCTCTAAATTTTCTGTTTTCTGTAAATACACGTTTAGATAATTCTACGACATAGATGCGATATTCAATTTTTGCCATAGTCAAAACATTTTTTATAACCGATGTTCAATTTCCTCTTGAAGACGTTCTTTTCCATTAGGAAAAAAGCCTTGCACCAACAATAGTATTCCAAACCCTAACACAACCAAAGCTATCACTTTCTTTGTTTTAAATATCAATCGTGGAGTTAGCCTATTTCTCAGGCGCTTTGCTACAGCTATTTTAACTAGATCTGTCAAAAAATAAACGATAAGTATCGTTGCTACAAATACATACAACCCTTCTTTTGTTTCGGTTATTGCATTTCCAGCAGCTATAAAAATTAGCCAGCCAATAAGGACACCTACATTAATGAAATTGAGAAAAAAACCTTTGATAAATAATTTACCATAGACATTTTTTTGAATTTCAACTTTATAATATTCCTTAACAATAGATCTAAATGATTTGGATGTTTTTATAAATGAGATAAAACCATAAAAGGCTAATAAAACGCCTCCAAAAATAAGGAAGTTGGGATCATCTTTTAGTTTACTAATAAGGTTATTGGTAGAATAAAAAGCAAGTAGAATAAAAATTATATCGGCGAATATAACTCCAAAATCAAAAATTAAAGCACTCTTAAAACCCTTAGTCGCACTAGTTTCTAGCAGTACAAAAAACACTGGTCCAATAGTGAAGGCAAGAAATATTCCAAAAGGAATAGCCGCTAAAATATCATCAAACATAATTTAAAAATAGCTTTCCTACAAATCTAATAAAAAAGTCTCGTTATCACTATGTTAGTATGATAGTTTAGTTAGCGCGTTTGATTCTACCTCCAAAAGTAGTTTTTTCTTTAATGTGTTCTGGATTTCCATAAATCACAACATCTCCTCCTGCGGTCACTTTAGCATCCACCGTTTTTGACGCATTAACTTCTGCTTCTCCCGCAGCCTTGATATCTACGGTCGTATTTTGAGTCTCAAATGATTTACCTTCATAAACACCTCCTGTATTCAATGTAATGTTTTGAGAAACTGCTTTACCTCTCGTTTCAATAACACCTCCAGAAACTGCTTTAATTGTAACCTGATCTACATCTAAACCAACTTTTAACTGTGCACCTTCTTGCGCACGAAGTTCAATTTTATTTTGTTCTATAAGCTCGTTAGACGTTATATAAGCGCCTTCATTACCATCAATAATATCTAAAGTTGTGTAGTATACGGAAACAAATGTATTGGTTCCATTAAACGTCTTATCAAATTTCATGCGTATTTTAAGTTTACCGTCTTTATTGATGACCTCAACATGTTCTATATCATCTCCAGTAATTTCAACTTTAGCTTCGTTTGCTTTAATAAGGTTCACAACAATTAAATCGTAAACTTTAACTTCATTAAAATCTCCTACTCCTTTTTCTTTAAGGTTTTGAGCAGTTAATATTGAAGTCACAACTAGTAATGCAATAGTAAAAAAAGTTTTCATCTTAATCTGTTTTAATGTATTTACGTTTGTATTCTGTATTATAGAGGCCACACTTTTATAATTGTTACAGTTTTGATTTATATAGATCACCTTTTTTAGACAACCTCCATTTTGATAACAGTTCTTTACAAGATTGCTTTTTGTTAATTTCATATTTAGGAGAGCGTAAAGCAGTTGCTCCTGAACCAATAATTATAGTGGTTGTCAGATTGGTTGTATTAAAGATAAACCTCAATAGTAGTATCACAATAAGATAAATACTCACCGCAATAAAAACAGTTATTATATTGGCTTAAATTTATAATTATTGCGCGACAGTCACAGCGGTTCCAGTAACTGAAACTATTGCATAATTACTAGCCAATAATTCAATTTCTACTTTTATACCTACAATGGCATTAGCACCTAATTTTATTGCGTTTTCAGTAAGCCTCTGAAATGCAGTTTCTTTTGTAGGATCAATACTTTCTTGAATCGCTTTATAGTATTTTGTCATACTAAATCCCATGGACAACTTTTCTTCATTGATTGCGACACCAGTAACAATACCTTTGTAATCTGAAATTTTAAATCCTTCTATAGAGTTTGTTGTCGTTAATATCATAATCAGTAGTTTTATTATTAGTGAACTTATCTTGACTTTTTCTTTTACCTGCAAAATTTCCATTTTGTATTCTAATTTTGCTCTTTTTTATAAACGTAGCGATACTATGTTAAGAAAAAACCTTCATTACAGAACAAAAGCTAAACTTTTCGGTCTAAAACTAAAAATCAACATGAGTTCAGTGTTATTTTCTTCGGAAATTTTACAACTAAAGAAGTGCTACTAAATTATATATTCTTTTATAAATATGTAATGAAATAGCACTATTAATCTAATGTATCATATTTCCGAAGTAAAAATATTACGCTTCTATATGTTTACCTATCAAGGTAAAGTCTAAATGTTTCTTTAATAAATCTGTGTTTTTAACTTTAACAACCACCTCATCACCAAGTTGATACATGAGTTTTGAGTTTTTACCGATGAGCGCAAAATGATCTTCATCAAATTGATAATGATCATCTTTCATATCACGAACGCTGACCATACCTTCACATTTATTCTCAATAATTTCTATATAAATTCCCCAATCTGTCACACCAGAAATCACACCTACAAAATTCTCGTTTTTATGATCTTCCATATAACGAATTTGCATGTATTTGATAGAATCTCTTTCGGCTTTTGTAGCCAGATTTTCCATATTACTAGCATGATTACATTTATCTTCAAACGCATCTTGACTTACTGATTGTCCGCCATCTAAATAATGCTGCAATAAGCGGTGTGCCATCACATCTGGATAGCGACGAATAGGTGAGGTGAAGTGACTGTAATAATCAAACGATAAACCGTAATGACCAATATTATGCGTCGAATATTCTGCCTTACTCATTGTACGAATCGTTAAAGTATCTACAAGATTTTGTTCCTTTTTACCGTTAACGTCTTTTAGTAAATTGTTTAACGATTGCGAAACACTTTTACGGTCTTTAAAATCTAGTTTATATCCAAAACGACTAACCACATTTTGAAGTGCTGCTAATTTTTCATCTTTAGGTTCATCATGTACGCGATAGATAAAGGTTTTCTTTTGTTTACCTACAAATTCACCTACTTTTTTATTTGCCAATAACATAAATTCTTCAATCAATTTATTAGCATCTTTACTAGTCTTAAAGTGAATCCCAACCGGATTTGCCTCGTCATCTAAATTGAATTTTACTTCAACTTTATCAAAAGAAATAGCGCCATCATTCATACGTTTTGCACGCATAATTTTAGCAAGTTCATCTAGTTTTAATGTGGCTTGAGCAACGGCTTGTGTGGTTTGATACTCCGAACCACTTATAGCAACATGTGCAGGAATAGTTAACTCTATTTTACCAGGATTTTTAAGCACTTCAACTCCGTTAAGTCCTAAATTATTTTCTATAATTGCTTGTGCTTCTTCATAGGCAAAACGCGCATCAGAATAAGTCACAGTTCTACCAAACCATTGGTCTTTAATTTCGGCCTTATCGTTCATTTTAAACACTGCAGAAAAGGTATACTTCTCTTCATGTGGTCGTAATGAACAGGCACCATTTGATAATACTTCTGGAAGCATTGGCACCACTCTATCAACTAAATATACAGATGTTGCACGCTCGTAAGCTTCGTCATCTAAAATAGTTCCTTCTTGTAAATAGTGAGAGACATCTGCAATATGAATTCCAATTTCAAATAGACCATCATCTAATATTTTAAAAGACAAAGCATCATCAAAATCTTTAGCATCCTTTGGATCTATAGTAAAGGTTAAATCTTTACGCATATCCCGACGTTTAGCGATTTCTTCTTTAGTAATCGACGTGTCTATAGTATTAGCAAACTCCTCTACTTCATGCGGAAATTCTAATGGCAACCCATATTCTGCAAGAATAGCGTGAATCTCAGTATTATGTTCTCCTGGTTTACCTAATACTTTTAGGACTTTACCAGAAGGAGAATCGGCTTTTTCTGGCCAATCTTCAAGAGATACTAATACTTTATCACCTTCTTCTGCTTTATTAATTTTATTAATAGGTACAAAAATATCTTTGTACATTTTATTACTATCCACAACGACAAAAGCAAAATTCTTTTTTTCGTTGATTTGAATAACACCAACGTACTCTGTTTTTGCTCGTTTAATAATGTCTGTGACTTCACCTTCTTTCTTACCACGATTTTTTCGTTTGTAAGCATAAAATTCTACCTCATCGCCATGAAGGGCTTTGTTCATATTATTTGAAGCAATGTACACATCGTCTTCAAAATCATCACATATAATATATCCAGAACCTCTGGAAGCCATATCTACACGACCTATATGATACTCGGTATTCACAATGGCTTTAAATTTACCACGATCAATTTCTTCAATCTCTTTCTTAGCCTTAAGCTCTTGGAGTTTTTTTATAATTTGATTTCTACTACTGGCATCATTAACACCAAGTTTAGCAGCAATTTGTTTATGGTTGAAGGTTTGGTTTCTATCTTTTTTTAAAATACTTAGAATTGTATTTGTTAGGTTGGAAATCTTGTTATGTGAAGGTTTCCTTTTTTTCTTATTTGTCATTTAATTTGTAATCATTTATTCCTTTGAATCCAGATAGTTATCGGGAGAAATTTTTAGTTTTTAATAACTTAATTCTTATAGCGAAGAAGTTAACATTTTCACTTTAACTATACTCAGTGATCTTGTTATTGGAAGTATTAAGTTTCTGCAAATCTACGGTTTAATTATTTAATGGTGTTTACAGAATGTTAAGTTAATGAAAAAGACCTGTTAAATTAACAAGTCAATAAATAATTAGTTTTAGTTTTTTATCTATTCTATAATTAGTTTTAGAGCTTTTTCCTTTGTTAGTTATGATTTCAACAATGTAAAATCCACTTGATAATTTAGACGTATTTATATTTTTTAATCGGACGTTGACATGACTTTACTTAGAGTACTATAAATAATTACTTATTCTAATTGAACCAAAGTATCTTGTTAGATTGTGAATTGAGTTTTTGTTAGGCGCTATTTAAAACCCAAATTTCACACTTATCAACATATATATACATAACAACATTTTTCTTTTAAAATTTAAAAAAAACAATGGTGGTTATTATAGTGTGTTAATAGCAGCTATAACTTTATTATACTTTACTTTGATATATGACTTATCACAATTAATTAATATGTAGTTAACATAAACTTTACATTTAAAGCGTTGATTTCTAAACGAATTTACAAAGCTATTAACAGCTGTTGATAACCTATGTTGACTACTCATTTTTAATAAGTATTTTACTTTTTTGTGTTAGTATGTCATGGTATGAATGCTAATAACTTCACTGCAAAAAACAAGTAACTTTTTAGGTTATCATCATTATATAGTTGATTGTGATAATTACTGGATAAACCTAATAAAAGTTTTAAGTACTTAAGATAAGATATGAACAAGTAATGAATACAAAACGTATAGGATGTTAACAATGCCTATTTCCAAAGAAAAGCAGATCTTCATCAAACTTAAATGTTATGAATAACTATCTAAGTCTTACACTGTTTTATTTATTAGCAATTATTAACTTTAAGGTTTTAAACAACACAAATTTCCGATGTTACGGAAACTAATTTAAAACATAAATTGATGACGATTTCAATAGGTAATGATCACGCAGGAACTGAGTATAAACAAGCTATTGTATCACATTTAGAAGCTAAGGGATATACTGTTAATAACTACGGAACAAACGCAAACGACAGCGTAGATTACCCAGATTATGTGCATCCTGTTGCTAATGATGTTGCTAATAAAAAGGTTGATTTTGGCATTTTAATCTGTGGAAGCGCAAATGGTGTCGCAATGACAGCAAACAAGCATCAAAAAGTAAGAGCTGGTATTTGTTGGACTAAAGAAATTACAGCACTCACCAGACAACATAATAATGCTAATATTTGTTGTATTCCTGCACGATATACTGCTATACAGCAAGCTATTCAAATTGTGGATACATTTTTAAACACTGAGTTTGAAGGTGGACGTCATCAAAACCGTGTGGATAAAATTCCTATTTCATGTTAATATATGAGTAACTCACATTCTCATAATCACTCGCATTCTCATGGCGATTTAAAAGGTAGAAATCTTATTATTTCTATTCTTTTAAACATCGTCATTACAGTTGCGCAAGTGATTGGTGGATTACTCTCTGGAAGTTTATCTTTATTAAGTGATGCACTCCATAATTTTAGCGATGTTGTGTCGCTAATTATCAGTTATATTGCTAACCGACTTTCAAAACGGGAAGCCTCACTTCAAAAAACATTTGGGTATAAACGTGCCGAAATTTTAGCAGCTTTTATTAATGCTGCGACCTTAATTATTGTTGCTATTTTATTAATTATAGAAGCAGTTAAGCGTTTTCATAATCCGCAAGAGATTGAGACTAATTTAGTGATTTGGTTGTCTTTAGTTGCTATTTTAGGTAATGGATTTTCTGTGCTTTTACTTAAAAAAGCTAGTGAATCTAATATGAATATGAGAAGTGCTTACCTTCATTTATTAACAGATATGATGGCAAGTGTAGCGGTTTTTATTGGTGGGTTATTAATGAAGTATTATCAATTGTTTTGGGTGGATAGCGTGTTAACTTTTGTAATTGCATTATATCTTATTTATATGGGATATGATTTATTGAAAGATTCAGTTAAAGTGCTGATGTTGTTTACTCCAGATGAAATAGCTGTTAAAGATATTGTTAGAGATATTCAACAAATAAGTGCTATAAAAAATGTGCATCACGTACATATTTGGCAATTAAATGAAGACGAAATTCATTTGGAAGCACACATAGATTTTGAGGAAGATATTACCTTATCTCAATTTGACCTCATATTACATGAGGTAGAAGCGATGGTGTTTCATAACTTCGGAATTAATCATGTTAATATTCAACCAGAATTTGGAAAGTGTGGAGATAAAGATGTGATTGTACAGGATTAACTAATGCTCTTAAAAAAAGAGATTTCACGAATTTAAAGATAAAACACTTTGACTGCGCTCAGTGTGACAAATTGATATGATAGATATAAAAGTAAAAACCTTCAAAGAATTAACAACCCAAGAGCTTTATAAGCTGCTTCAATTAAGAAGTGAAGTCTTTGTTGTAGAACAAGAATGCGTCTATCAAGATCTTGATGGTAAAGATGAACAAGCGTTACATATTATTGGTTTTAAAAACAATAAGGTTGTTGCTTATACGCGAGTATTTAAACCAGGTGATTATTTTGAATATTCTAGTATTGGTAGGGTAGTGGTTGAGCAAAATGAACGCAAAGATAAATATGGTTATGATATTATGAATGCTTCAGTTGAGGCTATAAAAACATATTATAAAGAAACAAAAATTAAAATTTCTGCGCAGACGTATTTGAAAAATTTTTATAATAATCTCGAATTTTTTGAAGTAGGAGAGGGGTATTTAGAAGATGGTATTCCACATATTGCAATGATTAGAAGTTAATTACCTTGGCCAACATAAGTAATCAAAATTTCCACACGACGGTCTAATTTTGGTTCACCACCTAAGGGAAATTTTCTTCGCATTCCAACATATTTCATACGTCGCTTACTCACACCTTGTTTTGCGAGATAATCATATATAAATTTTGCTCTTGAAACAGATAGGTTACGTTTTTTAGTCTTACGATCAATAGCGTCTCTACTATTTTTTGTGCAGCACACATGACCTTGGATAGTAAAATATAAATCTTTTCTTTCTACAAGAATTTCAGCAAGTTCTTTTAATGTTTCTTTAGATTCAGGTAATAGTTTACTGTAACCCGTTTTAAACAACATATTGTTGAGCTCAAACTTATCTCCTGCTTTTAACTCGCCTCTTAAAAGTTCTGTTGCTTCTCTCTTTTTAGCCTCTACCACTTCTGGAGCGTCTTTAGCTTTAGGTGGAAATATAGAAGATACAATAATCTCAACTTTGCGGTTAAGACCTCTTATTTTACTTAAATCATCTTCTTTGATTAGTTTGAGTAAAATTTTTCCTTTACCATCAACATTAGTAATCACAGATTCATCAAATTCGTTATTAGAAAAGATGGTTTTTATCGAATTTGCGCGATCCTGCGACAGTTTTAAGTTATAACTATCATTACCTCTATCATCTGTAAATCCATAAATAGAAACTTTTGAAATATCAATACTTTCTATCTCTGATAAAAACATTAGTAATCTATTGTGCTCTGTTGTAGGCACTTCAAATGCGTCTGTCTCAAAATATACTTCATGTGTAAACTCTTTTTGAGCGATCAAAAGTTGAGAAAACAGAAGCGTTATTAGTAGTAGTTTTTTCATATTAGTATTGAAAACATTATTTAAATATAATTTTTTTAAATGCTTTCATCGAATTAAATTCAATATCAATCTAAATAGCTCAAATAATTAGATGGGTTTTTAAGTATTTCTACACCTTTTTGAATTTCAAAATTATTAGAAACATAATAGGTATATAAACCTTCTCGATAGAAATAACGTTTAACAATTTCATCAGAGAGTAAAGATAATATTTGCGTTTTATTGTCGTCTATTGCTTTGTTTTTATACGTGTTTAATGACGAAATTAAGTTAGAATAGTCGTCATCAATTTCACTGTTGAGTTCCTCTTCTTTTGCTACAGATAATGCATTTGCAAAAGCCTTTTCTGTTTTAGTTTCAAAACTAAAATTATTAGCACTTAAGAAGTTTTTAAAATTATTAAAATCAGTGTTCGATAAAGTGAAATTATCCAAATCGGTTACTGCGTTGTTGTAATAGTATTGCGTAGCATATTTAAAAATTAGATTCTCATCTATAATCGCTTTAGTAATAGGGCTCAATTTAGTTTCCTCCAATTCTAGATCTGGCTGTACGCCTCCACCATCATAAACCGTTCTTCCTTTTTTAGTTTTAAAGGCGTTATAATTTTCTTGTTTTGTACGTGTTGCTTTTCCGTTTTCATCACGGTTCCAATAATCAAGTGCTTGGATACAGCGTCCAGAAGGTGTGTAATATCTAGAAATTGTGATTTTCATCTGTGTACCGTATGTTAGTTTTTTAGGACGCTGTACGAGTCCTTTTCCAAAACTACGAGCACCAATAATAACAGCACGATCTAGGTCTTGTAAAGCTCCAGATACAATCTCACTTGCAGATGCACTAGACCCATCTATTAAAACAACCAAAGGGATCTCAGTATCCATAGGTTCGTTTTTTGTATAATAGGTCTTATTGTATTTTTTTACTTTAGATTTTGTGGTGACTACCAATTGATTTTTAGGCACAAAAACATTAGTCACATTAACCGCCTCCCTTAATAATCCTCCAGGATTTCCACGGAGATCTAGAATTAGTTTTTCAGCACCTTGATTCTTTAAATCTCGAAGCGCACTTTTAACCTCAGTTGATGTTTTTGCGTTAAATTTCCGAAGAACAATATATCCAGTATTTTCATTTATCATAGAGTAGTGAGGTACTGCATGAATATCTATAGCTTCTCGTTGTATGGTTGCATTTTGAGTTTTGCCTTGTCTAATATAAGTGACCTCAACACTGGTTCCTGCACCACCTTGTAGCAAGTTTCCTGCATCGTCTTTAAAATCTGCAACAACAACATTGTCTACTTTTATAATCTCGTCTCCCGCTTTTAAACCCGCTTTATCTGCAGCATAATCCTTGTAAGGTTCAACAATAACCAACCGATCTTTTAATGTCAACACATTGGCGCCAATACCAGTATAATCTCCTGCGTTATTGATTCTCGCAGACTCTACATCTTGTTCATTATAATAATTAGTATAGGGATCCAAGTCTGCAAGCATGCTTTTGATTGCTGTATCCATCAAGTCTCCAGGATTTGTATCGTCAACATAATTCATGTTGAGTTCTTTAAAAAGTGTTGTAAATATTTCTATTTGTTTAGCAATTTCGAAAAAATCACTTTTAAATGCGGTTCCACCAAAAAATATAGTGAGTGCTAAAAGCGGAACGAAAACACGTTTCTGTAGTCCTTTTTTCATTTGGGTATTACTATTTATTTAGTAGACACTTTTTTAGAAAATGCCTCTAAAAGTTGTTTCATTTTTTTATCTATGGAATCAAAATCCGTTCCATCCTTTCCAATATACAAAATCATTAACGTATAACACGATGAAATGTTGTTAAAATACGCAGCTTTATTAAGTCGATAAGCTTCTCTTAGTAAGCGTTTGATGCGATTTCTGTCCACTGCATTTTTAAAATTACGTTTACTTACAGTGACGCCAGTTTTAAATTTTGTGTTATCATCAAATTCTGATTTTAGATATACCATACGCAACGGATAAGCGCTAACCGATTTCCCTTCGGAAAACAGCTGATCAATCCCTTTTTGGCTTTTAAGTTTTTCTTTTTTTGGATAAGAAAATGACATCTAAAATAATGTTATTTGGTAAGGTTTATTAGCATTGGCTAATCCTAGATAAACAAATAAAGCAAATTTAAAACGATTGCTAATTGTTTTAAAGTTTTAATCGACCAATTCACCACTTTATTTAGTTTATCTCATAAAAAAAGCCACAATATAGATATTGTGGCTTTAGCTAATTTTAATTTTGTTATTCTTGAGTAACCACAGGATACACATTATTATCCTTGTTCACGTCTGCCATCAATCCTTTAGGATCAATCTGTACAGATTTTACAGCTTTAGACGCCTCAAAGGTATAGGTAGGATGTGCCCAAGCCCAATCCTCTTGTACAGTCGCTGAGGTTTGTTTTGCACCACGCATCATACGCAATGGGATGTAGAAACTATCAGTAGAACCATCTATATAAGTCACTGTCACGTCTAATGGCATTGGCATTAACCCAATACGCTCTAGAGTCACTTTGGACTCTTCTACCTTGGTTACAGCGTAATCTATTGTATTTGTGGTTTGTGCAAAATCGATGAGATACCAATCTAATTCTAATCCAGAAACACGCTCTGCAGTGCGCACAATATCCATGGGTTTAGGGTGCTTAAAAGCAAAATCATTAAAGTATTTTTTGATCGTCGTTTTTAAATTGTCATCACCAATGATATAGCCTAATTGAGAGATAAAAACCGCACCTTTACTATAGGCAGCACTTCCATAGGCCCTGTTGATGTTATAGCGGTCTGCGTGCGTAGTTAAGGGTTGCTCATAATCAGAATTTGCTAGTTTAATATAGCCACTATAAGACCCACTTAACGGATTGTCTTTTTTGTAATCCATGATTTCACTCATTGCCAAAGCAGAGATATAACTCGTAAAGCCTTCATCCATCCACTCGTGCTTTGCTTCATTGGTCGCCAATAAAAACTGAAACCAGGTGTGTGCCAGTTCATGGGCTGTAACACCAACTAAACTGCCATAACTGCGTTTTCCTGTTATAAGCGTAGACATTGCGTATTCCATTCCGCCATCACCTCCTTGAATCACAGAGTACTGATCGTAAGGGTATTCTCCAATGTTCTCGCTAAAATACTGCATTAATTCGACCGTTTTAGGTTGCATTTTTTTCCAGCTTTCTAGGTTGCCTTTTGGTAAATCTTTTTTGTACAAAAAGTGAAGCATTGGTCCGTTAGGAACTTGCATGGTATCATGAATATAACCCTTATCTGCAGCCCAAGTAAAATCATGAACGTTTGGTGCGATAAAGTGCCAAGTGTTTGTTTTTCCTTTCTGTTTTTTTACTTTTTCTTCAGAAATGTAACCATAACCAATCTCATCTGCGTTTTGCAAATTCCCTGTACCACCAATAATATAGTCTTTGTCAATTGTGATTTTTACGTCAAAATTTCCCCAAACACCATAAAACTCCCTTGCTATGTATGGGTCTGCATGCCATCCTTCCGTATCGTATTCTGCTAGTTTAGGATACCATTGCGCCATAGATAAAGCGACACCTTCTTTATTATTTCTACCAGAACGACGAATTTGTTCAGGTACTTGACCATTAAATACCATATCAAAATCAACCGTTTTCCCTGCTTTGATAGGGGTTTCTAAATCCACAATCATTACTGTGCCTTCTATTTCGTAATCCAGTGCTTTGCCACTAAGTTCTAAAGAAGAGATGTTGATAAAACCAATTTCGTTTGCTTTCAATTTAGAAATCCTACTTTCAAAAACAGGTTTTTCTTTGGTTCCAAGGTTATTAGTCATTCTACCATCTGGATCTGCGATACTTTGTAAACGCGCATCCATTTCACTGTTTGGTTGAAAAGCATTGAAGTATAAATGATAATACACACGATTTAAGTCGTCTGGTGAATTATTAGTGTATGTTATCTTCTGCGTTCCGGTAAATTGATAGGTTTTTACATCCATATCAATCTCCATGGTATAATCGGCTTGTTGTTGCCAATAATGGTCTGTTTTGTATTCTATTGTGGTGTCTTGTGCATTAATTTCCGAAGAAAGAAATGTGACGCATAACAGTAAAAGTGTGCTTAATTTAAATCTCATAATTATTTTTTTCTTTAGAATTATTTTGAATTGGCTATTCGAGATGCCATAATCAACGCGTTATAGGCATTAACGATTCTTCCAGATGTTGAAATCTCATTAAGCGATTTTAATTGTTTATTTGTTCCTACAGTTACTTTTGTTTTAATAGGTAATCCAGAATCCATTAAAATTTTCTTTACTTGAGACGCAGTTAAGCTTGGATATTGAGAGCGAATAAGCGCAGCAACTCCTGCAACATTTGGAGCAGCCATAGAGGTGCCTCCTTGGTATTCATATTCATTTTCTGGCATGCTAGAGTAAATATCACTACCAGGAGCAAAAACATCAACATTCACTTTTCCGAAGTTGGAAAAATCAGAGACCATAGTTGAGCCGTACTGGTTAGTTAATGATCCCACTGTGATAAAGTTGTCTGAGACTTCTGGTTCTGTGCCAATTGCATCATTAGGATAATTGTGAGCGACATCAATATCTTCACTATCGTTTCCTGCAGCATGGACAAAAAGAACATCTTTATCTCCAGCATATTTAATAGCGTCTCTTACCCATTGGCTTTCTGGGGAGAACGATTTACCAAAACTTGCGTTGATGACTTTTGCACCGTTATCTGCTGCATAACGAATTGCTAGTGCTACATCTTTATCATACTCGTCTCCATTAGGTGTCGAGCGAATTGCCATAATTTGAACATTATTGGCAACACCATTCATTCCTTTATTGTTATTGCGCTCTGCAGCTATAATTCCAGAAACGTGAGTTCCATGACTTTCGGTTTTTTTTGATGGTCTTGGGTTGTTATTACCATAACCCGGTTTGTCGTCTAAATCATTTGGATTATCACCTGTTTTACGGCCATGTAAATTCTTGTTGAGGCTCACATTAAGGTGATCATTGATTTCTACGACACCTTCCTTAAATGTTTTTCTCGCATTTGCCACAGACCCTAAATTATTAGCATACACAAATTGAGCAATTTGGACTGCTTGCCCTAATTGTTGGTCTTCTGTTTTAATGGCGATAACGTCTGTTTTGGTATAATCTGATTTACCAAAATGTTTGATTAAAATGTCATCTGCTCCTGCTACTAGTTGAAGGTTTTGTTCATAATTGGTTTTATATCCTGTGTATTTTTGATATTCGCTATTATATAATGCCTCTGCCTCTGTGTATCGTGGATTACGTTCATCTCCAGATGCTAATAGTCTAACATATTCTAATTGTTCATCATAGCCATCACCAACAAAATTCCAACCGTGAATATCATCGATGTAACCATTATTGTCATCATCTTTTCCGTTATCTGGGATCTCTTTTTTGTTCGTCCAAATCACATCATCTAAATCTTCATGATCGATATCAGTCCCACTATCAATAACAGCAACGATTACTGTCTTTCCTTTTTTATTTTTAATAATCTCACTGTAGGCTTTGTTAACACTCATTCCAGGAATGGTGTCTTTGGCCAAATCTAAATGAGCCCATTCATTTTTTTCGCTATCAGTAAGCGCTGATTCTTTAAGGGGTGAGGTATCTATGTTTTCGATAGGCGTAGAAAGCACAGCTGTTGTTGCGCCACAACCAAATAAAATGGCTGATAAGAATAGGGTGTATAAAAATGGTTTAAATCCTTTGATCATAATAGTCTTAGTTAAATATATCGTTTGTAGTAAATGTTTCTTTTAGTCGCACACCTTTTTCGGTATGTTGAACAGTTATGATTTCATTATGCGCATCATGCTCGAGAAACAAATAGTAATTATGGTTTGCTGCAAGATTTAAAAAACGTTCTTTTTCGTCCAATGTTAATAGAGGTCGCGTATCATAACCCATAACGAATGGCAATGGCAAATGACCAACAGTTGGCAATAAATCTGCCATAAAGCAAATGGTTTTCTCTTTGTAAGTGATCATTGGTATCATTTGCTTTTCGGTATGACCGTTAGCAAAAAAGATATCGAATCCCAATTGAGAATTTTCTAATATATCTTTCTTCGGAAGGTTGGTGAATTTTAACTGACCACTCTCTTCTATTGGTAAAATATTCTCTTTTAAAAAGGATGCTTTCTCTCTGTTGTTTGGATTTGTGGCCCAATCCCAGTGATTTTTATTGCTCCAAAAATGTGCGTTTTTAAAAGCGGTTTCGTAACCGGTTTTATCTGCATTCCATTGTATGCTTCCGCCACAATGATCAAAATGCAAATGTGTCATGAAAACATCTGTAATATCATCACTATGAAAACCGTGAGTTTTCAAGGAGTTGTCAATCGAGTCATTTCCCCAAAGATGGTAATAGCCAAAAAACTTAGCGCTCTGTTTATTTCCCATACCTGTATCAATTAAAATTAACCTACTGCCATCCTCAATAAGCAAACAGCGTGCCGAAATATCTATCATATTATTAGCGTCTGCAGGATTGGTTCTAGTCCATAAAGACTTGGGAACAACGCCAAACATAGCACCTCCATCTAATTTAAAATTACCAGCATTAACGGGGTATAATTTCATCTCTAAAAATAATTGAAATGCAAATTACTAAAAAGCAATAAACATTACTTGAATTAACACTAATTATTGAGGCCTTTTTAACATTTTTGAATGGACATAATCTGATTTAGTGATATAAAAATTTACTTTTACATTAGAAAATTAATTACCATGAAAAACAAGCCCAAAAAAGGCAGAATGAAATTATTGAGGTTTGGTCGTGATTTTGAACCAGACGAGCGCGTGATACTTAGAGATTATCTGGCAATAGAAAGAACACGTTTGGCTAATGAGCGCACACTTTTATCTTATATAAGATCATCATTATATTTACTTTTGGGAGCCATTGCTTTTTTTCAGCTTAAGGAGTTTACTAATTTCAGGTATTTAGCATTGACAGCATTAATTTTTAGTGCGGTTTTTTTTATCATTGGAATTTATAGATTCACCTTACTAAAAAAGAGCTTAAAAAGAGTGTATTATAGATCTGAAGAGATGGTTAAAGATAAAGACCAGCGGTCTTAATTTTTCTTAGGAATAACATCCTGTAGTCTTTTCCCAAAATCTAGTAGCGCTTTAATTTCTTTAGTACTTGCTAAACGCTGCTTGCTAAAAATGAGCAAACTATTGCCATTAGATTCTATATGATAATATGGATTACTTTCAAAAAAGTGAATTAACTCATTTGTAAAGAACGTTTTAATACCCTCTATTTGCTCTCCTACTAAATGAAATCGTTTTGAAAAGTCTTGATGATTATCAAAGTTAATATCTGTAAATCCAGCAATTGCATATACCTTATCCATAATGGTTTCTCGGTCTAATGAGAACACAGGAATTGTTTCGTGCAGATCTAAGTGAAGCATAGACGTTCTTACAACCTCTTTGGCTATAAACTCCCCTTCGGAAAATTCGATATCAAATAATTTAGAGTTCGAATTAGTATCCTCTAATTCATTATAGATATAGTTAGGTTGCTTTGTTTTGAAAAACAGAAAAGGATCTAAAAATGCAGTGTTTTTGTTTTTATCTGCGCTATATGTAAGATTATAATTTTTTGCAATAGTATCAAGGTTTTCTTGTCTTTTTGTTAAATTATACCCGAACAATTTGGGTACTGCAACGATTTTTCTAAGTGCAAAAGGGTGTTTAGAGTCGGCATCGTGCATATCTAAACCAACAATATCAAAATGACCTCCATTTTTAGTGAATGAGCTTTGGTAATTGTTGAGATTTTCCATAACGGTATGATCTACAAAATCACACATAGAAAAATCTACTATGACATCATCATTTGTAGCGATAGCATCTAGTTTTTGTTTTAATCTATAAAAATTAGCAAACGTGCAAAAATGCTTTACACTAACATAGTAGTTCGATTTGTCATCATCTTCTTTAAACATCAACACATTTGGCTTTATCCAATGTCTCAAAAACAGCGTAACGTTTTTGTTGATGATAAAATGTATAATTATAGTGATGATTACACCAGCAGTAATTCCCATAATTAACCCAAACTTTAAAGTCGTAAGAAGTGTTACAAAAAAGATGATGAGCTGTTCTTTTCCAACTGAAAATATCTTCTTTATTAAATCTGGTGATGCTAATTTATAACCTGTATATACTAAAATAGCCATAAGTGCTGGCAACGGAATACGTGTTAATTGCGTGCTAAATACCACAATAAAAACGACAAGAAAAAAGGCATGAGAAAAGTTTGCAGATCTGTTACTACCACCATTATTTACATTTACAGAACTTCTAGCAATGACAGTCACGACATTTAAACCACCAACAAAACCGCTTCCTATTGTTCCTAGGCCTAAAGCTTTTAAATCTCTGTTTACATTAGAACGACGTCTTTCTGGATCTAATTTATCGACTGCTTTAATACTTAAAAGGGATTCAATGCTTGCAATTAATGTAAGAGATAGTACGCTTCCCCAAAATGGCAGACCACCAATTTTTGCGAATGAAATTTTTGGTAATTGAGTTGTGATTTCAGCAAACGAAGGAATTGCCGGTATCATATAATCTTTAGCTATTGGGTTATCCTGATGTAAGACCAATTCAAAATAGTAACTAAAACCAATAGAAAGCACAACGATCCACATTGGAGCAGGGATTAAATGCCAATATTTATTTCTAAGCTTTGGATAAAACACCATAATCGCTAAGCTTATGAGTCCTGCAGCAGCAGCATAAATGAGTCCTGTATTGTCGTAATGTAAAGCATCGTTTATAGTGTATGGAATTTCAACTAAGTAATCAATAGTGTTATCTCGAGTTATTTTATGACCAAACATAATATGAAACTGCTTTCCAAGAATAATAAGTCCTATAGCTGCCAGCATACCCTGTATGGCAGATGATGGGAAAAAATCGGCTAGATTACCCATGCGTAAAAAACCGAGTAACATGATTAATACGCCAGAGCAAATAATGGCAGCGTAGGCGCCTTCTAATCCAAGTGTGGTAATAGCGACTAAAGTCACACCAACTAACCCATTTCCTGGACCCGTAATGGTCACATGACTTCCACCTAAAAGGGACACGATTACACCACCAACGATTGCGGTAATAACTCCAGCAATTGCAGGAGCGTCACTGGCCATAGCCAGGCCTAAGCCTAGAGGTAAGGCAATTAAACTTACCACAAATCCCGAAAATATATTTTTAGGGAGTTGCTTAAAAAATAGCGCTATGTTATTTTTTTTTGGCCTCATTGAATGATTAACACATCAGTTGGTAACTCAGATAAAATATATTCGATATCATGTGGAAAAATACGACCCCAAAAGCTGGTTTTGGTTGGTGCATTCATTACCAATAAATCCGCTCTTACAAATTGAGCATAATGACCAATACTATAGCCTCGTGTACCAAATATAGATTGTGTTTTTGTAATAATATTTATTTTGTGTTCTTCCGGTATTTCTGCAATAATAGAATTTACCCGAGAATCTTCTCTAATTTTTAGACGTTCTTTAATGATGGCCGATTTTCGAAGTGATTTATCATCATTTACACTAACAGCAACTTCTTGTTTTGTGATTTCTTCAACAATCGTAATTTTTTTAGATTGTAATTTGTGAGACATGAAATACGCAGCGGTAATTGCTTGTTTCGTTTTTGGGTTGTCTAGCCCATTAACAACAACATGTTTACAAGGTATGCGTTCTACAGAGGGTTTTATAAGTAATAAAATTGAGCACTTTGCCTGTCTTGTGATCTTTCTAGCAATTGTTCCTAAGTAGTATTGAACGAAATTCTCTTTTTGAAGTGCCCCTAAAATTAGTAAGTCTATTTTTTTTTCTTCGGAAACTGATAAAATCACATCTACTGGATTTCCAGTTTTAAAAACGAGATCGTAGTTGAGGTCTTCTTGAAAGAACGGTTGGATGATGTCTAAAATCTGTTGTTTTTTTTCATCAGATTTTTCACCAACATGAATAAGCACCAATTTACACTCAAAAAAGAGGGATAATCGTGCAGCTTCGTACAGGTTTGCTTTTAGGTTCGGAGAAAATGCGACGCCAATACCTATGGTTTGAAAAATGTTGTTTGTCAAGTGCTATAAAATCAATTTCGAGGGTAAGTTAATATTTTTTTTTGTCTATTGAAACATTTGAACTTTTCATAGCTTTTAAACCCTTTTTTTAGAACCGTTACAATAGTTTCAATTATATTTAACTTTCAAAAGAAAGCGACATGTTAGAATTGGCAGGAATCATCATCTTAGGTATATTAGCACAGTGGGTAGCCTGGAAGTTTAAAATTCCAGCAATACTTCCATTAATTTTAATTGGTCTTTTAGTTGGCCCAATTGCTGCAGAGTTTTTAAGCGAAGATGGCACCAAATGGATTGAACCTATTTGGAATGGTGAAAAAGGATTGTTTCCAGGAGAAAGTTTGTATTACTTTGTCTCTCTCGCTATAAGCATCATCCTTTTTGAAGGTGGATTAACACTAAAGCGATCTGAAATAAAAACTGTTGGACCTGTAATAACGAAGTTAATTACACTAGGGTCTGCGGTGACCTTCTTTGGTGCGGGAGTTTTGGCTCATTATATCTTTGATCTAAGTTGGGATCTGTCGTTCTTGTTTTCTGGTTTAATTATCGTTACAGGGCCAACGGTAATCACACCTATTTTAAGAAACATTCCACTTAAAAAAGACATTTCAACCATTCTTAAATGGGAAGGGATTTTAATTGATCCAATTGGCGCATTAGTAGCAGTATTAGTATTTGAATTTATTAGTGTTGGAGGAGATAGCGGTTTTACTAAAACAGCACTAATGGAATTTGGTAAAATTGTGCTGTTTGGAACCACTTTTGGATTTACGTTTGCACATGCGTTGGCTTTTGCAATTAACAAAAAATTTATTCCACATTATCTGTTAAATGTAGTTGCGCTTTCTACGGTACTTCTTGTTTTTGTTGAGTCTGAAATTTTTGCTCACGAATCGGGTTTATTGGCAGTAGTTGTTATGGGAATGGTGCTTGGAAACGGAAAATTAGAAAACCTTAAAGAACTCTTGTATTTTAAAGAATCTCTTAGTGTATTATTAATTTCTATCTTATTTATATTGCTTTCTGCTAATATCAACATTGAGGATTTATTGTTACTATACACCTGGAAAACTGCTGTGCTTTTTGCAATTATTGTATTTATTATTAGACCACTAGCAGTGTTTTTAAGCACCCAAGGCTCCAAATTAACACTTAATGAAAAGCTTTTTATAAGTTGGGTTGGGCCACGCGGAATTGTTGCAGCTGGTATTGCGTCTCTTTTTGGAAGTAAGCTATTAAAACAAGGTGTGGAAGGTGCTGAGTATATAACGCCACTTGTTTTTATGATTGTTTTAGGAACCGTATTACTTAATGCAACAACAGCGCGATTATTTGCAAAATTAGTGGGTGTGTTTTTAACAAAATCTAATGGTACGTTAATTGTTGGAGCGTCTAAAGTATCGCGACTTATTGGTCATTATTTAGAGTCTAATGGAAGACATGTAGTTCTCATAGATAGCAATCAAAGTAATATTGATAAAGCGAGGGAGTTAGGTCTTGAGGCTTTAAATACTGATATATATTCTGACAAACTCTCTGATAATATTGAATTGAATGACGTTGGTTATGTAATGGCCTTAACAGGAAGTAATGATATCAATGCCTATGCTATTGCTAAGTTTGGTAAGCAGTTTGGTGAAAATGGATCATTTAGATTGGTGAGCGTAGATGAAATGCGAGATAGTAACAATAACCCTCATGAAGGCTTGTTTTCACATACAGATGATTTTGCGACGCTTAGTAATCTTGTTAAAAAATTCCCTAGTGTTCAAGAAATCGAGCTCAAAGACAAGGCACACTTTGAAAGTTTAATTGAACTATCTAATAATGATAAAGACATTATTCCTTTGTTTATAAAAAACGAAGCATCTGAAATCAAAATTATTTCTTCTTATAATAAAGAAATTGAACAAATAGGTGAAAATTGGCACTTGGCATATTTAGGGAAACCTTTTGATGTTGAAACTGTAGCTCAAGAGGATTAAAAAGTTGTTCAATTTTATTAGGAGTTACAATTTCTTCTGAATACTTTGATAATAGATACGAAACGAGGACTATTAGTATTGAATGACTAGTAAAAGAAGTAGATTTAAAAGGTGTTTCATTTGTTGATTTTATAGCTCAATTAGAGGCGATTGGATTATATGTTTAAAATTTGAATCCACACGAAATAAAAAAGCTTTCATATTATGCAATCTCTTATACTTAATCATTGGGTCTAAAAACGGGCTACCTCACGGTCAAATGTTTTCTATTTACCGATACTCTTGGAGAGGTTTTAGTTTTGGGGCGACTTATAGAAATAGTCGTATTTCTTAATATCTAATATTTAAAGACTATGTTCACTTTTAACACAAAAATAAATACCTATGGAGTCATTTAAAAATACAGTCATCATTACCGAAACCAGAGGAATCTATTTGTTTACATACAAACCCTTTTCTTAAACCTTTATTTAGAATGCCGACTTATGAACCCTCTTTAATTAAAGTGTTTTATATTAATCGTTCAACTTAAGTACAGCCATAAACGCTTGTTGAGGTATTTCTACATTTCCTACTTGACGCATACGTTTTTTACCTTTTTTCTGCTTTTCTAAAAGTTTACGTTTTCTAGAAATATCTCCACCATAACATTTAGCAGTTACATCCTTACGCAAAGCTTTAATGGTTTCACGCGAAATAATTTTTGCGCCAATTGCAGCCTGGATAGGAATATCAAACTGTTGTCTTGGGATCAATTCTTTAAGCTTTTCACACATTTTCTTCCCAATATTTTGAGCGTTGTCGGTATGAATTAAAGCAGAAAGCGCATCAACCGTCTGTGCATTTAGCAAAATATCTAAACGAACTAATTTTGAAACTTTCATTCCAATAGGAGAATAATCAAAAGAAGCATAGCCTTTAGAAACGGTTTTGAGACGATCGTAAAAATCGAAGACGATTTCTGCAAGAGGCATTTCAAAAGTTAATTCAACACGTTCTGGTGTTAAATACGTTTGGTTTAAAACCATACCACGCTTTTCAATACAAAGAGACATGACGTTTCCAACAAAATCAGATTTTGTAATAATAGTAGCTTTAATATAAGGCTCTTCAACACGATTTACTGTCGTTGGCTCTGGTAAATCTGAAGGGTTATTTACTACAAAAGGTACCTCTGGATTTTTATTAGTGTATGCATTATACGACACATTGGGAACCGTTGTAATAACCGTCATATCAAACTCACGCTCTAGGCGCTCTTGGATAATTTCCATGTGTAGCATTCCTAAAAAGCCACAACGAAAACCAAAGCCTAAAGCTGCAGAGCTTTCTGGTTGAAATACTAAAGATGCATCATTTAGTTGTAATTTTTCCATAGAGTTACGAAGCTCTTCGTAATCTTCGGTGTCTACAGGGTAAATACCGGCAAAAACCATTGGTTTTACATCTTCAAAACCTTCAACGATGTTAGTTGTAGGATTTGCAAAATCTGTAATTGTATCTCCTACTTTAACCTCTTTGGCGGTTTTAATACCTGTTATTAAATAACCAACATCACCAGCTTTTACACTTTTCTTTGCGACTTGAGTTAGCTTTAAAGTACCAACCTCATCTGCAAAATAGTCTTTACCTGTAGCGACAAACTTAATTTTTTGTCCTTTTTTAATTTCACCATTAAAAACTCTAAAATAAGTTTCAATACCTCTAAACGTATTATACACCGAATCAAAAATCAACGCTTGTAATGGTGCGTCTACACTTCCTTTAGGTGCAGGAATACGTTTTATAACCGCTTCTAGAATGTTTTCAACTCCAAAACCAGTTTTTCCACTTGCATGAATAACTTCCTCTGGATCACATCCTAAAAGTTCAACGATATCGTCTGTAACTTCCTCTGGATTAGCACTTGGTAAATCTATTTTATTGAGTACCGGAATAATTTCTAAATCATTTTCTAAAGCGAGATATAAATTAGAAATTGTTTGTGCTTGTATACTTTGAGCAGCATCAACAATCAATAACGCTCCTTCGCAAGCAGCAATAGATCGAGACACTTCATAAGAGAAATCTACATGACCAGGAGTATCAATAAGGTTGAGCACATATTCTTGTCCTTCAAACGTATATTCCATTTGTATGGCATGCGACTTTATTGTGATTCCACGTTCGCGTTCCAAATCCATACTATCTAAAAGTTGGTTTTGTTTTTCGCGATCGGTAACAGTACCGGTAAAATCTAATAAACGATCTGCTAGTGTGCTTTTACCGTGATCAATGTGTGCAATTATGCAAAAATTTCTGATGTGCTTCATAAATTCTAATTCATCTCCTTTAAGATTTGCAAATATAATCGAATTATCACGCATTCAATATCATTAATGTTTACAAAAAGGATAATGAGTATGGAAAAACCGCAAATATGATTCAAAAACAAATGTTATATTGCGACTCTAAACCCAATTTAGTGTGAAAGCCCTGCGTATTCTATTGATTCTTCTATTATGCTCATATATGGGCTATGGTCAAGATTATGCTGTTTCTGGAAAAATAATTGATGCAAAGGGCAACGCTATAGAGTTTGCTAATATTATCATTTATAATGACGATCAAAGTGAGGTTTTAAAGGGAACATCTACAGGTGAAAATGGATTTTTTATTCTGAATAACCTTGAGTCTAACACCTATATTCTTAAAGTAAGTTTTATTGGCTATCAAACCTATGAGCAAAAAGTTGTGCTTACTGGAAGCTTAGATTTAAAAACTATTCGATTAGAAGATGATATTGAAAGTTTAGATCAAGTCACTGTTATTGGAAAAAAACCTAGCATTACACGTAAACCAGATCGCTTAATATTCAATGTAGAAAATACCGCTTTAACCGAAGGCTCTACACTCAGTGTTTTAAAAAGCACGCCAGGAGTCATTGTTTCAGATGGTGGTATCAATATTAAAAGTTCACCAGCTACGATTTTTATCAATAACCGACGCGTACAATTAACCTCTCAAGAACTTATTACGTTATTGGATAGCGCACCAGCAAATAGTATTAAATCGGTTGAGGTTATTACCAACCCTCCAGCAAGTTATGATGCAGATTCTGGTTCTGTGATTAATATTATAATGAGTAAAAACTTAGTAACGGGTTACAGAGGTAGTGTTTTTACGAATTATACACAAGGTGTTTTCCCGAGATACAATGCTGGTACTAGCCATTATTTTAAAAACAATAAGGTCAACCTTAATGTCAACTATAATTATACGAATCAAAAAATAAATAGAGATCAAGATGACCATGTTGATTTTTTTGATGCCGCCAATGAAATCGATCAAATATGGAATTCTAATGTTAACAGGAACACCTGGTCCGAAACACATAATGTTAATCTTAATTTTGATTATTATATTGATGACAAAAACACCTTGAGCCTAACAAGTACGGGTTTGTACACGCCATATTATAAGTACCAAGTAAGAAATAACACGGACATTTCGGATGAAAATCTGGTTTTTCAATCACGTTTTACAGCAGATAATTTATCTAGAGATAATAAATACAATCTTGGTACAAATTTAATTTTTAGACACGATTTTGATAATAGCGCAGCGCTTACTTTTAATGCACATTATACTATTTATGATTACAAACGCGATCAGAATGTATTTAGTAATTTCTTTAATCAAAGTAATGAATTTGATAGTAGCTCAGAATTTAACACGCTTGCTAATCAAGACACCCAGATTATTACAGGGAAAGTAGATTATAACTTGCCTATAAATGAAAACTCTAATTTTGATGCAGGTCTGAAGTATTCTAATATAAATACAGATAGCGATATTACAAAATTTGATATCATTGGTGGCTCTGAAATTATAGATCTAAATAATACAGATGCTTTTAAATATGATGAAAAAGTTTTTGCAGCGTATTCTAACTATGCGCAATCTTGGTCTAAATGGGATTTGAGCCTTGGTTTAAGAGTGGAGCAAACTAATATTGAAGGCGAGTCATTATCATTGGCCGAAACCAATACACAAGATTATTTTAACTGGTTTCCTAACGCAAGTTTATCGCATCAGATTTTAGAGGATGTAAGTATTTATGCAACGTATAAACGCAGTATTATTAGACCAAGTTATACGGATTTAAACCCATTTACATTTTTTATAAATGAAAACAACGTTGTACTTGGTAACCCTAATTTAGTACCTACGTATAGAGATCATTATAAAATAGGGACTAGCTTCTTAGAGCATTTTACGGTTGAAGCATATTATATCAATTACGATGGTGATATTATTGAATTACCTAGACAAAATAATAGCACCAATATTATTGAATATACACCTACAAACTTAGATAGCAAAGTGGATTATGGGTTTGATTTTGCGTTTGACTATTACCCAACAAACACTTGGAACCTTTATTTTGTCACTTCATTTTATAATATCATAGAAGAGGCTAATTTTGGTGATGGATTTGTAGAATTAAGTCAGTGGTCTAATTATAGCATTTTACAGAATAGCTTTTCAATGCTAGAAGATAGAAGTTTAAACGTTAACCTAACACTTACTTGGATTGGAAAAAATATACAACAATTACAAACTGTTGAGGACAGGTTGTTTTCAGAATTTAGCGTTACAAAATCTATTTTAAATAAAAAAGGTATCATATCGTTATCTGTAGAAGATCTATTCAATATGCAAGACTCAGATTCGTCATTACGATACAGGAATCAATCTAGTTCAAGTTTTGTGGATTCGGATAGCAGATTTATAAAATTAGGCTTTCGTTACAAATTTGGGAACACAAAACTAAATACGAATGAGTCTGATCTAGATGGAGAAGAACGTCAGCGGATTAAAGATTTAAACTAGTCTACAAGTAGTGGGCTTTAACCCTACCATTACGTAATAAACAAATTTGTATTTCAGTATATTTATTTCAGCTTGTTAGTCCTTTTAGTCTTGCCATTCTGCAATAAACAAATTTGTATCACGACCACCACCATTATTTCTATTAGAAGAAAAGGCTAAATATTTTCCATCATTTGAAAACACAGGAAACGCATCAAAAGTTTCACCATGTGTCACACGTTCCAAATTTTTACCATCAAGATCGATGAGGTACAGATTAAATGGAAACCCACGCACTGCTTCAAAATTAGACGAGAATAAGATTTTCTCACCAGAAGGATGAAAAAACGGACTCCAATTCGCATTTCCTAAATCGGTTAGTTGGCGTAAATTACTGCCATCTGCATTGCAGATGTACAATTCCATTTCGGTTGGTTCAACCAAACCTTCAGCTAATAAATCTTTGTATTCTTTGATCTCTTGTTCTGTTTTAGGACGAGAGGATCTAAAGATGAGCTTTGTTCCGTCAGGAGAAAAGAAAGCACCTCCATCATAACCTAACTCGCTCGTAATTTGTTTGACATTGCTTCCATCAATATTCATGGTGTAGAGTTCTAAATCGCCACTTCTAGTTGAGGTAAATACAATTTTATCACCTTTTGGAGACACCGTTGGTTCTGCGTCGTATCCAATCTCGTTGGTTAACTGCTTAACAATGTTCCCTTCTAAATCTGCTACAAAAATATCGTAGCTATCATAGATTGGCCAGATGTATTTTCCGTTTTTACGTAAAGGCGTATCAGGACATTCGTCTTGTTTTAAATGTGTAGATGCATAAATAATATGCTTGTTATCTGGTAAAAAGTAAGCACATGTTGTACGTCCTTTTCCAGTAGATAGCATTGGAGGTGGAATACTATTGGTAAACGTTTCATTAGCGTTCATTAAAAACATTTGGTCACAACCGACATCCCAAGCTTTATTATTAGATTGAAAGACTAACTGTTTGTCATCAAAACTCCAATAGGCTTCTGCATTGTCACCACCAAAGGTCACTTGACGAATCGCTTTAAAGTGCTTTTCTTCAGGATAGATTAAGGTGTCTTTACCAGCTTCTATAGCGTCTGTTACTTGTTCTTTATTTTCTTTGGAAGTTGTTTTAGATTCGTTTTTACAACCTAAAAATGTGATTGTTATTAGTACTGCAACTATGTATTTCATCTGCTAATTATTAACTAAATTTGTTCAAAATTAAGATATATGCGAACTAATTACCTAATAATTTTCCTTTTTTTGACGGTTTTGACCGCTTGCGAGACAAATTCCGAAGAAAAAAACGAAGTTGTAACCATTAAAGAAGACGTTGCTTTCTTAGCAGATGATAAGCTCGAAGGTCGCCAAACTGGTACTGATGGAGAGATAGCAGCTGCAGCGTATATAGCAAAACGTTTTGAAGGTTTGGGCTTAACAGCAAAAGGAACAGAAGGTTATTTACAAGCGTTTTCGTTTAAGCCAAAAACAGATCCACATCAAGAAGTAAATTATACTGTGATAGATGGCGATAGCACAATTACAGGAATTAACGTGATTGGGTTTTTGGATAACAAAGCGGAAAACACCATTATTATAGGAGCACATTATGACCATTTGGGTTATGGTGCAGAAGGGTCTCTGTATAGAGGTGACACAAAAGAAATCCATAATGGAGCAGATGACAATGCCAGTGGTGTTGCAGTACTTTTGAATCTTGCTCAAAAACTAAAGTCTGCAAACAAAGGAAACAACTATTTATTCATGGCTTTTTCTGGCGAGGAAATGGGTTTATTAGGTTCAAATTACTTCACGAAAAACCCAACTATAGACTTGTTAAAAACTAATTTCATGCTTAATATGGATATGGTTGGACGATTAAAGCAAGATAGTACACTAGCGGTTTATGGCGTTGGGACATCTCCAATTTTAAAGCAAGTGGTAAAGGCTAATAACTCTAAATTCAAAATTATACAAAACGAATCTGGAGTTGGACCAAGTGATCATACTTCTTTTTATAATAGTGATATTCCAGTATTGCACTTTTTTACAGGACAGCATGAAGATTATCACAAGCCTGGTGATGATACTGAAAAGCTAAACTATGAAGGGATGGAAACTATTTCTTCTTACATATTTGATATCATTTCAGATCTAGATAATAATGGAAAATTACCGTTTAGAAAAACAAAAAATGAAAGTGAAGAGGTGCCACGATTTAAGGTTGGTTTAGGCGTGATTCCGGATTATTTGTTTGATGGAAAAGGGATGAGAATTGATGGAATTAGTGAAGATAAACCAGCACAAAAAGCAAAGCTTCAAAAAGGAGATATTGTTATAAAAATGGGCGATAGTATAGTCACAGATATGATGAGTTATATGCGCGTATTATCTACTTTTGATACTGGAGATAAAACTAAAGTTACCGTGAAACGAGGTGATGACGAGGTTGAGGCAGATATTGAGTTTTAAATTAAGCTATTTATCATTTAGAAAGAGTTCGGACAATTGTTGGATAAACTGAAAAACCTAAAATAAAGAATAAAGATTCTTCGCTATGCTCTGAATGACATAAAATTATAACTATGCTAAAAACCAAACAGGACATCATCAATAAAATACATCTAATCATTTCAGCATGTATTGTTATTCCTACTGCATTTATTTATGGTTTTAAGCCAGAACTAAGTTTTGATATGTTTCTAGAAACTGTTGACGAGCATAATTTCTATAAAGCAATTATGGGATTGTATTTGGGCTTTTCAGCATTATGGCTCTTTGGCGTTTTAAAATCTAGTTATCTAAAAACAGCATTGATTACTAACATGATTTTTATGTTAGGATTGGGTTGTGGGAGAGTGATAAGCATCGTAAGCGATGGTATTCCAACCTTTGGTTATCAATTCGGGACTTTTGCAGAATTATTTCTTGGGCTTTATGGACTCTGGGTGCTAAAATCACAACATCAGACTACCATCAAATAAACCGCTATTATGGTCTTGATATTTAGAAACGCTACAATAGTTTGCTAGAAAAGTCAATAAAAGGATTTTCCTTGTTCCTTAGATATTAGTGCATTAGATACCTAATATTTTGGCATCTACTCTAAATTTTGTGTCTATTACAATATCGTGTGTTTCACTAATGGTTTCGTCTGTAACGGTTTTAACCCTTAAATTAAAACGATCTTCTTTAATGTAATCTTTTAATTCTTGACCTAAAACATCTAATTCTAAAACACCAGAATCAGTGTTTTCTAAATCGAAACTATTAGCAATTTCTATTTCTTCAACATTTTCTGTGTTAATATAAATGTGAATTTCTTTTAGAAAATTAAAGTCTCCATTTTCTGGTGCTTCAATGGTGAGTTTAATAGTTTTTAGTTTAATACTTTCAATTAAATCTTTGTGAGTATTGTTGTTTTCAAATGAAGATTCGGATTCAGTAGTTACATCTGGAGTATCTAAATTAAAAGGAGTATTAATTATAGTGGTAGACGATACGGAATAATTGGTTTGGTAATCTAAATCGAATTTGGTTAATTCATCAATGACACTGCAACTTGTAAACAGGCCAAATGTTATGAAAAGTGAAAGTAGGATCTTTTTCATTTTATATAGTTTTGGCAAAAATACAATTTTAAACCTAATCACTTTTTTCATATACTTTAAGGAACAAATCCACAAAGAATAATAAAAACATTAATTTTGCTTTAAAATTTTAAGACTTGGTTAAAATAGGCGACATAGAATTACCAGACTTTCCATTGCTTTTAGCACCTATGGAAGATGTTAGCGATCCACCGTTTCGAGCATTATGCAAGGAGCAAGGTGCAGACGTTGTATACACAGAATTTATTTCTAGTGAAGGCTTAATTCGTGATGCTGCAAAAAGCGTCATGAAACTTGATATTTACGAAAAGGAACGACCTGTTGGTATCCAAATTTTTGGAGCTAATATGGAAAGTATGTTGCAGACCATTGATATTGTTGAGCGCTCTAAACCAGATATTATAGACATCAATTTTGGATGTCCAGTAAAAAAAGTAGTGAGTAAAGGAGCAGGCGCAGGAATCTTAAAAGATATTTGCCTGATGGAAAGTCTTACTGCGGAAATGGTAAAACGCACTAATTTGCCTGTTACCGTAAAAACCCGTCTAGGTTGGGACGATGATTCTATAAGAATTGTTGAGGTTGCAGAAAGGCTTCAAGATGTTGGTTGTAAAGCGATTTCTATCCACGGTCGAACGCGTGCTCAAATGTATAAGGGAGATGCAGACTGGAAACCTATTGCGGCTGTAAAAAACAATCCAAGAATGCATATTCCTGTATTTGGAAATGGAGATGTTACGACGCCAGAACGCGCTATGGAAATGCGAGATAAATATGGCCTAGATGGCTGTATGATTGGTCGCGCATCCATTGGTAATCCTTGGTTTTTTAAGCAAGTGAAACACTTTTTTGCGACTGGAAAACATTTAGATCCAATCTCAATGGCAGATCGTGTAGATGCTGCAAGGCGCCATCTTCAAATGTCGATAGATTGGAAAGGTGAACGTTTAGGTGTTTTTGAAACTAGACGTCATTATACAAATTACTTTAAAGGCATTCCTAATTTTAAAGAGCACAGAATGAAAATGGTCACAAGTGACGATTCTAAAGATGTATTTGCTGCTTTTGATGAAGTATTGGAGTTATTTGGAGATTATCAGTTTTCTTAGTATTCTCTTATGAGTTTCTCGCAAAGCCGCAGAGGTGTAAAGACGCACTCTAATGAATTTTAATGTACTATTTAATTATTAGAATTTATTTTCTATTCTTTTATTCTTCTATTCGCAAGAGTAAGTACATAAAACTTTGCGCCTTTGCGAGAATGTTTTTTATAATATTTAGAAATCGAGACTCAACCCTTTTGTGAACTTTGTGCTTCCTTGAGTTTTTTGTGTTATAACTAACTTATTGCAAACTGAAAACTGAGCACTGATTTAACCTTTTACTAAATCTCGAGTAATCCTCTGTGAAGCCAATTTAGAAGCCAAAACCCCAAATACGACTATAGTAATAAAGACAATAAAGACATTTATAAGCTTTAACTGCACAGGATAAGCTAAAGTTGGTGTTAACATTATAAGTGAAAATTGTTGTTGCAAGAAGATAATCACAAAGCCTAAAATTAAACCAATAGTGCCAGCAAGAATAGTCATTAAACTCCCTTGTAAAAAGAAGATCTGTCTAATTTCTTTTGTTGTAGTACCTAGATTAAAGAGTGTATTTAAAGAGGCTTTTTTGTCCAAAATCATCATGATCAATGCGCCAATAACATTAAAAAGAGCAATGATAATCACTAAGGTGAAAATGAGGTAAACTGCAACGTTTTCTGTATTGAGCATTTTATAGAGTGCGTCATTTAGCTGAGCTCTGTTTTTAATAACTACGCGATCTCCAAAAGCAGCTTTTAAGGCTTCGGAAACTTTAATGTCATCAGCATTTTCATCTAATTTAAATTCTATAGATGACACTTGATTCTCATCATAGCTCAACAAATATTGAGCTGTTTCAATATTAGCATAGATGTATTGACTATTGAGCTCTTCATTAATATCAAATATGCCAACATTATAAGCTTGTAACGAATTAAAAGCACCTTTTACAGATGTGATTTGTCCTTTTCCAGGTTTTGGCACGTATATTTTTTGATTCCTTGTAAGATCAAGAATTCCGTAAGAGAGGTTTCTGGAGATGATACCACCAGAAACAATTTGATTCGTACCACTTTCTAGCCAATTTCCGTAGTAAATCATAGAATCAATAGTGGTCACTTTATTAAAGTTTTCATCCACACCTTTCATGGTAACGATTTGCTTTTTACCATCAAATTCTAAAATAACACGCTCTTCTATAGTTTTAGAATAGCTTTGAATTCCAGTTATAGAATTTATCTTAAGTGAATCTTCTTTGGATATAATGAGGGATTTCCCTTCCGAAGGAAATAGCTTTAAATCTGGATCTACAAATGAGGTGTACTCAATACTGAGGTTTTTTAATCCAGCAAAACCAGAGAGTACAATAAATAGAGCAGTCGCAGCGATTACAGTCCCTGAGGCTGCAATAATGGTCATAATGTTTATGGAATTGTTACTGCTTTTAGAAAACAGGTAGCGTTTTGCTATGTACAGGGAGAAATTCATACTCTTATTCGTAAAAGGATGATTAATTTTAAGGTAACACTATTTTTATGGTTTTTAAAAAACCGATTATTTCTTTTTACGCTTAGCTAAAAGGTCTGCTTCTTTAATTGGATCCTCTTCTCTTTTAAGCGATCGTTCTATCCCGTCAATATACTCTAAAGAGTCGTCAATAAAGAACTCTAAGTTAGGCATACGACGCAATTGGTTTTTAGTACGTTGCGCCATTTCATGACGAATCAAAGTCGTGTTTGAACGAATACCATCAATGAGTTCTTTTCCTTTACCATTAGGAAATACGCTGAGGTATACTTTGGCTACAGATAAATCTGTGGTCACTGTTACTTTGCTGACAGAGATTATAACACCTCGCATTCCACCATCTTTGGCTGCTTTCTGTAATATATCTGCGAGATCTTTTTGTAAAACTCCGCCAATTTTTTTCTGTCTTTGGGTAAATTCTTCCATTGTTTTAAGTTTAAGTCGTTGTAACTTCGTCATCAGTCATCATAATATAACAACTTTTATCAAAAATAAAACCAAGTTTTGGTTTCCAACTGCAAAAATAGGCGATAATTAAGGATTATGTTATTTTTGAAGGTATAAATAAGGGTTTAGAATTAAAAAGATATTCCGTTTTCACAGAACAGTACCATGAAAAAAATAGAACATATAGGCATAGCGGTAAAAGACATTGAAGCGTCAAATGAGTTGTTTGCGTCTCTCTTTGGAAAAAAATACTATAAAACAGAAGCGGTAGAAAGCGAAGGTGTGATTACGTCTTTCTTTAAGACAGGACCTAATAAAATTGAGTTGTTACAGGCGACGACAGAAGATAGTCCGATTGCAAAATTTATAGAAAAAAAAGGAGAAGGTATTCATCATATCGCTTTTGCAGTCACAGATATCGAGAAGGAGATTGAGCGATTAAAAGGTGAGGGTTTTAAGATGATTCACGATAAACCCAAGAAAGGCGCAGATAATAAGTTGATTGCTTTTTTGCATCCTAAAGCTACAAATGGCGTTTTGATTGAGTTGTGTCAAGATATTAAGTCGTAAATTGATATAAATTTCTTGTAGAGTTTTAAAATATATAGTAATATTGCACACTCTTTAGAAATAAAGATATTGGTGTAATTATCAATTGGTCCTATAGCTCAGTTGGTTAGAGCACCTGACTCATAATCAGGTGGTCCATGGTTCGAGTCCATGTGGGACCACTTTTATTGAAATCCAGCTTATTTATTTAGGTTGGATTTTTTTGTTTATAGCACGTTATAGTTGCATTTACCGCACTAACTGCACAGTCCAACACAAAGTCAACTTGACAACTTTATTTGAAGAAAAAGGTATCCTATTAGGTATCCCATTTCGAAAATGAGGTATCCCTTATTCTAAAATCCGAAGTGTATGCCAATTTTTTAACTTAAAACTAATTGGTAATGAAACAACAAACTATGACAGTTTTGTTCTATTTGAACAAGGCTAAAACAAATCAAAAAGGAGTCTGCCCTATTTATTGTAGAATCACATTTCTTAAAAAAAGAAAACAATTTTCAACAGGACAATTTGTAAATCCTCAACATTGGAACTCTAAAGCCCAAAGCGTATCCATAAAAGATGTAAACTGTAACCATATCAATGGTCAATTATCTTTAATTGCTCAAAAAACCAATAACACCTATTTAAAACTTCAATTACAGCAGGTTGAATTTAATGTTGGAGATATTTCTAACCTATACTTTGGTAGGGGAAGAAAGAAGATACTCTTATTAGTTATTATGACAAATATCTAGCTAAAATTAGAAAACTCATAGGGAAAGATATTAAAGAACCTACTTATAACAAGTTTGAATATACTAAAGGTTTTTTAGAAGACTTTATTCAATTTAAGTTCAATACTAAAGACATTGCATTAAAGAATTTAGAACCTCTTTTTCTAGATGATTTGGAGTATTATTTGAAGACGAAAAAAAACCTTGGGCGGAACTATCAATAAGATAATTCAACGCCTTAAAAGACCTATCAAGGAGGCTATTTCACAAGGCTATTTAGACAAAGACCCATTCATGTTACATAAGGCAAAATCAACAAAAACAAAAGTGGTGTTTTTATCGCCTGAGGAACTTTAAACCTTTGATCAATTCACATTCATACAGCCTAGATTACAACTAGTAAAAGACCTATTTATATTCTGCTGTTACACTGGATTACCGTATAGTGAATTATCTAGATTAGAGCATAAGCATATTGAAAAGGGCTTTGATGGTATGTTGTGGGTTAATATGAAAAGGGAGAAAACTTCTAAAGATTTTTCTATTCCATTACTACCCCAAGCAGAAATATTGATTAGTAAGTATAAATCAAAAGAGTCTTTAGTATTTCCTAAGGTTAGTAACCAAAAGTATAATTCTTATCTCAAGGAAATAGGAGCAATCATAGGGATAGAAAAGAAATTAACTACCCACATAGCTAGGAAAACTTTTGCCAGTACTGTATTGCTATACAATGATGTTCCAATGGAAATTTTGAGTGAACTTTTAGGGCATATCAGTATGAAGATTACAAAGGACAGTTGCGGTAAGGTAGTACAAAAGAAGATTAGTCTAGAGATGAAAAAATTAAGGGAGAAATAATGAGTTTTTTCCTTTTTATTTCTTAATAACAAATTCAAAGATTTTTATAAGTAGGCGAGTACTAGCAATTAATTATACACGGTGTTGGCAATAGTATTTATTTTATTATTTTAAGTATTTCTAATAGTTTTGGAATTTTGTCAACTTGTGTTTCAGTCCAAAATGTGTAGTTTTTAAATTCACTATCGTCGTAAGTGTTCAGTTTTATAGTCAATCTCTTTTTTTTCTCATACACAAAATATGACAAGGTCATTTCGTTAGCTTTAAAAATAAATTCAGAAGATTTGTCTTTAAACCTTAAATCTAAATTTGGAATTACATTTTCTTCAATGAAATTAATAAATTCATTAATTTCTTCGATTCCAATCCAAGCTGTTTTAAGTACATCTGGATTTTTTATGCTCATATCTAACTGCAATGCATTAGTTTTTGCGCCAGTTTTTAAGTTTATAACTTCAATTGGATGAAACTCAACTGTTTCTCCAATACCAGATTTGAATTTCGCAATAGTAGTCCAATCTTTGTTGATTCTAGTGAATTGTGCTTCGTCAATAAATTTCCGAGTAGAAGATTCTATATTTTGTCCGAATGAAATTGTTGTAATAATAAAAAATAGAAATATTAAATATTGATTTTTCATAAATTATTGAATTCTGTTTGTGATGTTTATATTATTGCCAACAATTGGATATACGCTATAGTCTATTTCCACATTATAAAGCTAAGATAGTAAATCTTTAATTTCCATGAACGATCTATTGGCTACATGAGTATATATTTCTGTTGTTTTAGCAGAACTATGTCCTAACAGTAATTCAATAGGTGTATCAATTTGAGCCTACACGTTATATGTTTTTTTTAAATTAGAACTATTGATTAGTTCCCAAACAGGTGCTTCTGTAACAAATCTAGATATCTCACGACAGATAGTATTGAAACATATCGTTTTCAATATTAAGTTGTAACCCAAATTCTAAATAATTGAAATTAACTTCAAACACTATTACACCTGAAGATTTAGAAGCTTTAAAACAAGCAAAAGCCAACATGGAAAACATGAGTTGGGCAATGCGTAAGGTCAATAAAATTGGAGACACGTTAGAAACTGGGATGACTTTTGTGCCAGAAAAAGTAGTAGATAAATTGCAAATCATGACTCAAACTGCTTTATTGAAAGTCATTAAAGCGAATTTACTCACCATACAAAAAAATAAAACTTTTAAAAAGCCATCAAAACTAGTTTATAAAAGTATTGTTACTAGTAGTGGAGCACTCAGCGGGTTTTTTGGAGCCACCACAGGTTTTGGTACAGCGATTTTTGCCTCAGAACTAACACTCACCACAAAATTTTTAATGCGCACCATTATGGATATTGCACGTAGCGAAGGCGAAGATATTTATAGACTAGAAGGTCAAATGGCATGTCTCGAGGTATTCGCTTTAGGAGGAGAGTCTAAAGATGATGATGGTCTTGAAACGAGTTATTATACGACGCGTATTGCAATAAATTCGGCTTTGAATAATGTATCTGCAGCAGGTGTAAAAGTTGGGTTAGATACTTTAATAAAAGGGGCAAGTACTTTAGGATCTGGTGTATTAAGTAATTTTGTCTCAAAAATAGCTACACGATTAAGCTTGTTAATTAGTGAGAAGTTTTTAGCGCAAGCCTTGCCTATCGTTGGAGCCATTGGAGGTGGAGGTTTAAATTATGTGTTTGTAGATCATTTTCAAAAAATGGCAACTGCACATTTCTCTATAAAACGTTTAGAGCGTAATTATGGTGAAGCTCAAGTGAAGTTGGCTTATGAAACTATTGAGGTTTCAAAGAAGATTAAGAGCTAAAATCAAAAACAAATAGTCCTCCTTAAACCGTGATAATTACTTAAAAAGACAATACACTATCTTTTTTTTAAAAAGCTAATCTGTGCTTTCCAACCTTCATTATTGAAGGTTTTCCCGTATCAAACCCCTTTTTCATAACGAATTCTAAACACTTCCCTACGAATTCTAGAAGCGTCCAAATTTTACTTAAGTCTCATTATATATTTGAAGTATAAAACAAATAATGTAACCCATAAAACAAAATATTATGAAGACTTTAAAGAACACCCAAAACGAAAACAAAACACAAACAAGAGTCTCTAAACTCTTTCAAGCAGTAATGATTCTTGCAATGTTATTTATCGCATCAGATATTTATGCTCAAAACCAAGAAGTAGAATTTGATGTCTACACAAACTCAGCAGCAAAAGCATCACAATACCTTTTAGGAGATGATGTTGCATTTAGAGATTGTGCCTCGGTACAATGTGAAAAACTAACAACGATTACAATTGGAACTAAAGTGAGGTTGCTAGCAAAAAGTGAAACACCACAAACTATTAACGGAGTAACCAGTAGGTTTTACAAAATAAAAATGGGACCACAAATTGGTTGGATATGGGGAGGACTCATCTCACAAAAAACGATGGTAAGTCAAATGAATCCAGAAATTAAATTTGTATTTGGTGAAGCTGGAGTAGACTACAAAGGTTATAAGCGTTTCCAAATTAGAGCTGTAAAAAACGGAATAGAAATAGATAAAATCTTTGTAAAGTCTGAAACGTTAAACCACGATTTAGTGCGCATCATCAACAAACAAGATAACACCTATGGTACAGATGTTATTACACTTTGTAATCCGGATAGCGAAAGCTGTGACGTTACAAGCAGCAACTCTTATATTGTATTTAAAAACAATAAATTGATGCAAACGACAACCTTAGTAGCCTTAGAAAAAATAGAATTACAACAAGATAATTATGCAGTATCCTGCGAATTCGAAAACAAATAGAGCGCGTGTTAATTGATGTTTAGTGATTGTTTTTTGCGCTGTATCTCTTTAGGAGTGCAGCGCTTTTAACACGATAACAAAAATCCATTTTAGTTTCCTATTTTTACCTCTCCTTTGGAGAGATCAGAACTGCTTTTTTGGCAGTTTTGGGAGCGGAAAAAAAATGCTTTCAAAATTGTAAGTTCCATTTATAAATGAAGTCCATATTGAAACCTAATATACTATATAAACTCTTTTTTTTGTTCTTCGGAATTTCACTCACCTTAAATTCTCAAAACAAACAGCTTCAGGCTTTTACTTTAGAAGATGGTTTGCCACAATCTCAAGTGTACGCTATAGCTCAAGATGATAAAGGCTATTTGTGGTTGGGAACCCAAGGCGGAGGATTAGCGCGTTTTGATGGAGATTTTTTCAAGGTCTTTAATGAGACTAACGGTCTAGCTTCTAATTATATAAATGCTATCGAAACCCTGAACGATACTCTATATATTGGTACAAAACAGGGACTCTCCATCAAGCTTAAAAATAAGTTCTTAAATATTGAGATTCCAGAGGTTAGTAAGATGTACGTTTTTGACAATCAAATAGTAGTATTGACCACAAAAGGAGTGTATACAATTAACAAAAACCTATCTGTAAAAAAAGTAAATCTTCATCGAGATATAGATACTGTTAAGGCTAATACTCTTATTTATTTTGATAATAATTTTTGGTTGGCAACTCAAGACGGTCTTTGGAAATTTGATGGACAAGTTTCTGCATCTGCCCATATAGAGAAGTTAGAAAGTGGTGATTTTAAATCTATAATTGGTTTTGAGAATAAAATTATAGCATCAACATTTAATGATGGTACTATTGTGTTTGATTCTCGTGATTTTGAGGATCAAATACTCATTCGTGAGCCACTAAGAGTTAATAGTACGACACTTATAAATAATCAAATTTGGGTGGCGACACAGCACGATGGCGTGTCTGTAATTGATACAAAGTCTTGGTCAGAAACCTTCGCGATTAATACAACCATCGGCTTATCTGTTCCACATGTGAGACAAGTTTTTAAAGACAAACAGTCTAACATTTGGATCGCAACTTCAGGAGGTGGATTCTATAAATATTTTCAAAATAGTTTTAAACATTATAATACTGAAACAGGCCTCAATGGAAATCGCGTATATGCAGTTCATCATAGTAAAAAAGCTATATGGATTTCAAATTCTGAAGCTGGCTTGATACGAATTGACAATTACGGAGTTCATGATATTGATATTCCTGAAGCGTTTTCCGAAGTAAAAATAAAAACCATTACCAGTGATAAAAACGGAAACATTTGGGCAGGATCTGATGGCAGAGGCTTGCTCTTTAAAGGGAAAACTATTAGAGACTCTATTGCAATTGATACCATAAAAAACACAATGGTTACATTTCCGAAGGAACTAGAAATCACTAAAGTTTTAAACACAGATAATGGGTTTCCGTTTGATTGGATTAGAAAAATACAGGTAACACGTGATACGGCTTACGCAGCGACTTACTCTAGCGGAATTGTAAAATTTAATTACAACCCACAAACAGATAGCTTACAGGTTTTTAAAACCTTTGCCACAGCAGATGGTATTGAAGACCTTTATATTAAGGACATGGTCAAAGCTGAAGATAATCGTTTGTGGTATGCGACCAAAAACGGACATTTAGGCTTTGTTTTTAACAATAAGGTCTCACATTTGGGTGCTGTTTTGAAGCAAAACACGCCAATTAACTCCATAGTTTTTAAAGACGAAATACTGTATTTAGGTACAGCAGGAAAAGGTATTTGGTGGTCTAATGACGAAGACTTCAGTTCATTTAAAAAATTAGAAGGTGCAAAAAAAAGCACTTCAGAAAACATATATCAACTTGTTTTTGATGACCAAGATTACCTTTGGGTCGGAACAGAACGAGGCGTTGATAAATTAGAACTAGATAAAGATAATAGTATAACAGATGCATTTTTCTTTGGAAGAAATGACGGTTTTTTAGGTATTGAAACCTGTCTCAATGCGGTAGATAAGGATGAAAATGGTCATTTGTGGTTTGGCGCGCTTTATGGGTTAACAGAATACCAACCAGCAGAAATCACTCGCGACACCGAAAAACCTAAGCTATTTCTAGAAGACGTTCAAGTAGAGTTTGAAAGTATAGCGTCTATTAATACAGCTACAGGAACTAGTTCTAATACCATTTTAAAATTGAATCCAGACCAAAGACAAATAAGTTTTTCGTTTAGAACGGTGGATTTAGATCATCCAAACGGTGTTGAATACCGTTATAAATTAAATGATCATGAGTGGAGCCCTTGGTCTAAAAATAATACACAGGATTTGCTAGAGCTTAATTTTGGAGGTCATGATTTCTTTGTTCAGTCAAGAAATCATAGATGGAAAGAGAGTGAGATACTAAAGTTTCCGTTTTTTGTTGAACGTCCATTATATAAAAAACTATGGTTTCAGGGCTTACTCATTGGAGCTGTAATTTTAGCGCTAGTTTTTTTAGTTCATCACTATATAAAACGCTTAAAACGAAAAAATTCCGAAGAGAAAAAAAGATTAGAACTTGAGAATCATTTACTAGCCCTAGAACAAAAGGCACTGCGTCTACAAATGAATCCACATTTTGTTTTTAATGTGCTTAATGGGATCAAAGCAATGGCACCAACTAAGCTAGACAAAATGAATGAAACGGTTAATAGTTTTGCAACATTACTGCGAGAAACATTAATAAACTCAAGAAAAGATACCATCTCTTTAGATCAAGAAATTAAAACAATACGCCATTATATAGAGGTAGAACGCTTGATGGCAGAAAAAGCATTTGAGTATCGTATTGATTTGAAAACAGATTTGGATGCCGAAGAAATCTTAATACCACCAATGCTCATACAGCCATTCGTTGAAAACGCGATTAGACATGGCATTCTAAAAGGACCAAGAGAAGGAGAGCTAACAGTAGAATTTACAAATAACGAAAAGTTTTTAAAAGTTACAATAACAGATAACGGTATTGGTATATTTAGCTCGCAGCAGCAAAAACTAAAAACAGACCATCAATCTATGGCATTAACTGTAACCAAAGAGCGATTAGAATCCATTTCTGGGAAGAATGCTTTAGAGATGTCTGAAATAAAACTTAAAGATGGAGGTATTGGAGGCACGACTATTGTGTTTAAAATTCCATTAGAAACAGATTATTAATTATGTTAACAGCAATCATAGTAGAAGATATGGTGGATGCAATGCAGCTTTTAAAAAGTGACATTGAAACCCATCATCCAGATATAAAAATTATAAATACAGCGCAAAGCGTTGTAGAAGCTGCTAAAGCTCTTAGGAAGGTTCAACCAGATATATTGTTCTTAGATATTATGTTGGGTGATGGCACTGGGTTTGACGTGTTGGAGATTTTTCCGGAGTTAAAGTCGAAAATTATATTTGTTACAGCCAGTGATGAATTTGCTATTAAAGCATTCAAATTTGCAGCCATAGATTATGTTTTGAAGCCCTATGCTCACACAGAGTTATCAGATGCTATAGAGCGCGCAAAGCAACAAATACAGCCTAATAAGGAACGGTTAACTATTTTAAAAGACACCTTAACTGCCCCAGGTAAAAAGCCAGATAAAATTTCGTTGCACACGCTTGATAAAATTATCATTGTCAACTTAGAGGATATTGTTCGTTGTGAATCAGATAGTAATAACACGATGTTTCATTTAAAAGAAGGGCGTAAAATATTTGTGACTAAGACCTTAAAATATTTTGCAGATTTGCTAAAACCTATTGGGTTTTTAAGAATTCATCAAAGCCATTTAGTTAATTTACAATATATAAGCGCTTTTATAAAAACAGATGGTGGGTATTTATTGCTTAAAAATGGTGAGAATGTTCCAGTATCCGTAAGGAAGAAAGCCGAGGTTATTGAAATATTAGATCAAATGCATCGTTAAGTACTTATTGTTGAATAACGACCAAAAAACAAATTATTTTAATTGTTTTAAGTAAAAAGTGTAAAATTCAGGATAACAATTAATTAAGCTAAAAAAATGATGAATTTCTTTAGTTTATCGTAAAAAAGCATATATTTGATTTTAATATAAATTTAACGTAAATCGCTGAAATACTACCTTTCGTCGAATATTATTGCGTTTTATGGATGTTTTTACGTTGTTTTATTTCGTGGAGACCTTTTTTTTTATACATTTACACCGTAATGAAAATACAAAATAAGAATATTTTAGCCTCAATCTTATTTGTTTTAATAAGTTTTGTGTGCGCTGCACAAGGTGGTAACCCACCTCCGCCAATGCCTCCACCGCCTCCTGGTTTGCCTATTGATGGGTTTACAACTTTAGCTGTTATTGTAGGTGCTTTCTTCGGAATAAAAAAAACAATCCAAAAGTCTAAAGACTAATACCCATTTGTTTCTGAGTTATTTCAAGTGTAAAATGGTACAACTATTGTCTAGCTTCATAGAGTCTCTGTATATATTTACCCAAAACATCAAATTCTAAATTTATTTTAGAACCTTTCTTTAAGTTCTTAAAATTGGTATGCTCATAAGTGTACGGGATAATAGCAACGCTAAAACTATTTTTTTTAGAATTAACAACCGTTAGACTTACACCATTAATAGTCGCTGAACCTTTTTCAATAGTAACATTACCTAAAGTCGCATCATAGCTAAACGTATAGAACCAACTGCCATTATCTTCTTTAACACGCTCACAAGTTCCAATTTGATCGACGTGACCTTGCACAATATGTCCGTCTAAGCGATTACCAAGTTTCATGGCACGTTCTAAGTTCACAATATCACCAATTAGTAAATGACCAATGTTAGTTTTGTCGATGGTCTCTTTAATGGCTGTTACTGTATAATGTTGACCAGAAATGGCAACAACAGTTAAGCAAATACCATTATGAGCAACGCTTTGGTCGATTTTTAATTCGTGAGTAATACTGCTACTAATTGTTAAATGCAGATTGCCTTGCTCCTTATTAAGCTTTGTAACAATCCCTAAATCTTCAATAATACCTGTAAACATAGTGTCCAATAATTGGTTAACCCAAATTACGCTTGAGAACTTTGTAATGAAAATTAAAAGAACAAAAATAATACGTGTTTTTAAAGGGTTTAGAATAGTATGGCTATTTTTAAGCTTTAAAAACAAGTGGAAACGACTTATCTTGCAGTAATTTTAATTTGTAATAAATTTTCTAATGCGTATTTTGGATTAGATTTGTAATTACAAATTTACGGACAATAGAAAACATCTTAATGGAAAAAGACAAAAAAATAAAATTAGGGATTTCAATAGGAGACCTTAATGGGATTGGATCTGAAATTATACTCAAAACTTTTGAAGATAGTCGAATGCTAGAGTTTTGTACTCCAATAATTTTTGGTTCCATTAAAACAATGTCTTTTTTTAAGAAACACTTTGAGAGCAGTATTAATTTTCATGGGATTAATCATACCGATCAAATCGTTGATGGAAAAGTCAATGTCGTTAATGTTTGGAAAGAGAATGTAAATATCAATTTCGGAGAAGAAGATGTCAAGATTGGAGAATATTCGGTTAAATCACTCGAAGCAGCAACGAATGCTTTGAAAGATAATGCCATTGATGTTTTAGTTACTGCTCCAATTCATAAACACAATATTCAGTCAGATAGTTTTAAATTTCCAGGACATACTAATTATTTAGCTGAGAAGTTAGGAGGGAAAAGCTTGATGTTTATGATTACAGATACGTTGAAAGTAGGTTTACTTACAGATCATGTACCCGTAAAAGATGTGTCTAGTCAAATTACCGCAGAGCTTATAAACGAAAAAATAAATACGGTTTATAAATCTTTAGTTGAAGATTTCGGAATTAGAAAACCAAAAATTGCAGTTTTAGGTATTAACCCACATGCAGGAGATAATGGCGTTATTGGAGAGGAAGACGATGCTATTTTGAGACCTACGTTAGAAGCCATAAAAGATAAGATGGTTTATGGACCATATTCTGCAGATAGTTTCTTTGGCTCTAGTAATTATAAAAATTTCGATGCCATTATAGCTTCCTATCACGATCAAGGACTGATACCTTTCAAAACAATTACATTTGGTCATGGCGTAAATTACACTGCTGGTTTAAGTAAAGTGAGGACATCACCAGATCATGGTACTGCATTTGAAATAGCAGGAAAAGGTGAAGCAGATAATGGTTCATTTAAAGAAGCTGTATTCAAATCGATTGAGATTTTTAATAGCAGAGAGGAATACAAAGAGTATGCTAAAAACCCTTTAAGAAAGGCATCTAAACGCACAGAAAAACCAACACGACCAAGAGATAAATAGGTTATAAACATTTTTTGTTTATAACCATAGTTTAATTAATTAATAGTTATATATTTGCAGGCTCAAAATGAATGCGACGATGAAGAAGCCTTTGAAAGAGTTTACGATACCGTTTATTGGTCTTAAAGCAGAAAAGCACCATTTTGATTATCAGATTGATAATAAGTTCTTTGAGTATTTTGAGTATGATGATTTTAATGAAGTAGATGTAAAAGCAGAGTTGGTTTTTGACAAAAAAACAACCTTCTTTGAGTTATATTTTGATATTTCAGGCAATGTAAATGTAAACTGTGATCTCACGAACGAGCCCTATGAACAATTTTTAGAAGGTAAGTTTAAATTAGTAGTGAATTATGGGGATGAGTACAATGATGAATTTGAAGATATACTAATCATTCCTCATGGAGAATACGAACTTAATGTGGCACAGTATATTTATGAGTTGATCATATTATCAATGCCAGCAAAACGTATTCATCCAGGAGTTGAGGATGGCACATTAGATTCAGATATACTTAGAAAATTAGAAGAATTAAGCCCTAAAAGTTTAGGCGAAAAAGAAGAAACATCAGAGGAAATTGATCCTCGTTGGAATACATTAAAAAAACTATTAACGGATAAATAACATATAAAATGGCACATCCAAAGAGAAAAATATCGAGAACAAGAAGAGATAAAAGAAGAACACATTATAAAGCTTCTGTTCCTACTATTGCTACTTGCCCTACTACGGGAGAAGCTCACTTATACCATAGAGCACATTGGTTCGAAAGTAAACTGTATTACAGAGGTCAAGTATTAATTGACAATTCTGAAAAAGAAGAAAATTTAGCATAACATATTATGCATGCATACAAAAAAACGCTCAGCAATGGGCGTTTTTTTTATGTTTAATTTCTCTAAGTCTTAAAAACGACTTATTTTGCATCACATCCGTTTAAAATTAAGTAAATTCATTGAAAATTTACCTTTTTTGGACGATTTTCATCTTTTTAAGACTGTTTTTTAATAATTTAGTATGAGTAAAATCACAGCTGCAATTACAGGAGTAGGGGCTTACGTGCCTGAATATAAATTGACCAACCAAATACTAGAAACTTTGGTTGATACTAATGACGAATGGATTACTTCTCGCACAGGTATTAAAGAACGTAGAATTCTTAAAGACGAGGGAAAAGGAACATCCTTTTTAGCAATTAAAGCAGCTCAAGACCTTATCAATAAAAAAGGGATTGATCCTCTAGATATTGAATTAGTCATCGTTGCAACAGCAACACCAGATATGAAAGCTGCTTCTACCGCAGCTTTTACTGCAACTGAGATTGGCGCAACTAACGCATTTTCGTTTGACTTAGAAGCAGCTTGCTCAAGTTTTCTCTTCGGGATGTCAGTGGCTTCAAGTTATATTGAGTCTGGAAAGTACAAAAAGATTCTACTTATAGGAGCAGACAAAAATTCCTCTTTTATTAATTATAAAGACAGAGCAACATGTATCATTTTTGGTGATGGCGCTGGAGCAGTCTTGTTTGAGCCAAATCAAGAAGGCTTAGGCGTACAGGATGAACTATTAAGGAGTGATGGCAAGGGACGCGAGTTTTTACAAGCAACATACGGTGGGTCTTCATATCCAATTACCGCAGATACATTTGACGAAGGAAAACATTACATATTTCAAGAAGGAAAAACCGTATTTAAAAATGCAGTTTTTAATATGGCAGATGTTACAGAGCGTATCATGGAGCGAAACAATATAACTAACGATGATATTGCATGGTTAGCAGCACACCAAGCTAATAAACGAATTATTGAAGCAACTGCTAGGAGAGTGTCATTAGATTTATCTAAGGTTATGATGAATATCCATAAATATGGAAATACGACATCAGCAACTTTACCTTTACTTTTAAACGATTACGAATCACAGCTTAAAAAAGACGATAAAATTATATTCGCTGCATTTGGTGGCGGATTTACTTGGGGCTCAATTTATTTAAAATGGGCTTATAATTCATAACCAACTTTTAACTAACTAATTAAAACGACTATTAATTATGGATATTAAAGAAATTCAGAACTTAATCAAATTTGTTGCCAAATCTGGAGCAAGTGAGGTTAAATTAGAAATGGATGATATTAAAATTACCATTAGAACAGGAGGAGAGGAAAGAGGGGAGTCAACAACCTACGTTCAGCAAATACCTGTCAATCAGGCTGTAGCTCAAGCTTTGCCTTCAGCTCCAATTCAAGCACCTGTAGTAGTTGCAGAAACTCCAGCAGAGTCAGAAGATTCAAAATATATAACTATAAAATCGCCAATCATTGGTACATTTTATCGTAAACCATCTCCAGACAAACCAATGTTTGTTGAAGTAGGAACTTCTATAGGAGAAGGTGACGTGCTTTGTGTTATTGAAGCGATGAAATTATTTAACGAAATCGAATCTGAAGTATCAGGGAAAATCGTTAAAATTTTAGTAGATGATTCATCTCCAGTAGAATTTGATCAACCATTATTTTTAGTTGATCCATCATAACCAAATTTAAGATTCCAAAATACAATTCCTCTAACAATGGGAATTTGGAATTTGAAATTTTAAATACAAAACAGTTATGTTTAAAAAAATATTAGTAGCCAATAGAGGGGAAATTGCACTACGTGTGATTAGAACTTGTAAAGAAATGGGTATCAAAACTGTAGCTGTATATTCTACAGCAGATGCAGAAAGCTTACATGTTAAGTTTGCAGACGAAGCCGTTTGTATTGGACCTCCATCGAGTAGCGAATCTTACCTTAAAATATCAAATATTATTGCTGCAGCAGAAATCACAAATGCTGATGCTATTCATCCTGGTTACGGGTTTTTGTCAGAGAATGCTAAGTTCTCAAAAATCTGTGAAGAGCATGACATCAAATTTATTGGTGCATCTCCAGAGATGATTGATAGAATGGGAGATAAGGCAAATGCTAAATCAACTATGATTGAGGCAGGAGTACCTTGTGTTCCAGGAAGTGAAGGCATTATTGAAGATTTTGAAGCCTGCAAAAAAGTAGCTCTAACAACTGGTTATCCAGTAATGCTTAAAGCATCTGCAGGTGGTGGTGGAAAAGGGATGCGTGCAGTTTGGAAACCAGAAGACCTCCAAAATGCGTGGGAATCTGCAAGAGCAGAATCTAAAGCAGCCTTTGGAAATGACGATATGTATATGGAGAAACTCATTGAAGAGCCAAGACATATAGAAATTCAAATCGTTGGAGACTCAACAGGTAAGGCATGTCATTTATCAGAGCGCGATTGTTCTATTCAAAGACGTCACCAAAAATTAACCGAAGAGGTACCGTCACCATTTATGACAGCAGCTTTGCGTAAAAAAATGGGTGAAGCTGCAGTTAAAGCTGCCGAATATATTAAATACGAAGGTGCAGGAACAGTAGAATTTTTGGTAGATAAACACCGTAATTTTTTCTTCATGGAAATGAACACTCGTATCCAAGTAGAGCATCCAATTACTGAGCAAGTTATTGATTTTGATTTAATACGTGAGCAAATATTAGTCGCTGCAGGTGTTCCAATTTCGGGAAAAAATTATTTACCGCAACTACATTCTATTGAATGTCGTATTAATGCAGAGGATCCTTTTAACGACTTTAGACCATCACCGGGACGCATTACAACATTGCACGCTCCAGGAGGCCATGGTGTGAGATTAGATACTCACGTTTACGCAGGTTACTCTATTCCGCCAAACTACGATTCTATGATTGCAAAGTTGATTACAACTGCGCAAACTCGTGAAGAAGCCATTAGTAAAATGAAACGTGCTTTAGATGAATTCGTGATTGAAGGTATTAAAACAACAATTCCATTTCATAGACAGTTGATGGATCATCCAGATTATTTAGCAGGAAATTACACCACTAAATTCATGGAAGATTTCGTAATTCAACCTGTTGAAGACGACTAAAATAAAAACTCCGAAATTAACGTTTCGGAGTTTTTTTATGCTGTTTCCCTTTTCCGCAGAAAGCTCCAAAGCGTCAGGCTCTCGTGGCTCGCTCTCTACGAGGAGCTCAGACAAACCACTCCATCCTTAACAGAGGTCATGACCAAAGTAAAGTTTGTAAATCTAAAATTTGGCATCATAAAAAATCACTACTTTTACTTAACAACTTTAACAACCTACGCTTTTGAATTTAAGTTACTGGGAAATAAAATCATGGCTCACTAATATTGACTATACCATAGTTGGAAGTGGTATCGTTGGGCTTAATTGTGCGTTAGAACTTAAAAACCGCTTTCCTAAATCTAAAATTCTAATTCTAGAAAAAGGAATGTTGCCACAAGGCGCAAGCACAAAAAACGCAGGGTTTGCTTGTTTTGGGAGTTTAAGTGAAATTATTGACGACCTTAAAACACATTCTGAAGAAGAGGTATTTCAACTCGTCAAAAAACGCATAGACGGTCTACAGTTATTACGAACTACTTTAGGAGATTCAACAATCAATTATCAGGAAGCTGGAGGCTACGAATTGTTTTCAAATACAGCGGGTTTATTAGAAACGTGTGAAGCTAAAAAAGAAGGGGTCAATGTATTGTTAAAGCCCTTATTTAATGATGATGTTTTTAGTTTTAAATCAAACACATTTGGTTTTAAAAACTGCAGTGACAATTTAAGTTTTAATAAATTTGAAGGTCAAATAGATACTGGAAAAATGATGGAGGCTTTATTAAAAGAGGCCTATAAAAGTGGAATTAAGATTTTAAATAATTGTAGTGTTGAGACGTTTACAGAAGATCAAAATTCAGTAAAAGTTAAGACCAATCAGTTTGAGTTTTCTACAGCTAAGCTATTAATTGCAACAAATGGCTTTGCTTCAAGTTTAGATATTTCCGAGGTAAAACCAGCAAGAGCTCAAGTGCTAATTACAAAACCAATAGAGAACTTACATATTAAAGGGACATTTCATTTAGATCAAGGTTATTATTATTTTAGAAATATTGATAACCGTATTTTATTTGGAGGCGGACGAAATCTAGATTTTAAAGGCGAAGAAACGACAGAGTTAACTCAAACTGCACTCATCCAAAACAAACTAGAAGCGGTTTTAAAATCAACAATTCTACCAAACACACCATTCGAAATTGAGCATCGTTGGAGCGGAATAATGGGAGTTGGTCAACAAAAAAAACCAATCATAAAACAATTATCAAATAACGTGTATTGTGGTGTTCGCCTTGGAGGAATGGGAGTTGCTATTGGGAGTTTGATTGGCAAAGAATTAGCAGATTTAGTTCTTTAATTGATTTATGTTATCCTGCAAGGTTTTTAAAACCTTTTAGCTAGTATTCCAAATCTCAATGCAAACCTTAGATTTATAAACGAGTTACACTTATTGCCATGAACTTTTTCAAACGCGTATTCAAATTTATTTTCAAGTCCTTGTTTTGGCTTTTCGTGTTTTCAATAATAATTGTCTTTGTCTTTAAGTGGGTTCCTGTGACAATAACACCTTTGATGGTTATTAAAAACCTAGAGCAAACGGACGCGATTAAAAAAGGCTGGAAACATGATTGGGTGTCCGTTGAGGATATTTCTAAAAACCTACAACTTGCAGTTATTTGTAGTGAGGATCAAAATTTTTTGAAACATTATGGTTTTGATGTTAAGGCTATTGAAAAAGCATATGAAAACAACAAAAAAGGGAAACGTTTAATGGGAGCGAGTTCTATAAGCCAGCAAACCGCAAAAAACGTTTTTCTATGGCCACAGCGCAGTTGGTTGCGAAAAGGTTTAGAGACCTATTTCACGTTTTTGATTGAATTAATTTGGAGTAAAGAACGTATTATGGAAGTGTATCTCAATAGTATAGAAATGGGTCCAGGAATATATGGAGCAAAGGCTGCATCACAGTATTGGTTTAAAAAACCGCCTTCTAGTTTATCAAAACAGGAAGCTGCTGCGATGGCTTCAATATTACCCAATCCGTTAAGATATAGCGCAAATCCTGCGACACCTTATATTGAAGGTCGGAAAACATGGATTATGAAGCAAATGAATTATTTTGGACCATTAAATTACTCAACGAGCGATGACAAAGATCAATAATATTAAGCAAAATTTGTATGATCAATGTCAGTCATTTATTGATATCCGTTTTCATACGATTCAGCATACCATTAATGAAATTCAAGAGTCATTAACGTCTGAGACTAAAAGTTCTGCAGGAGATAAGCATGAGACAGGTCGTGCAATGTTGCAGTTAGAAAGAGAAAAAGCAGGTCAGCAATTGGCAGAAATTCAGAAAACAAATCAAGTGCTATCTAAAATTGATGTTTCTAAATCTTCGGAAATCATCGGACTAGGATGCGTTGTCTATACAACCCAAGCTAATTATTTTGTAGCGGTGAGCGCAGGAGAAATTTTAGTAGCTAGTGAGAAATTCTACGCAATTTCTGCAATAACACCAATTGCACAACTACTTTTAGGTAAAACAGTAGATGACACTATTCAATTTAGAGATCAAAAGTTCAAAATTATTAGGGTTATCTAAACTCAATCTAAATCATTTTCAGCTTATCTTTAAAAAAACACTGATAATTAAAATTGAATACAACAAAACAACATTTTGATGTCCTTATAGTTGGAGGTGGATTGGCTGGTTTAACTAGCGCGATCCATTTATCAAAGCAGAATTTGAGCGTTTTAGTTATTGAAAAAAACAGCTATCCTAAACACAAGGTTTGTGGGGAATATATTTCTAACGAAGTACTACCATATTTAGATTTTTTAGATATTGATGTGTTTAAATTAGGCGCAAAAAGGATTGATAAATTTCAATTATCGACACCTAAAGGACAACTAATTTCAGCAGATTTACCATTAGGTGGATTTGGGATAAGTAGATTCTGTTTAGATGAAGCTTTGGCAAATAAGGCGCTTGAGAGCGGTGTGGAAATTTTGCAAGATGTTGTTGAAGATATTCAGTTTTCTAATGATGAATTTTCTGTAGAAACAAAAAATAACGCTGCTTTCAAAGCTAAAATAGTTATTGGAGCTTATGGTAAGCGTGCAAATCTAGATGTAAAACTAGATCGTAAATTCATAAAAACGAAATCGCCATATTTAGCAGTAAAAACGCATGTAAAAGGTGATTTTCCTGAAAATTTAGTAGCGCTTCATAATTTTGAAGGCGGTTATTGTGGTGTTTCTAAAGTAGAGGATGACAGCATCAACTTATGCTATATTACAAATTACGAATCGTTTAAAAGACATAAAGATATTCAGGAGTTTCAAGAGCAAGTTGTTTTTGATAATGAACATTTAAAAACTATTTTTAATGAGACTATTCCTGTTTTTGATCAACCTTTAACGATTAGTCAAATTTCATTTGAAGATAAAAAACCTGTTGAAAACCATATCCTTATGTGCGGTGATACAGCTGCATTGATCCATCCTTTATGCGGTAACGGGATGAGTATGGCAATTAGAAGTGCACAAATAGCATCGGTATTAATTATCAAATTTTTTAATTCGGAACTAT